>NZ_JBFRFW010000013.1:0-350422 GCF_052115025.1 Bradyrhizobium sp. 2TAF24 | reverse complement strand
GTCGTACGCCGTGAACGTCGCGCCGCCAGTCTCCGCCAACACCTTCGTGATCGCCGCAGTCAGCGACGTCTTGCCATGGTCAACGTGACCGATGGTCCCGATGTTGCAGTGCGGCTTATTACGCTCAAACTTCTCTTTGGCCATTCTTCGTCCACCCTCACCAGCCGGCGCGGCTGCGCGGCTACAAATCCGCGGCTGGTTACTGCGGAAAACGCGGCTGTTCAAGGGCGAAGTTATGGGCCAGGGTGGCCAAGGCCCCGCCCGGCGGGGCGCAAAAACAACAAAATGACGCCGAGCAAGGACCCCGCATGCCTCAAACCGCCCTGAAGCCCGCCGCCGGACCGCAAACCCCGCCACTCCCCTTCGCCAGCCCCGCGGCTGTGGGCCTCTCCCCCGCCCGGTTGCAGCGCATGCACGATGCCCTCCAGCGCGAGATCGACCGGGGAACCACCCCCGGGGTGGTGACGCTGATTGCCCGGCGCGGCCAGATCGGCTGGTTCGAGGCCCAGGGCCGCCAGGCCCCCGGCAGCGGCACCGCGATGGCCCGCGACAGCCTGTTCCGCATCTTCTCAATGACCAAGCCGCTGGTCTCGATCGGTATCGGCCAGTTGCTGGAGGACGGCCAGCTGCTGCTGACCGATCCGCTGGAGAAGTTCATCCCGGAGTTCGCCGCCCAGCAGGTCGGCATCGAAAAGGACGGCCGGCTGGAACTCGTGCCCCGGGTGCGCTCGATCACCATTCAGGACCTGTTGCGCCACACCTCCGGCATCACCTACGAGATCACCGGCAACGGCCTCGTGCAGCAGATGTACCGCAAGGTCCGCGCCTTCGCCCGCAACATCAGCAATGCAGAGCATGCCCGCCTGATCGCCGAGCTGCCGCTGGTCTGCCAGCCCGGCACGGAGTGGAATTACAGCCGCTCGACCGACATCCTGGGCCGGGTCATCGAAGTGGTGGCCGAACAGACGCTCGGTACATTCCTGTCCCAGCGCATCCTCGCCCCGCTGCAGATGACGGAAACCGCGTTTTCCACAGCTGCCGCGAATGCCGGCCGCCTTGCCCAGCCCTTTGCCACCGATCCCTGGACCGGCGACAAGGTCGCGCTGTTCGACCCGCTCGAAATCCCGGCGATGGAATCGGGGGGCGGCGGCCTCGTCTCCACCGCGATGGACTACGCCCGCTTCTGCCAGATGCTGCTCAACGGCGGCACGCTGGACGGCCAGTCGATCATCGCGCGCAAGACCCTGCAATTCATGGCCGCGGACCATCTGGCCGCCGACGTCAAGGTCGAATCCATGCTGATTCCCGCCGGCCACTCGTTCGGCCTCGGCTTCGCGGTACGCACCCAGCAGGGCCTCGCGCCGTTCGCGGGTTCGGTCGGCCAGTTCTTCTGGAGCGGCATGGCCGGCACGTTCTTCTGGATCGACCCTGCGGAAGAGCTGTTCGCGGTCTTCCTGTCGCAGGGCCCCGGCCAGCGCGAGTACTTCCGCACGCTGATCCGCAGCCTGGTGTACGCGACGCTGGAGTGAGCGTTTGCCGCCCACCCCGGCAGCCCTGCCGGGGTGTCCTGTGGCCCTCCGCAAGCGAATGTCGGATCCACGCCGCTAGACGGCGACGCAGAACGAGCTCGCGCGCAGGCGGGTGACCTGTTCGGGGGTGAACGCCGGGACCGGCGCCGTGATGCCGGTGGTCGGCGCGAACATGATGTTGATCTTGTCGGGATGATGGACCGGGCGAAAGCTCGGCCCCAGCAGCACATGGCCGAGCTCATGGGCGAGCGTCCAGGGTGATCCGCCGGCGGCCACCGCAACCGCCGCCCGCCCCGGCCGATGACCGGCGCAGCCATTGAGCTTGTTGCCGGCTTTTTCCTTGAGCTGGTTGACATAATAGACGACGACATCGGTCGGGCCGACGCCCTGCCGCCCGCCGAGCAGATCGAGCAGCTTCTGCTGGTCCGATGCGTCGTCCCAATTGCAGGTGGCGTCCGACGCGTCCAGCATCAGTAGGTCGACGGCGTTCGCGCCCATGCTGAGGCCCGAGGCGAATTCCAGCAGCACGCGGCAGCCGTCATAGACCTTCTGCGCGTTCTCCAGCGCCGTCAGTTCGGGCACAACCGGCATCGCGGTCGAGCGGAAGTGCAGCCGCACCTTGCGGTCGTAGTTGGGTTTCGGCGTCGGCGGCTTCGGAGGCTTGAAGTCGAACACGAACACGTCGACGGCGCGCCAGTAGCCGGAATTGTCGTTGACGCCGCCGGTGCTCTCGGTTTCGCCCCGGCCTTGCTCGAGCGGAAACGCGACGCGGGGATTGTAGGTCTTCACCCGCTGGCGCACCGCCTCGCAGCGCTGGAACGACAGCTTCTGATTGAAGGAGGCGTCGCCCAGGTGACTGGCGTAGCCGATGATGTTGACCCACGGCGTCGACGCCGCGCGAACCAGCGGCGCCACGGTGTTGTCGAGCCAGTCGAGGTGCGCGGGCAGCAGGCTCGCATGCCCGGTGTGGAAGTTGCAAAGGCGTGCGGCGACGCGCGCCAGCGAGCCCGTGATCGGTTGGACGTCGAGAGCCATACCTTCCTCCGCGCGCAGGCGCGGCATCGTTCGCCCGGCCGGCGGCCGGGCACGATCCGCGCACGTCCGGTTGTCGGAGCGCGTCGCAGGAAGGTTCAAAGCACCGCGGCGCGAGGCCGCAACCGCGCGATCAGCTGATGGTCGCGCCGCCGTCGATGACCATGGTCTGGCCGGTCATGAAGTTGCCGGCGGCGGAGCCGAGGAACACGGCGGCGCCCGCGATCTCGTCGGGGATGCCGATGCGCAGCAGCGGCGAGCGTGCCGTCGAGGCCTTGAGGTTGTCCGGATTGTCCCACAACGCCTTGGCGAAATCGGTCTTGATCAGGCCCGGCGCGATGCAGTTCACCCGCACGTTGTGCGGGCCGTACTCGCAGGCGAGATTGCGTGCGAGCTGCATGTCGGCGGCCTTGGAGATGGCGTAGGCGCCGAGGATGGTCGAGCCCTTGAGGCCGCCGATCGATGACACAATAATCACAGAACCATCCTTGCGCGCGATCATCTGCGGCACGACCATGCTGATCAGCCAGTTGTTCGACACGATGTTGTTGTCGAGGATCTTGCGGAACTGGTCGTCGGAGATGCCGGCCAGCGGCCCGTAATACGGATTCGACGCGGCGTTGCACACCAGCACGTCGATCCGGCCGAAGGCGCGGTTGCTCTCGTCGACGAGGTTCTGCAGGTTCTCCTTGCTGGAGATGTTGGCGGCGATGGCAATGGCCTTGCCCTTGCCGAAGCGATCGTTGATCTCCTTGGCGACCGCGTCGCAAACGTCCTGCTTGCGTGACGAGATCACGACCTGAGCGCCATGCTCGACCATGCGCTCGGCGACGGCGCGGCCGATGCCGCGGGTCGAGCCGGTGATCACCGCCACTTTTCCGGTCATGTCGAACAGCGTCATCGTTCTCTCCCTGATGTTGTGTTGTCTGTGCCTGCGCTAGCCGATCTTGCCCGGCGAAGCCGCCTCGGGTCCCGCCGGCTGATGCATGGCGGCATGGGATGGATCGGCGATCCATGGCTGCTGGTTGATCATCGGCACGCGCCAGCCGGAGTGATCGGCGCCATGCAGATGATCGAGCCGGGTTACCGAGCAGTTGTCGATGGTGAACGCGAAGCCGCCGCTGGCCGGCAGGCCGAGAGCATGGGCGATGGCCGCCTTGATCGGTCCGCCATGGGACGACACCACGATGTCGCGGCCGCGATGGATGACATTGAGGCGATCGATCGCCGCACACACCCGTGCGGACAGGTCGGCGAAGCTCTCGCCGCCGGGCGCCCGCTCCTCCGCCGGCGCGAACCAGTAGCTGGCGATCGCCGCCGGGCGGCTGGCAAAGAACGCGGCACGGTTGCGGCCCTGCCATTCGCCGAGATCCTGCTCGGCGAAGGCGCGCTCATGCACCATGGTGGCAGGCGCGGGAAAGCCCGCGGCCCAGATCGCCGCCGCGGTCTGATGGGTGCGTTTGAGGTTGCTGGCGTACCACACCGCGTCCCGCGGCAGGATGCGCGCGACCGCGTTGAACACCACGGTGTCGCTGCAGTCGCAGTTGAGATCCTTTTGGCCGTAGATCAGCCCCTCGTCCTCGCGCACCGGCGCGTGGCGCACCCACCACCAGCGCGTCAGCGACAAACCGTCGGGCTTCGGCGGGATGCCGCCGGTGGTGCGCGGACGCGAAGCGGACATGATCGCTCCGCTCAGATCGGCTTGCCGGTGTAGGGCATCGACGCGGTGAGACCGCCATCGACCGGGAACGCCTGGCCGTTGACGTAGGACGCCTCGTCGCTGATCAGGAACAGGCCCATCGCCGCGAGCTCGTGCGGCTGCCCGGCCCGCTTCAGCGGGTTGAGCTGGCCGATCTTGCCCTCGGTGCCGCGCTCCTTGGCGTTGTCGAAGATCGGCTTGGTCATGCCGGTCTCGATCAGGCCCGGGCACACCGCATTGATGCGCACGTTGGTGCCCGACAGCGAATAGGCCGTGGTCTGCACCAGGCTGATGACGCCGGCCTTGCTGGCGGCATAGGGATGGCCGCTGGCGCCGGACTTGAGGCCGGCGACGGACGCGGTGCAGACGATGGCGCCGTGGCCCTGCTTGGTGAGATGCGGGATCGAGTGCTTCACCGCCAGGAACGGGCCGATCAGGTTGATCCGCAAGATCTCCTGCCAGTGCTCCGGCGTCTGGTCGGCGAGCGGCACGAGACCGCCGCTGATGCCGGCGTTGGCCCAGATGCCGTCGAGCTTGCCATAGGTCGCGATCGCCTTGGCGATGAAGGCCTGGACATCTGTTTCCGAACCGGCATCGGCCTGCACCGCTTCCGCGGTGCCGCCAGCCTTGCGAACCAGTTCGACCGTGTCCTTGACACCCTCACTGCGGTCCACGGCGATGAGCCGCGCACCCTCCTTGCAAAACAACAGCGACGCCGCGCGGCCGATGCCGCTGCCCGCGCCGGTGATCACGATGGACTTGCCGTCGAGACGCCCCATGATGCGTTTCCTTCTGTCATGTCGATCGAAAGCACGGCGCAACCGCGGTTCCGGCCGCCGCCCGTGGCATCGGCACGCCCGGCGAGTGCCGAGCGCGCCCGTCGCGATGGGATCAGGCCCCGGCCTTCCGGGCGTAGGCCCAGGATGCCTGCGCCAGCGGAATGCGGCGCGCCGCCGATTCAGCCGCCCGCGCGTTGGCGGCAGTGCCGTCGCGGATGCGCGCGGCGATGCCCTGCACGATGCCCGCGAGGCGGAACAGGTTGTAGGCGAAGTACCAGTTGAGGTCGGGGATGCTGCTGCGGCCGGTGGCGTTGCAGTAGATCGCCTCCGCCTCCTCCATGGTCGGGATGTTGAGCGCCTTGAAGTCGGCGCCCTCGAGACCCGGCATCACCCACTGCATCAGCAGGTAAGTGAAGTCCGCGAGCGGATCGCCGAGCGTCGACAGCTCCCAGTCCAGCACCGCCTTCACCTTGGGCTCGGTGGCGTGGAAGATCATGTTGTCGAGGCGATAGTCGCCGTGCACCACCGACACCCGGTCCTGCTGCGGCACGGTGCGCGGCAGCCACTCGATGAGGCGATCCATCTCCGGGATGACGTCGGTCTCCGACGCCCGGTACTGCTTGGTCCAGCGTTCGACCTGCCGGGCGAAGTAATTGCCCGGCTTGCCGAAATCACCGAGGCCGATGGCCTGCGGATCATACTGGTGGAGCAGCGCCAGCGTCTCGACCTTGCTGGTGAACACCGCGCGGCGTTCCGCCGGCGGCAGGTTCGGCAAGGTCGGGTTCCAGAAGACGCGGCCTTCCTCCATCGACATGATGTAGAAGGCCGCGCCGATCACGGCGTCGTCCATGCACAGCGCATAGGCGCGCGCCACCGGAAAGCCCTGGCGGTACAGTGCATCGATGACGCGGAACTCGCGGTCCACCGCATGCGCCGACGGCAGCAGCTTGCCGAACGGCTTGCGCCGCATGACATAGGCCCGGCCCGGGGTATCGAGCCGGTAGGTCGGGTTGGACTGCCCGCCCTTGAACTGCGACACCGTCAGCGGCCCGGCATAGCCCTCGACATGCGAGGCCATCCAGCGGTCGAGGCTCGCCTCGTCGATGCGATGGCGCTCCTCGACCGGCTTGGTGCCGGAGAAATCCGCGTCTTCCCTCACGCCAAGACCCATGCCGGCTCTCCGCTCGATGCCCGTTAGTGCTTGGCCGGCTCGTTGGCGTACTTGCGCATCTCGAGCCGGGCGATCGCACGGTTGTGCACCTCGTCCGGGCCGTCCGCAAGCCGCAGTGTGCGAATGCCCGCATAGTCCTTGGCGAGACCCGCCTCGTCGGACACGCCGCCGCCGCCATACGCCTGGATGGCGTCGTCGATGATCTTGAGCGCCATGTTCGGCGCCGCGACCTTGATCATCGCGATCTCGAGCTGGGCGGTCTTGTTGCCGACCTTGTCCATCATGTCGGCGGCCTTGAGGCACAACAGGCGCGTCATCTCGATGTTGGTGCGGGCTTCGCCGATGCGCTGCTCCCACACCGACTGCTCGATGATCTTCTTGCCGAAGGCGGTGCGCGACGACAGGCGGCGGACCATCTTCTCCAGCGCTTCCTCGGCCTTGCCGATGGTGCGCATGCAGTGATGGATGCGGCCCGGACCAAGGCGGCCCTGCGCGATCTCGAAGCCGCGGCCCTCGCCGAGCAGCAGGTTCGACACCGGCACGCGGACGTTCTCCAGCAGCACCTGGGCGTGGCCGTGCGGCGCGTCGTCGAAGCCGAACACCGGCAGCATCTTCTCGACCGTGATGCCCTTGCTGTCGAGCGGCACCAGGATCTGCGACTGTTGCTGATGCTTGGGCGCGTTGAAGTCGGTCTTGCCCATCAGGATCGCGATCTTGCAGCGGGGATCGCCGACGCCGGACGACCACCACTTGCGGCCGTTGATGACGTAGTGATCGCCGTCACGCTCGATGCGGGTCTCGATGTTCGTGGCGTCGGACGACGCCACCGCCGGCTCGGTCATCAGGAAGGCGGAGCGAATCTCGCCGTCCATCAGCGGACGCAGCCACTGGCGCTTCTGCTCCTTGGAGCCGTAGCGCATCAGCACTTCCATGTTGCCGGTATCCGGCGCCGAACAGTTGAACACTTCCGACGCCCAGTAGATGTGGCCCATCTGCTCGGACAGCAGCGCGTATTCGAGGTTAGACAAGCCCGCGCCGCGGAATTCGTCATCTTCATGCGACGACGGCGGCATGAACATGTTCCACAGGCCCTCGGCCTTCGCCTTCTTCTTCAATTCCTCGAGGACCGGGATCACCTTCCAGCGCTCGCCGGCGGCGTCCTGCTCCTTGTAGATCTTCTCGGCCGGACGGACATGCTTGTTCATGAAGGTGGTGACGCGATCGAGCCATTCGCGCTGGCGATCCGACATTGAAAAGTCCATCTGGCGATCCTCGCTGTTCGTTTTTGAAACGTGTTTCGGCGCAGTCTCTGCCTGCCGTCCGCCGCCCGCAAGAGCCTTGATCGTCTCCCGCGAAACGGAAAATCCAGCAGTTTCAACAGCAAGATGACAACCCGGCAGGGCCGCATTGACATCCCGCGCTCTGAAACGATAGTTTCATACAATAGTTTGAATTGCAATCGCGGACCTGCAGCGTCCACCGGCAACGCATCCCTGCCGGCCGAACATGGCTCGCCGATGTCGACCGACGAAACCAAGACCGCCATCCTCACCGCCGCCGAACAGCTCTACGCCGAGCGCAGCTTCGGCGAGGTCAGCCTGCGCGACATCGTCGCCGCTGCCGGCGTCAACCTCGCGGCGGTGAACTATCATTTCGGCTCGAAGGACGAACTGCTGGCGGAACTGTTCCTCAGCCGCGCCACCGCGCTCAACCGCGAGCGTTTCGCCGCGCTGAAGGAGGCGGAAGCCGCCGGCGGCGGCCGCGCCGACGTCGAGGCGATCGTGCGCGCCCTCGCCGGCCCGCCGATCCGATGGTGCCTGGGGGCGGACCGCCAGCGCTCGGCTGCGGCGCGCTTCATGACACGGGCCGCGGTCGAGACCGTGCCGCCGATCCGCAAGATCGTCGAGCGCGACATTACCCACCTGCGGCGCTTCGCCGAAGCGCTGCAGCGCGCCCTGCCCGAGCGCAGCGATGTCGACATCTACTGGGGACTGCATTTCGCGCTGGCGATGATCCGCCAGACCACCACCGACAGCGAGCGGCTGCGCAAGCTGTCCGGCGACCTCTGTGATCTCGACGACGTCGACGACATCATCGAGCGCATCGTCCAGCTCGCGAGCGTCGGCCTGACCGGCAAGACGGCACCGCTGCGCAAGGAACGGGCGAAGGCTGCGGCCGCCAAGGGCTGACGCCCTGGCGCCGGCCGCCGACGGTGCCGCCAGCCCCTTGAGCGCCGCGACGGCTGTCGCCCAGGCGACCTGCCGCTCCGTCCTTTGACACAACGTCGCAGCAATTCATCGGTGTCCCGCGGCCTTGGGCGGAAGCGGATCCACGTAGGCGCGCGCCTGGCCGATCCACCGCGACAGCGCCGGGCGACGGGCAAGCCCCGCCTGCGCGATGAAGACAAAGCCCCCCATCTTCCGGGTTTTGCTCAAGGGGCGGACAAAGGGCCGGGTCAGGGCAGCAGCCTCCGCGTCTTTTCCAACCCGGAGCATGAGGCCTTCCGCGAAGGCGCAACACAGCATGTTGCCGTTCACCAGGAAGGTAATGCCGCCGAACATCCGTTTTTCGGACGCATGCCCGACCGGCAGGATCGACCGGATTCGTTCGGCCAGACTTTCGGGACTCTGCGGCTTGTTCATCTTCGCCAACCCTGCTCCTGCTATGATCCCCCTCGACGTATGACATGGACCCCGGCGGACATTTTTCTTGTAGGATAGGGGCGCTCGACTTTGCCCGCTAACGCCCCCGGACAGGTCCGCCCGGCGGAAAAAGATGTCCGGCGGGCCGTCGTCCGGACGTCTATGGGGTTGAAGTTCAACCCGGGAGGAGAGTCCATGAGCGAATTTACCCTGCTGTTCCGCAACGCATCGGTTTTCGACCAGTCTCCAGACCAGATGCAGGTCTATTCGCAGAAATGGCTGGCCTGGTTCAAACAGCTCGGCGAGAAGGGATACATCAAGCACCCGGGCGCGCCGCTCCAGCCGGCAGGCAAGGTGATCAGAGGCAAGGACAAGAGCATCCACGACGGCCCGTATGTCGAATCCAAGGATATCGTCAACGGCTATACGGTGATCGAGGCGCGCGACCTGACCCATGCTGTCGAGGTCGCCTCGGGGTGCCCCCTTCTCGAACTGGGAGGCGCCGTGGAGGTCCGCCCGGTGCGAATTCTCTGAAGATGCGATCGAGCGACGAGATTTTCCGGCGCGAAGCGGGGCCGACGCGCGCTGTGCTCGTGCGCATCTTCGGCGTCCATAACCTGCCTTTGGTGGAAGACGTCATCCAGGACGCCTTCTGCCGCGCCCTGGACGTCTGGAACGCCAAGGGCATGCCCGACGATCCAAGGGCCTGGCTGATTGCGACAGCGAAGAACTGCGCGCTGGACGTCTTGCGGCGACAACGAACGGCCCAGCGCTTTGCCCCCGAACTCGGCCGCCTGCTGGAAAGCGAGTGGACGGTTGCTCCCGTCGTCAACGAATTCTTCGCCGCCGACGCCATCCAGGACAGCCAGCTGCGGATGATGTTTTCCTGCTGCCACCCGCGGCTGTCGCAGCAGGCCCAGGTCGCCCTGATTCTGAATATCCTGTGCGGTTTCACCGTGGAGGAAATCGCCGGCGCATTCGTCGAAGGACGCTCGGCGGTCGAGAAGCGGATCGCACGGGCCAAACACGTGCTGCGAGGCTCCAAGAAGCTGTTCGATACGGCAGCGCCCGCCGATTTCGCGGACCGCCTGCCGGCGGTTCACCGCGCCCTCTACCTTCTGTTCAACGAAGGATATCACGGCGCCTGCGCCCAGACGGCCGTTCGCGCAGAACTGTGCCGGGAGGCCATGCGCTTGACCGCCATCCTGCTGCAGCACGGCAGCGGTGCCACGCCGGTGAGCTACGCGCTGTCCTCCCTGATGTGCCTGCATGCCGCGCGCCTGCCGACGCGCGTCGACGCAACCGGCAGGCTGATCGCACTCGCCGATCAGGACCGGTCGCGCTGGGACGCGGAGCTGATCCGGGAAGGCATGATGCTGCTCGAACTGTCCGCCCGTGGCCTGGAGACGTCCGAATATCATCTCGAGGCGGCGATCGCCTCCTTCCATGTGCTGGCGCCGCGGGCCGAAGACACCAACTGGAAGGACATCATTGCGCTCTACGACGCGCTGCTCGTCATCAAGCCGTCGGCAGTCGTCGCGCTGAACCGGGCGATTGCGATCGCCGAGCATGAGGGCGCGGCGCGCGGCCTGGAGGAAATCAGCGCCATCGCGCAGCGCGATCGAATGGCGTCCTATCCGTTCTATTGGGCGGCGCTCGGCGAACTCGAACGCCGGTGCGGCCATGACGCGGAGGCGCGCGAGCACCACCGCAAGGCCGCGTCGCTGGCGCGCAATCCGATGGAGCGCGAATACCTGCAGGCACGGATTGCGGCCTGTCATCGTCAGGACGGACCGTCGCTGGCGCATGACGAGGACATCTGGATCGGCGCACTCGACCGGCCGGCGGATCGGCCCGGCCGCCCGGTCGATCCCTGAAGCCGACATCAGATCCTCAGAAAACTGTCCGCCACGCGCTCCACCACACGTCCTTGCCTGAACACCGGCGAACGCCGCCGGGATCCGTCAAAGGAGGAGCGCATGCAGCAGCCACAGAACACGCTGGCATTGCCGGCAGCCGACGTTGCGAAAAAGACCGGCGACGAACTCTCCGGGATGGCGGATCGCCGGCAGATGATGCTGCGGGCGCCGATCCTGCCGCTGCTGATCAAGCTCGCGCTGCCGACGATCATCGTTCTTCTGGTGCAGGCGATGGTCGGCGTCGCCGAAACCTGCTTCGTCAGCTTCCTCGGCACCGATGCGCTTGCCGGCACCACCCTCGTCCTGCCGGTTCTGATGCTGATGCAGACCATGTCGAACGGCGGCATCGGCGGCGGCGTCGCCTCGGCCGTCGCCCGTGCGATCGGCGCCGGGCGCAAGGCGGACGCCGATGCGCTCGTGCTGCATGCGCTGGTCATTGCCGTCGGGTTTGGCGCTGCGTTCTCGGCCCTCGAGTTGCTGGCCGGGCGCCTTCTCTACCGCACGCTCGGCGGAACCGGCGATGCCCTGGCGGCGGCGCTGACCTATGGCCATGTCGTCTTTGGCGGCGCGTGCCTGGTATGGGCCGTCAGCCTGCTCGCGGCCGTCCTGCGCGGCACCGGCAACGTCGTCGTTCCGGCCGCGGTCACGCTCGGCAGCGTGTTTGTCGTGCTGCCCCTGTCGCCCGTTCTGATCTTCGGCGTGGGTCCCATCGGAGGCCTCGGCGTTGCCGGCGCGGGCGTTGCCGTCGTCGTCTACTATGCTCTGGCGCTGGTGGTATTGGTCGCGTACCTGCGCTCCGGCCGCAGCACCGTGCGGCTGTCCCTGGCAGGTCGCCAACTCGCATGGCGGCTGTTCGCGGACATCCTGCGAACCGGCGGACTTGCGGCGATCGGAACGGTTCAGTCGAACCTGACGGTGATGCTGGTCACGGGCATCGTCGGCCTGTTCGGCATCCCCGCCCTTGCCGGCTACGGCATCGCGTCGCGTCTCGACTATCTCCTGATTCCGGCGATCTTCGGCCTTGGCTCGGCGGCCCTGACGATGGTCGGCACCAATATCGGCGCCGGCGAGATCAAAAGGGCCGAACGCATCGTCTGGATATCCGCCGCGGTCGCCGCCGCGCTGACCGAGACGGTCGGGCTTGCCGCGGCCCTGTTTCCGCGCGTGTGGCTCGGGCTGTTTACGGCGGAGGCCGACGTGCTGGCGACCGGCAGCCTGTACCTGCGGACCGTCGCGCCGTTCTATGGCTTCATCGGTGTCGGCCTGCTGCTTTATTTCGCCGGCCAGGGAGCGGGCAAGGTCGGCTGGCCGGTGATCGCCGGTTTCGTCCGCCTGATCGTGGCGGCCGGCGGCGGCTGGTGCCTCACGGCCCAGGCGGGCAGCGACCTCGACACGCTCTTCCGTGTCGTGCTGCTTGCCAGCGTCGCCTACGGCGCCATCCCGCTGGTCGCCTTCGCGTTTGGTTCGCGCAAAGCACCCCCCAGAGCGTCAGTTTCGTCGACCATCGCCGAAACCGAATGACCAGCCGTCGACTACCAGCCGTGGCTCCAGTCCCGCGCGTCGAACGGCGCCTCGATGGCATGGTCGGCATCGAGGCGGCGGTACTGCCCGCCAAAGAACACCAGCGGGCGCGCGGCATGGCGGCCGACCTGGCGCAGCGCATCGACCCGGCCGACGATGATGAGGTGATCGCCGCCGTCGTGGCGCGCATGGGTCGTGCAGCTCAGCAGCACCAGCGTTCCCGGCAGAACCGGGCAACCGTTGACATCCTGCCCGGCCCTGAAGCCCGCCCATTTGTCGGTCAGCGCGCGGGCAAAGCGAGTTGAGATCGTGCTCTGCTCCTCGGCCAGCACGTTGATGGCGAAAGTCTCCGCTGCCTGCCACGCAGCGAAGGCATGGGCGCCGCGGCCGACACTGAACAGCACCAGCGGCGGCTCCAGCGACACCGAATTGAACGAGGACACGGTCATGCCGAGCCGCTCGCCCTCCGGCGTCGTGCTGGTCACCACCACGACGCCGGAGGCGAACAGACCGAGCGCATCGCGGAACGCGCGGGCCGTAAAACCGGTGTCCTGCTCGATCGTGGTCATCGCATCCTCCGAAGGTCGCCTTGAAGTCAGTGTCGCGCTGCGCCGTACGACATCGGCACACGGCAGTGCGCGACCTTGACGCTGCGCGTCGTCGCCGGACTGTTGCGGCTGCGGCCGACGAAGCGCGGCTCGCCGGCCGTCACCACCGCCCCGATCGCGGCGATGTCGCCGTTGGCGATGGCGGCGAGCGCGGTCGCCTGCGAGCCGCCGTCCGGCGCGTCGATCAGCACGAGGTCGGCGTCGCGGCCGACCGCGATGCGGCCGGCATTGAGGCCGTAGACCTGCGCGTTGTTGCCGGTCGCGGCGGCGATGGCGAGCTCCGGCGCCACCCGGCCGAGGCTCGCCAGATGCGAGATGGTGTAGAGCATGCCGAGCGGCATGATGCCGCTGCCGGTGGGCGTATCGGTGGCGATCAGCAGCCGGTCGAACGCGTCATGGCTCATGGCGAGCGATGCGGTCAGCAGCGCGGTGCGCAAGTTGCCGGCGGTGCACAGCTGCAGCGCGATGGCGCTGTCGCGCACCAGGCGCTCGAAATCCGCATCCTTCATCGCGGTCGGGCCGCCATTGACATGGAAGGAGACGTGCGGGTTCATCGCCAGCAGATGATCGCCGGTCACCGCGCCCGAGCCCGGGATCGACGAGCCGCCGGTATGGACGGTGGTGATCATGCCCGCCGCGCGCGCGGCGGCGACCAGCGGCACATAATCGTAGGCGGTCTTCATCGCGCCGAAGCCGGCCTTGGCCAACCACACCCCCTGGCGCCTGAGGTCGGCGAAGTCGGCCTCCGTCAGGCCAGGCTCGAGAATGACCGAGCCGGCATGCACCCGCATGCCGCCGGGACGGTAGGTCTCGAAGCACTTGTGCGCCGCGACCGCGAGCGCCTTGACGCCGTCGACGTCCTTCGGCCGCCCGGGAACGTGGACTTCCGACGCGGAGATCGCGGTGGTGGTGCCGCCATGGACGTAGCTGTCGAGATAGCCCACGGTCTGCTGGCGCGGGGTATAGTCGCCGAACGTGATGTGGACGTGGGAATCGATCAGCCCCGGCATCAGCGTGGTGCCGCCGGCATCGATCACCACATCGGCCGCCTCGACCGCGGCGGGGGACGCCGTCCCCACCGCGGCGATCAGGCCGCTCTCGCAGATCACGGTATCCCCGGCGATCAGGGGATGGCGCCAGTCGCCGGAGACGATGGCGCCGATGTTGACGATCGCGACTCGCATGACAAGCCTCCTCCCTATCCTGGTGAACCGCGTTACTGCCGAACGGCGCCCTGGGGGGCGTCGAGCGACACGCTCGCCATGAGATGGCGCACCAGCGCGGCGGCGCTGTCCCAGCCGAAGGTGCGGTAGCTGTGTCCAGCGGTGACGAACTGCGCACCGGCGTAGAACATCTCGTACTGGGTATGACGCGAGCCGAACTCAGAGCCGATCGCGTCCCATGCCGCCTTCAGGAAGCGCACCTTCTGCTCGGGTTCGAGCGCGGCGGAGCGCTGGGTCTTGTGGATCAGCGGCGCCAGCGTCTCGTTGGCGAAGTCGCGATACGACGACGGCAGCATGATGAAGGCGCCGCCGGCCAGTTCGCGGATCTTGTTGATCATCCGGGGGTAGAGGTCCTGGGTCACGACCTGCGCCGAATAGAGATGGTGACGGTTCGGCACCCAGTACTCGCCGCAGAACTCGCCCGCCGCCTCCATGCCGTGCAGCATGGCTTCGACCATGCCGACATCGGCGGCGAGACGTCCGAGCTGCTCGCGGACCTGCGGCATCGCCGCCGTGCCGATCGCCTCGGTGAGCTGATGCGCCAGCCCGACCAGGAATTTGAGCTTCACCACCAGGCGGATCTGCGACTGATAGTTCTGGAACACATGCCCGGGCGTGTCGTGGAACTGGGCGCGGCAGAGATCGACGTTGCGATGGACGAACATCCGCTCCCACGGCACCTTGACGTCGTCGAAATAGATCACCGCGTCGTTCTCGTCATAGCGCGACGACACCGGGTTGTCGTAGACCGACACGGCTGCCGCCTCGTAGGACTTGCGCGACAGCACCTGCAGCCCCCTCGCATTCATCTCCAGCGCGCAGCTGAACGCCAACGGCTCCTCCGTGGCCTTGAGCGGCTGCAGGTTGGCGACGAAGATCTCGTTGGCCATGATCGAGCTGGTGCCCATCATCTTGGCGCCGCGGATGGTGACACCGGTCGAGTCCTCGTCGACGATCCGCGCCACCAGGTCTTCGTCCTGGTCGCCCCAGTCCTTGGAGCGATTGGCCTGCGGATTGATGATGACGTAGGTCATGAACAGGTCGTTGGTGCTGGCATAGTCGAAGTAATCCGCGAATGCCTTGGCCCGCGCCGCGCCGCCGCGCTCGAACACGTCGAGCCGCATGCGCTGGCCGACCAGTGCCGACGCCAGGTGGTCCGGCGAGCGCCCCATGAAGCCGTAGCTGCATTCCGCCCAGGCGGTGAGCGCCTTGCGGCGGTTGACCATCTCGGCGTGCGAGCGCGGAATTTGCCAGGCGCGGCTGACGCGGCGGTTGCCGCCGTCCGGCGCGAACGTCATCAGCTCGAGATTCTCCGGCGCGGACTGGAAGTCGTAGAGGCTCGCGGCGGACGCCACCGCGTTGCGATAGGCGTGGTGCGTCGTGACGTCCGCGACGCGCTCGCCGTCGATGAAAACTGCGCGCCCGTCACGCAGGGACGCGAGGTGCTCGGCACCATTCTTGCTGATGGCCATGATGTTTCCTCCCGATGATGTGTCGTGCTCAGACGAGGCCGTCCTCGCCCTTGATCTCATGGCTCGCCAGCCCGCCGACGCGGTGGTTGAGGCGGCCACGGTTGGCATAGGCGCAGATGATCGCGATCTCGTCCGGCAGCGGCGCGTCCGGCAGCGCGATGGTGATGCCGTCATAGTGGGAGCGCACGTACAGCGCATCCTTGTGCGCGAGCGGCACGTCGATCGCAGCGCCCGGCGCCGCACGCTTGGTCAGCGACGAAACCCACGCCTTGCCGCCGCCGGCGGTGGCGCGGATGACGTTGCCGAACACCGTGGTGAGCAGCGCCACGCCGTGCTCCTGCTCTCCGGACAGCCCGATGACCGCGCCCTTGCCATAGCTCTCGACCGGATACGGTCCCAGCGCCGCCCGCGCGATCGTCGAGATCTCCTCGCCGAGCGCCGCGCTCGCCGTGACCAGACTGGACAGATCGTCCTGATAGCGACCGGCAAACGGATTGCCGACGATCGCGACAGCCGCGACCTTGCGCAGCGGCGTCGCCGCCGCGATGCCCGCCTCCGAGCGCGCCTCGTCGACGACGGTGATGATCTTGCGGATATGCATGTCTCGCTCCTCCCTAAATCAATAAGCTTTATTAGCTAATTTTCGAAGCTAATGCAAGACGCATCTGCCTCGGGGAGAGCGCCGCCGGCGGACTATTGCGCGCTGAGCCGGCGCGACTGCTTGCTGCCGCGCTTCATCGGGCGCTCGTCGGTCGGCATCGCCCCCTCGCCGCCGCCGGCGTAATAGGCCTGCAGGCTCAAGGCGCGGTTGCTGCTCTCGATCAGGCGGTTGACCATGCTGAGCAGCTGCTGGAATTCGGCGGCGCTGAGGCAATCGAACTGCACGTCGTTGACCTTGCGTTGCACCGGCGCGAGCTCGGCGAGGCGCGCCCAGCCTTCCTGCGAGATCTCGAGCAGCACCCGCCGCCGGTCGCTCGGATCCGGCGTCTTGTGGATGAGGCCGCGCTTCAGCAGCTGGTTGGTCAGCGTCGTGACGAAGGCGCCGCTCAGATAGAGGTGCTCGGCGAGACGATTGACGCTGACCTGGCCCTCCTCGGCGGACAGGTGCCCGATCGAGATCAGCACCGTGTATTCAATCCCGACGAGACCGATGCGGGCGCCATGACCGGCGCGGACGGCCTCGTGGCGGGCAAAGAAGCCGAACAGGCCATGCACCAGGCTGCGGAACGCACGGTCGGATCCCTGCACCAGCAATTCCGGCCGCGACACCGTCAGCGGCACTGTCCGCGGTCGCCCTGCCGGGGCCGGCAACGGCAGCGCCTTCTGCTTCAGGGGGCTCTGCTCCGCCTCGCTTCGCGGGGTGGACGATCGGCTCTTCTTGGCGGACATCGGCTGGTTTCCCGAGATACGAAGCAATCAGCGGGAAGAGAATCGGCGCATCTTCCCCTGTTGTTATCCAGTGGATGCATACACCGCACCCGCGATAGCGACCAGCGAGATCCGGCTGGGTTTCGCAAAACTAGCTAACAAAAACCGCTATATTTGCAAGCCTTCTCCCGCTGGCTGCGCCGCCCGGACCGTGCCGGGCGGCGGCGGACAGCGCGGTCAGTGGCTGCTCAGCACCGCACCGAAGCGGCCCCAGGTCTTGCCGTCGAACTTCACCAGTTGCAGCTGCTCGATCGGATAGTGATCCGCCGCGCCGGTGTTGAGCTTGATGCCGGGCAGCAGCAGCGGCAGTTCCAGGTCCTTGAGGTTGCTGGCCTGGCGCATCAGATTCTCCCGCGTCAGGTCGTTGCCGCACTGCTTGAGGACCTGCACGAAGGTCGCGGCGATCGACACGGCGATCTCGTTCTGCGGATCGTTGACATCGCCCTCCGGATAATACCGTTTCATGAAGTCGCGGTACCAGGCCATGCCGGCATCGGCCGCGAACTGCGGATCGACGGGGTCCTTGAGGTAGGCCGTAGAGATGATGCCGACGGAGTTGTCGAGCCCCGCCGGCGTCAGCACGGTGGCGATCGAATTGGCGTTCTGCACCAGGAAATGCGTCGGATGCCAGTCGAGCTCGGCCGCCTTCTTGATCGCCTGCGCCGCCGCCTTCGCGGTGGACGCGCTGAACAGCACGTTGGCGCCCGACGCCTTCAGCGTGATGACCTGGGAATCGACGGTCGGCTCGGAGACTTCGTAGCTCAGCTCCTTGACGATCAGCTTGTCCGCCGCCTCGCCGAGCCCGGCCTTGAAGCCGGCGACGAAGTCGCGGCCATAATCGTCGTTCTGGGCGAGGATGGCGACCTTCGCATCGCGCATGTTGTCGCGGATGTAGCTGCCGTAGATCTGCCCCTCCGAGCGGTAGGTCGGATACCACCCGATGGTCCAGGGGTAGCTCTTATAGTCCCCCCACTTCGAGGCGCCGCTCGCCAGGAAGATGTGAGGCACGGATCTGGCGTTGAGGTACTTCACGACCGCCGAGTTGGTCGGCGTTCCCATGGTGCCGACGATGCCGAGCACCTCGTCGCTCTCCACCAGACGACGATGCTGCTCGACCGTCTTCGGCGGCGAATAGGCATCGTCGAGCGACAGCAGCTTGATCTTGCGGCCGTTGACGCCGCCCTGGTCGTTGACCATCCGGTAGAAGGCGGCCTGCGCCCGCCCCTGGGTGCTGTAGGCCGACAGCGGGCCACTGTAAGGATTGGTCTGGCCGATCAGGATTTCCGCATCACTGACGCCGGGCTGATCCCCCGCCGCGGCCTCGCCCGCGACGAGCCATCCCAACATCACGAAGACACCCGCGACCTTCATGAACGTGATCATGACGATAGGCCTCCACTCTGAGCTGCTGACACTTAGGATCGAACGAAACGCCGGTCCTCAGACCAGCGTCACCACGTCTTCACGCGGGATGCCGCGCTCTTCCGCGATCTTGCGTTCGAGCGCCCGCCGCGCCTGGACCCGCGCACCATCCGAGGCGATGTTGATCAGCGGCCGGTCGCCGAGCCGGCGCAGCATGGCGTACTGCGCCACCAGCACGTCCTCGTCCTCCTTGAAGGCGTGCTCGATCTCCTCGAACAGCTCTTGCGTCGCCTGCGGATCGTCCTGGCGATAGCTGTTGGCGGTCGACCACATGAACCAGCTGGTATGCTCGGTTTCCGGGGTGATGCCATAGAAGATCCGCAGGCCGAAACCGCCGTCGCGCGCATCGTTCTCATAGGCGCCCTCGCCGATATCGCGCGCGCCGGTGAACTGCATGATGCAGGACGGCGCGACATACTCGAACTCGCCCCAGCGATCGACCCGGCCCTTGAACGGCACGGCGCGGTGGTAAATGCTCGGCGGCACGCAGTTCAGCATCCAGCGGATGAACTTCACGCCGTCCGGCGTCGAGTTGATGGTCATCTCGGCGCGCTCGTAGGCGTCGACATTGCTGGCGAGCGTCGATTTGTGGACGTAGGCGCCGTGGGTCTGGTCGAGCAGGTTGTCCGACAGCAGCAGATAGTTGCACTCGATCCGCTCGGTCTTGCTCTTGTAGGGCCACATCTTGTGCCAGGGATAGCGCGGAATTTTCGCGGGGTCCGCGAGGCTCGGCTCGCCCATCCAGATCCAGACGAGATCGTCGCACTCGGTCACCGGAAAGCTGCGGACCCTGGCGCTGCGCGGAATGATCGCCTGCCCCGGGATCTCGACGCAGCCGCCGGCGGGATCGAACACCATGCCATGATATTCGCAGCGGATGTTGTTGCCGAACACCGCGCCGCACGACAGCGGCATGCCGCGATGGCAGCAGCGGTCCTCGAGCGCTGCGACCGCACCGTCCGCGGTGCGATAGAGCACCACCGGCTCGTTGAGCAGCGTGCGCCCGAGCGGCGCCGAACCGATATCCTTGCTCCAGGCCGCGACGTACCAGGCGTTGTAGAGAAACATGGTTTCCTCCTCGTGGATATTCTTGTCGTTGGGAGAAATCGTACCACAAATTAGCTTCTAAACAATGCTAATTTTAGGAGACGTTTCCGGCGCCGATCACCATGCGGTTGAAACGACAAAGCCCCCGCGGCCGGTGGCGCGGGGGCTTTGGGGTCTGCAGCAACGCAGGCAGCGGCCGGTCGTCGCCGCGCAACGGTCAGGATTCGGCGTGAAGATCCTGCGCCTGCCGCGGCTTGATCGTCACCGCGCGCTTTTCGAGGAAATCGCCGAGCCGCCGGCGCGCGTCCTCGCCGGTCTGCACCACCGCGGCCATCAGCGATTCGACGAAGAAGCCGTCGTTGGCGCCCATGTCCGAGATGCGGGGGATGGCATTGAGGATGGCGTAGTTCGACAGCGGCGCATTGGCGGCGATCTGCTTGGCCAGCGACAGCCCCAGCGCCTCGCCCTCGCCGGGCCCGACCAGATAGTGCGAGATGCCGAGCTGCTGGCCGATCTGCGCGTCATGAATGCGCCCGGTCAGCATCATCTCGATCATGCGGCCCTGGCCGATCAGCCGCGCCACCCGCACCGATGCGCCGCCGCCGACATAGATGCCACGCACGGCCTCGGGCAGCGCATAGTAGGCGGTCTGCTCGGCGACGCGCACGTGGCAGGCCGAGGCGATCTCCAGTCCGCCGCCGATCACCGCGCCCTTGAGCACCGCCACCACCGGCAGCCCGCTGAACTGCACCGCGTTCAGCACGCGATGCCACATCTGCGAATGATACATCACCTCCGCCGCATCGCGCTCGCGATGCTCGCCGAGGTCGAGCCCGGCGGAGAAGTTGTCGCCGGCGGCTCGCAGCACGACCGCCCGCACGCCTTCCGGCGGCGCGGCGAAGAAGCTGCCGAGCGCCTCGATGGTCTCATCGCGGATGGCGTTACGTTTGTGCGGCCGGTCCAGCGTCAGGCAGGCGACGGCGTCGTCGACCGTGATGGCGATATCGCGTGATGTCATGTGTCTCCAATCCCCATCAACAGGTTGCTCTCGGTCAATTCATTACTCAAATAAATGATTATGTAAAGTAATCATATGACGTGATAAGCCATCGGCTCGACAGACCGGGATCAGCAAGAGGTATCAGGTGCCCCCACGGAAATCGCCGGCCAGCCGGCTGCAGCCTGCCGCGGGCGAGGATGCGGCGCCCGCACCGCGCCCGGCGGGACGCGATCTCGTCAATCCGATGGACCGCTTCGTCGGCTACAAGATCCGGCGCATCAAGCAGGCGGTGATCGGCGAGCTCAACGACATCCTGCGGCCCCACGAGCTGCGGATCATGGACTTCGCGACGCTGTGCATCGTCGAGGCCAACCCCGGCCTCTACCAGAACGAGATCACCCGCCTGCTCGGCGCCGAACCGCCGGCCGTGGTGCTGTCGCTCGACCGGCTGGAAAAGGGCGGCTATCTGATCCGCCGGCTGAGCGAGAACGACCGCAGGCTGCGCACGCTGCACCTCACTCCGTCCGGCCGGCAATTGCAGAAGAAAGTCAATGTCAAGGTCGAGCAGCAGGAGCGCCAGATCAAGCTCGCGGTGCATGGCGACCTCGCCGCCTTCGTCGCCGCGCTCGACGACCTGATGCGGTACTACGACCTCGACTGAAGCACGGTTGTCGCGCGGCCGCGCCGGCGGGCGCGTCGGCCCGCCGGAACGACCTGTGCCGGTCATTGCACCAGCGGACAGTGTCCCTCGCTCATCGGACGGAACGACTCGGCGGCCGGCACCGTGGCGATGACATCGAAATAGTCCCACTGTCCCTTCACATCCTCCGGCCGCTTGGTGCGCAGGATGTAGTTCTGGTGGATCTTGCGCCCGTCGGGGCGGATCACGCCCTGCCCGAACAGCGGATCGTCGGTCGGGATCTGCTTCATCTGCGCGACCACCCGGGCGCCGTCATTGGCTTCGCCGCCGAGCTTCTCCACGGCCTTGAGATAGTGCAGCACTGCCGAGTAGACGCCCATCTGCTGGTCGTTCGGCATCACCTTGCGGGGATGGCGCGCCTGGAAGCGCTTCGACCAGGCGCGCGTCGCATCGTTGAGGTCCCAGTAGGTGGCGTTGAGCGCCACCACGCCCTGGGAGCTCGCGAGCCCGATCGACTCGACATTGTTGATGGCGAAGATCAGGCCGACCAGGCGATGCGTCTTGGCGAGACCGAACTCGTTGGCCTGCTTCACGAGGTTCGACAGGTCGCCGCCGGGCGTCGCGAACCCGATGACGTCGGCACCCGAGGCCTGGGCCTGCAGGACGAACGACGCATAGTCGGACGTGCCGAGCGGATGCCGCACGGCACCGATCACCTCGCCGCCATTGGCCTTGACCACATCCGACGCCTGCTTTTCGAGGTCGTGGCCGAAGGCATAGTCGCTGGTGATGAAGAACCACTTCTTGCCGCCCTGCTGCACCACGGCCTTGGCGACGCCATGCGCCAGCGCCCAGGTGTCGTAGGTCCAGTGGACGGTATTGGGCGTGCATTTCTCGCCGGTCAGCAGCGATGTCCCGGCGCCCGAACCGATCAGCACCTTGTTCTTTTCGCGCGCGATCTCGTTGACCGCGAGCGCGACCGACGAGTTCGGCACGTCGAGAATGAGCTGGACATTGTCGTTGTCGAACCAGCGCCGCGCGATCGCAGCTCCGACGTCCGGCTTCATCTGATGATCCGCCGACAGCACCTCGACCGGCCGGCCGGCGACCTTGCCGCCGAAATCGTCGACCGCCATCTGTGCGGCGATCACCGAGCCGATGCCCTGATAGTCGGAATACACGCTCGACAGATCGTTGAGCACCGCGATGCGCAGCGGCGACTGGTCGGCAGCATGCGCCGCCCCCGCCGCCAGCATCAGCCCGATCACCCAGACCAACTTCCTCAACATCACGACCTCCCCTCCATGCGGGACCGCAGCTTGTCTCGCGGCCCTCCCTTCAAGCAGTCAACTCAAGCCCTCAACGTCTCGCCTCCGCCTCGGCGGTGAAGCGGTCGCCGCGGGCGCCGCCACTGCCGTAGTTGAACCCCGCGGGGTAATAGCCCTCCATGTCGTCCTTGACGCGATTGAACGGCAGATCCGACCAGAAGCCATGGTCGCGCAGGTATTCCATCCGGATATTGTTGTCGGCGTCGTACTTCTGCAGCACGGCGTCGGAGCGACCGTCGAATTCGGTCGGCGGCACGCCGAAACGCTGGCACAGCTCGATGTTGAAGGCCGGCGCGGCCTTCAACCATTGGCCGTCGAGATGGAGCACGGCATAGCCGTGATGGATGAAGACCTCGCGATGGCCCATCGCCTCCTTCAGCTTGTCCGACGTGAAATGGTTGATGACATCGCTGAGGCCGATGGCCGCGGGAATGCCGACCGCGCGGGCCGCCGCCGCCAGCAGCACCGCCTTGGTGATGCAGAAGCCATGGCCCTTGTGCAGCACCGAGCTCGCGGTGAACGATTCCGGGCTGAGCCAGATCGAGAACGGATCGTAGCGGAAGCCGTCGCGCACCGCGTAGAACAGCTTCACGGCCTGCTGCACCGGATCGGTTTCGGCGCCGACCACCACCGTCGCGAAGTTGCGCACCTCGGTGCTGTCGCTGTCGAGGAAGGCTGTCGGCGCGACATAGGCCTCATCCGGCTCCGGCCAACCATAAGGGGTGAAAATCATCGTCAAACCTCGCTGCTCCGTGATTGCCTGCATCAATGCGGCCGGTCGTCGACCTCGACGACCATCGCCACGCCGGCATCGCCGGCCGCGCAGCCGTGGTAGAGGCCGTAGCCGCCGCCCTTGAGAACCAGCTCCTCGATCAGCTCGATCAGCAGACGTGTTCCGGTCGGTCCTTGCGGATGGCCGAACACCAGCGACGAGCCGAAATTGTTCATGCGCTCGACCGCGAAGCCGGTCTCCCGCGCGAACACGATGTCATTGACGACGAACGGATTGTGCGACTTGATCGCCGTGATCTTGCCGAGATCGAGACCCGCCTGCTCGAGCGCGCGCCGCGCCGCCGGAACGGGCGCCGCCGGCATCAGCGCCGGCTCGGCGCGGGCCTGCCCGAAACCACGGATCCGTACCCGGATGGCGGGGTCGCGCGACAGCTCAAGGGCACGCGCCGTGGTGGTGACGACGACGGCGGCATTGCCGTCGGCGGGATGGGTCTGGCTCGCATAGGTGACGGTGCCGCCCGCGGCCGCGGGCACGAGGCGGTCGATCGCGGCGCGCGACGTCTGCGTCACCCCGACATCGCCCTCGACGGTGGTGGCGCTGCGGGCGAACTTGGGATCGGGCACCGCGAACGGCAGCGTCATGTAGCGGCGCTGGAAGGCACGGTCGTCGGCCAGCGCCTGCTGGTACTGGTCGTAGCGCATCAGCACCACGTCGTGCTGCTCCTCGCGGCTGATCTGCCAGCGGCGCGCGACGTTTTCCGCGGTCTGCACCACTGCGTGGCCGAGATCGGGTGCGGCGAGGAAGTTGTCGACGGTCCAGGATTCGGTCTGCGGCAGGCCGCCCCAGCCACCGTCGCCGGGATAGGTGACGAAGGCGCCGTTCGACATCCGGTCGCAGGTCACGACCAGCGAACAGGTGGCAAGCCCGGCCGCCACCTCGAATGCGCCGGCCATCACGCTGCGCGGGCCGGTCTGGCAGGCCTGCACCACGGTCGGGCCGGCCACCGCGCTCTCACCCACCATGCTCATCAGCCACTGCGCGCCCCAGAAGCCGCGCCATTGCGGGATGGTGACGCCGAGCACCGCATGATCGAACACGGCCGGCGCGATGTCGCGCCGCGCGAGCTCGGCGCGCGCGACATGCGCCGCGAAGCGGATGCTGTGCAGGCCGGCGAACGGCCCCTGCCACTTGGCAAACGGTGTCGACCAGTAGGCGCCGTAGGGAATCTCCACCTGGTCAAACACGCCCGCTTCCTCCCTCGATGATGATGACGCCGTCATCAGACGGGTCGGCGTAAAGACGCTGCACAAGCTGCGACCGCCGCTCGAGCACGGCCCGCTGGTTGAGATAGCCCTTGTCGGTGATCTCGCCGGCATCGATCGAGGGCTGCTCGGCAAGCACCAGCGCGCGCGCGATGCGGTTGGAGCTGCCGCCCGCCGTGCGGTTGTACGTGCTGAGCGCCGCGCGGATACGCGCCTGACGCGCCGGATCGACGAGGCAGCCGTCCCGCTGCTGCGCGCTCTCCGCGGGCGCAGCCTTCGGGAAGATCAGCACGCCGATATCGTCGCGGTCGTGGCCGGTGACGACCACGTCGGCGATGTCGTCGACACAGGCCGCGATGACCTTGACCCGCAGCGCGCCGACATTGACCCAGGTGCCGGACAGCAGCTTGAAATTCTCGGCCACGCGGCCATCGAACACGATACCGGCGTCGATGTTGTCCGGCTCGATCAGGCGGCCGGCGTCCCCCATGCGGTAGAAGCCATCGGCGTCGAACGCCTTGTGCGTCGCCTCCGGCTGCCGCCAGTAGCCGGGCGTCACCGCCGGGCCCTTCACGCGCAGCTCGTGCTTGCTGCCATCCGGCGTGAACTTGAGGGCAATGCCGGGGATCGGCAGACCGATATTGGCCGGCTCGGATGACGCAAAGTACACGGCGGTCGCCACCGGCGCGGTCTCCGTCGCCCCCCACAGGCCGACCACCGGCAGATCGCGCCCCGTGATCCGCCGCGCGGCGTCCTTCAGCTTCGCCGACACCGGCGGCGGCAGCGCAGCGCCGGCATAGCCGATCAGGTCGAGATCCTCGAACAGCGCAACGGCCAGTTCCTGGTCCTGCAGCAGCCGATCGGCCAGCAGGTCGAGCGCACGCGGCACGCTCAGGAAGATCGTCGGCCGGGTCCGCTTGATCGACGCCACCATGGTCGCAAAGCCGCCCGGCGTCGGCCGCCCGCGATCGATGGTGAGCGACCCGCCGAACACGATCGGCATGTTGAACTGCTGGTTGCCGCCATAGGTATGGTTCCAGGGCAGCCAGTCGACGAGACGCGGCGGCCGGTCGAACACGCCGGACCACACCTGCGCCAGCGCCACCTGGTTCGACATCATCATGCGCTGGGTGTTGATCACCCCCTTGGGCATGCCGGTCGACCCTGAGGTGAACAGGATCTTGGCGACGGCATCCGGCCCCGGCAGGGCAACCGGCTCGTCCGTCCCGCTGCCGATACCGAGCAGATCGTCCCAGGCCAGCGCCCCGGGCGATGGCCGCTCGAGCACGACCAGGCGCGCCGCCCCCCACGGCGCCGCCGCGAGCGCCGCGGCATGCGCGGCGCCATCGTCGAGCACCACCACCGCCGGCGTCAGGCTGTCGATGACATGGCGCAGCTTGCCGAAATCGCTGGACAGCTTGGAATAGGATGGCGACACCGGCGACACCGGCACCCCTGCCGCATAGCAGGCGAGAATGACGACCGCGGCACGCAGCGAGTTTTCCGCGAGCAGCATCACCGGCCGCTCGGCACAGGCGCCGAGCGCGCGGAGCGTCAGGCCGACCCGGCACGCAAGACCGTAGGCCTCGCCGACCGTCAGCTCCGCGACGATCCCCTCCAGCGCAGACTCGCGAAACAGCACCCGATCCGGATCTGACGCCGCCTGCTGCCGGAGAACCTCGATCACCCCGTCCGGATAAGGCGCCTCAGGCAGCGAACACCTGACGATGAACCCACCGTCGTCGGTCGGCTCGACATCACACCCCACATTGGCGAACACGGATCGGGGTCGCGGCAGGTTGAGCACAGCCATCTCCGAACTCTGGTGAGTTTCGTTGTTCAGGCACCGA
The DNA here is from genome assembly GCF_052115025.1 of Bradyrhizobium sp. 2TAF24. NCBI lineage: Bacteria > Pseudomonadati > Pseudomonadota > Alphaproteobacteria > Hyphomicrobiales > Nitrobacteraceae > Bradyrhizobium > Bradyrhizobium sp. 2TAF24. The sequence continues at coordinate 324,117 of NZ_JBFRFW010000013.1, read as the reverse complement.
CCCCGCCGCTGCGCGACGGGCCGGCTCCCTGTTTCCTCGTAATAATAGCTAATCTTATTAGTCGTTATCGTCAATAACGATTTGCCGGGTGCGGCGACGCGACTGCGTCTTGATGCGAAGCGGGCACCGGTCCGCGTGAAGAAAACGCGTCACAGCAAAATATTGCAGCGCGTTCGCGGTTCCCTCCGAAGCAAACGCGCGCTAGGCGCGCCGCCACGGCGCCTGGTCGAACGCCTGCCGCCGGTAGATCTCGTGCAGCGGGAACAAGTTGGTGAAGAAGTAGTCGCAGACGTCGGGAAGCCTCGGATCGGGCTCGACCTCGCCGATCCCGGCGGCATCCAGACGCAGCCACATCCACCCCAGCGCGATGATCGCCACCATGTTCAGGAACGGCGTCGCGCCGGCGAGCGCAAGATCGCGGTCGCGCTCCAGCCGCGACCGCATCGCGACCGCAAGATCCTCCAGCGCATTGAGCGCGATCGCGAATTCGGGAGCGCGGCGACGCCCCGCGAGGGCGCCGACGTCGGCACGGACGCGACGGATGAACGCCTGCCAGCGCAGACCGTCATGGTCGACGAGCTTGCGGGTCAGCAGATCGATTGCCTGAATGCCGTTCGCCCCCTCGAAGATCGCGGCGACGCGGACATCGCGCACATACTGCTCGACACCGTTGTCAGTGACATAACCGTGACCGCCGAACACCTGCACCGCGAGGTTGGCGATGTCGAAGCCCGCCTCGCTGCCGGCGACCTTGCAGACCGGCAGCAGGAACTCGGCGAGCGCCCGCGCGTTTGCGGCTTCGTCCGGCCCGGCCAGTTCGGCGAGATCGAACTGCCGCGCCGCCTCGAACACGAGGGCGCGGGTGGCGTCGAGCCGCGCCCGCATGGTGACGAGGTTGCGACGGACGTCGGCATGGTCGATCAGCGCGACCGGTCCGTGCCCGGCGGCGTCGGATCCCTGGCGGCGCTCGTCGGCATAAGCCCGCGCCCGGCCATAGGCGGCCTGGCCGATGGCGACGCCGTGCAGCGAGACCTCGAGCCGCATCACATTGATCATGGTGAAGATCAGCCGCAGCCCGGCTCCGGCGGGACCGATCCGCTCACCCACCGCCCCGTCCAGCGTCAGCACGCAGGTCGGCGACGCCTTCAGTCCCATCTTGTGCTCGATGGCGGTGACGTGGGCGGCATTGCGGATGCGGTAATCGTCGTCGAGCCACTTGCGAACCAGAAACAGCCCCATGCCCCGTCCGCCGTCGCCGGCATCCGCCTCGCGCGCGAGCACGATATGGGCGATCTGGCGGGTCAGGTCGTGATCGCCATAACTGATGAACATCTTGCTGCCGTGCAGCTCGTACAGGCCGTCGCCGCGCGGCACCGCGCGTGTGCGTCCCCGTCCGGCGTCCGACCCGGCGTCGGCCTCGGTCATCGCAATGGTCGCACCGCACCGCCCCGCCACCAGGTCCGGCAGCAGCCTGCGGCTCGCCTCTCCCTGCCCATGCATGGCGAGCAGCTTCGTCGCGGCCCGCTGCTGCAGCGGCAGCATGGCAAAGGCCATGCATCCGCCGATGACCATCTCCGATACCGCGAGCTGCAGCAGTTGCGGCAAGCCCTGCCCGCCCAGCTCGCGCGGCGCACTGAGCGCCGACCAGCCCTGACGGACGAAGGCATCGTAGGCCGCCGCAAAGCCGGGCGGCATCGTGACATGGCCGGCGCTGAAGCTCGCGCCGACGCGATCCCCGACGGCATTGAGCGGCGCCAGAATCCCCGATGCGAACCGGCTCGCTCCCTCGAGCACAGCCCGGCATGTATCGAGATCGGCGCCGTCCGCCCTGCGATCGAGGATATCCTGCAGGCCGAGCACGCGCTCGAGCAGGAACAGCTGCTGCGGCAGCGGCGGTGTATAGGACGACATGATGAACCCTTCCCGCACCTTAAGGGACACTACGGACGGAGCGGTGCGGACAGCCCCGGCGGGATCGATCGTTGCGCGGCGGCGCGCCCGCGGTCAGGCCCGCTGGATCCAGTCCGTCAGCAGCCCTTCCGCGCTGAGGCGGATCGCCCGCCGGTCGAGCCGCGGATAGATCCAGCTCGACGAGGTCATCTGGCCGCTCTGGCGGTGCTTCTTGACGATCTCGACATGGGGCTTCCAGCGCACGAAGGCACGCATGTCGGCCTCCTCCCGCCAGATCGAGACCGAGCCGCTGCACTTGCGCGGCATATCGAGCCAGGTCCAGACCCCGATCGCACCAGACAGTTCGGTCCAGCGCTGCTGCAGCGCCTGGCCCGACCAGATGATGCCGGGCATATCGAGCACGCGGCGGGCGCGAAACAGTGTGACGCTGACGAACACGTTCTCGGTCGTCCCGGTCTCGGGCCCGGCCGTCCATTTCGACCACAGCATGCGCGTCTTCCCTTTTCCGCCGACGCCGCGATCATTAATTACGTTAATCGTTATCGTCAATAACGATATCGCCGAGACCTGCGAAAGATTCCCGCCATGGCGGCGAGCCCGCGACAACCGAAGATGGAAACAAGCTGCAACAATCGGGCGGGCGACATTCGGCGCACGACCGCCGTCGGCATCACGGCCCCGCCGACCTGACGAGCAGCTGCTGCAGAGCGGCCGGCAACTGCGCGCGGCGCGGCGGATCGGCGCCGGGACGGCTGCAGGTGATGGCGGCACAGGCCGCGGCGAAGGTCAGCGCCCGGTGAATGTCGTCGGCGCTCGCGTGCGCCAGCGACGGCGGCGCGATCCGCCCCATCGCGGCGAGCGCCACCAGCAGCGCCGCCTGAAAGCTGTCACCGGCGCCGATGGTGTCGACCACGTCGACCTGCGGCGCCTGGACGGCGACCGTCCCCGCCCCGCGGTGCCAGGCTTGCGCGCCCGCGCCGCCGCGGGTGACGACGACAAGGCGCGCGCCGGCGGCGAGCCATTGCGTCGCCACCGCCGTCATGTCGGCGTCGTCATGCAGAAACGCGAAATCGACATCCGACATCCGCACGATGTCGGCGGCCGCGATGAAATCGGCGATGCGCGCGCGATACACCGCCCTGTCGGTGACGAGCGCGGGGCGGCAGTTCGGGTCGAATGCCACCCCCGCACCGGCCGCCCGGGCCTCGACAGCCAGCGCCATGGCGTGTGCCGCGGCGGCCTCGTCCACCAGGGTGGTCGAGCCGACATGAACGGCCCTGATCCCGGCGAACGGCATCGCTCCCGTCACATGGCGCCAGCTCCGCGCCGCCGAACCCTCGTCATAGAACGCATAGCGCGGCTCACCATCCTCCATGCGCACGAACGCCAGCGTCGTCTGCCGGCCGCTGCGCGCCGCAAAGCGCAGGTCGACACCGGACGCCGTCGCATGGCTGGCGATCATCTGTCCGAACATGTCGGTGGAGAGACCGCCGACGAAGCCGGCCGCCGCGCCGAGCCGCGCCATGCCGACCGCGATGTTGAGGCAGGAGCCGCCGACCACCGGCGCCATGGCGTCGCGGCCATCGGCGGCGCGCACCGGCAGGAAATCGATCAGGGCATCGCCGCAGCTCAGCAGCATGACCGGACCGGGCGCAGCAGGACGGACGACATCGGGAACCTACCTGTCGAGGCCGCGTTGGCAGAACAGCGACGGAAATGACGCCGCAAGATGCGCGATCGCACCGGCGTTCGCAACAGCGCCCGACGTATCGCCTGCCACACCGCGGACATGAAGGCGGTGCAGATTTTTGCTTCAGCAGCGAGAGGCAGGCGTGACCAGCAGGATCGTCCCCGTCAAAGCGTTCGACCTCGTGATCTTCGGCGGCACCGGCGACCTCGCCTACCGCAAGATCTTCCCGGCGCTGTTTCACCGCTTTCGCGACCGCCAGTTCGGCGACGACAGCCGCATTGTCGGCGCGTCGCGGCGGCCCATGGACCGCGACGCCTATCGCGCGGCGATCCGCGACGCTCTGCTCGGCCAGACCGGAGCGAGCAGCGCGGACACCGATGCGATCGAGCGCTTTCTGGCGACGGTGGACTATATCGCGGTCGACGGGCGCGGCGACGCCGGCTGGACGGAGCTGCGCGACTGGTTCGGTGCCGGCACGCAGAAGGTGCGCGGCTTTTATCTCGCCACCGCGCCGGACCTGTTCGGCGTGCTCGCGGCCCGCCTTGCCGCCCATGGCATCGTCACGCCGCAGGCGCGCATCATTGTCGAGAAGCCGATCGGCACCGACGGCGCCTCCGCCGAGGAAATCAACGACGCGCTCGGCGCGGTGTTCTCCGAACGGCAGATCTTCCGCATCGACCACTATCTCGGCAAGGAGACGGTGCAGAACCTCCTCGCGTTGCGCTTCGCCAACATCCTGCTCGAGCCGCTGTGGAACGCGCACTATGTCGACCATGTCCAGATCACGGTGGCGGAGGCGCTCGGCGTCGGCGGCCGCGGCGCCTATTACGACCGCTCCGGCGCGCTGCGCGACATGGTGCAGAACCACCTGCTGCAGCTGCTGTGCCTCGTCGCCATGGAGCCCCCGGCCTCGCTCGACGCCGACGCGGTGCGTGACGAGAAGCTCAAGGTGCTGCGGGCGCTGGTGCCGATCGACGCCAGCAATGCCGCGGCGCTCACCGTGCGCGGCCAGTACCGCGCCGGCGCCAGCCATGGCGGCGCGGTGCCGGGCTATGCCGACGACAGCGGCGTGCCCGATAGCCGCACCGAGACCTTCGTGGCCTTGAAGGCCGCCGTCTCCAACTGGCGCTGGAGCGGCGTGCCGTTCTACCTGCGCACCGGCAAGCGCCTGCAGGAGCAGCGCTCGGAGATCGTGGTGGTGTTTCGCCCGGTGCCGCATCTGCTGTTTCAGGGCGTCGACGGCCATGTGGTCGACAACCGCCTGACCATCCGCCTGCAGCCGGATGAAGGCATCAAGCTGTGGCTGACCATCAAGGAGCCCGGGCCCGGCGGCATGCGGCTGAAGCAGGTGCCGCTCGACATGAGCTTCGCGCAGGCCTTCAACGCCCGCGCGCCGGAGGCCTATGAGCGGCTCTTGATGGACGTGATCCGCGGTAACGCCACGCTGTTCATGCGGCGCGACGAGGTGCGCGCCGCCTGGGCCTGGATCGACCCGATCCGCGAGGCGTGGGCGCAGGCGCCCGAACCGCCCCGCCCCTATGTCGCCGGCAGCTGGGGACCGGCGGGCTCGGTCGCGCTGATCGAGCGTGACGGCCGCACCTGGAACGAGGAGTTCGCGTAACATCGCCGCCGAGTCGGGCTCACACGCGACGCGAAGGGGCCGTCACGAAGGGGGCATCATGCTGATCTCGTCTTCATCGCCCGCCGCAATCAGCCGGCGCAGGGCGATTTTCGCCGCGCTCTCCGCCCTCGGCGGCCTGGCAGCCACTTGGCCAGCGGCGAAAGCCCGCCCCACCGCCCCCCCCTCATCCCCAATGTGGTGATCAAGCGCGACCTGTATCTCGCGATCAACGATTTTACCTGGACCGATGTCGCGCTCTCGGGAATCGCGGCACAGGTCACGCAGGGACTCCGCACCAGGCTCGCTGTCCCTCCCATCAGCCTCGTCGACCTGTCCGACGAAAAAGTCGGGTTCGACGACATGCCGCGCTTCGCCACCCTGCGCGCGCGCCATGCCGACATGCTGATGATCGGACGAGTGAGCGATCATCCCAAGGGCATGAAAATCGAGTTTCGCGTCTGGGCGCTCTACAACGAGAGAGAGCTCACAGGGCTGCAGTATCTCGGCCCGCGTGACGCCATCGACGAGTTCGCCAACGAAATCACCATCGCGACATACGACCGGCTGCAAAGCAGCGGCGCGCTCGATGCCGATTAGCCCCTCATCGATCCATCACAGAATTCCGCGGCTGGCGCAGCACAGGCCGGATCATGGCGGCCCACGCGGCGCTCATGCTAAGGTGCCCGACAAGCCCCATCGTGGTGGCTGGCGGGGTTGACGTAGCGACGATGGCTTTCCTGATGTCACTGTGGGCGACGATGATCGCTCAACTGACCACGTCCCTGGCCTGGCAGGCCTTCGCCGCGCTCCTTGCCCTGTTTCTGGTCATGGTCGTCGTCGAGTGGATCACCCGCGGCCGCATCGGGCGCTATCTCGATTCATCGTTCCTCACCGACGTGATCTATACGGTCCTCGTCATCGGCGGCGTCTATGCCTGGGTCCAGCAGCCGGTCGTCAACCTGGTGGACAGCGCCCTGCGCCAGCACGCACCACTCCTCTACCTCGATCTGCTGCGCGGCGCGCCGGAGCCGTTGCAGCTCGTCCTGTTCCTCATCGCCGTCGACTTCTGCCGCTACTGGAAGCACCGCTGGCTGCACGCCGTGCCCTGGCTGCAGGCTGTGCACAGCATTCATCATGGTGCCGAGAACCTGAATGTTCTCACCACCTATCGCATGCATCTCGCCGAGTATGTCTTCGACGGCCTGATCACGCTCGTGCCGGTGGTTCTGCTTGGGATTCCGCCCGCAATGTGGTTGCCAGTCTACCTCAGCCTGATCGTGCTGAGCGCATTGCACCACTCCGACACGAACATCAGTTTCGGCTGGCTCAACCGGATCCTGGTGTGCCCGCGTTTCCACGCCACGCACCATTCTGCGGAACGCGCCGAATACGACAGCAACTACGCCGCCATGTTCAGCATCTGGGACGTGCTGTTCGGCACCGCGAATTTCAAGACGACCCGTCCGGAGCGCTATGGGCTGCCGCGGCTACAGATGCCGAAGTCGTTCCTCGGTCAGTTGATCTTTCCCGCACGGCTGATCGCACGCCGATGGAGGCGCCGCAAAACGCCGCAGATGGCGTCCGCAGCCTGCCCCCAGGCCCCGGGCGCACCGGGTCAGCTGCAGTCCCCCGCGTCCGCAGCGTCCGCCTGATCTGGACGCACAGGCGACGTCTCCAGCGTCCCCGCCACCCAGCGCGCGACCGGCGGGCCGATCACCAGCAGCAGCAGCATGCGGATGGTCTGCAGCGCCATGACGAACGGCGTGTCGACTTTTGTCGACGCGGCGATGATCGCGGCGGCGTCGACGCCGCCAGGGCTGGTGGCGAGATAGGCGGTGAGCGGATCGACGTGCAGCACCACCACCAGCCCCCACGCCAGAAGGCCGCAGAACGCCATCAGCACGGCCGTCGCGCCGACGCTCGGCAGCAGCATGCGCGCAGCAGTGGCGAGCACATCGCGGGTGAAGCGCAGCCCGGTGGTCCAGCCGATCACGGCGTAGCTTGCGATCAGCACCGCCGGCGGCAGTTCGATGCGGATCAGGCCGGATACGCTCGCCACCGCGGCAAGCACCAGCGGGCCGAGCAAGGCGCCCGCCGGCATCCGCAGGAGCGGTCCGAGCACGCCACCGGCCAGCGCCACCGCCGCGGTCGCCGCGAATTGCGGCCAGTCAACCGGCGGAAACACGCCCGCGGCGAAACGCCCGCCGCCGCCATGGACGAACACCAGCGCGACCACCGACGCTGCCGCGGCCACCAGCACGACACGCAGGTACTGCATGAAGGCGACCAGGCGGAAGTCGGCGCCATGGGCTTCCGCCATCACCATCATCACCGACGCCGCGCCGGGCAACATGCCCCACACCGCGGTGCCGCCGGGCACGACGCGCAGCCGGCCCATGGTCCAGCCGATGGCCGCGCTCGCGGCAACGGAGAGCACGACCACGCCGACAAAGACCGGCCAGTGGCCGGCAAGCCCTGCGATAACTGTCGGCGTGATCGCGCGCGCGACGAGGCAGCCGATCACCGCCTGCGCCGCGACGACCAGCCCGCGCGGCAGCGCCACCGCCCCGCCCGCCATCTGCACGGAGATGGCGGCGGCCAGCGGCCCGAGCATGAACGCGGCGGGAAGCCCGATCCACGCCAGCACGGCGGCAAACAGCGCCGACGCCGCGAGCAGCACGGACCACCGCGCCGCGAGCGGCAGGCGCTGCAGCGGCGGCAGCGCCGTCATCGCTGCAGCGCGATGTCGTCGGCCTTCACGACGCGGCCGAGCTGCGGGAAGATGTTGTCAAAGGCGAAGGCATGCATCGCCGCCGAACGCGACGCGGTCGCATCCTCCGCCAGCACCACCGCATAGCCGTGCTCATGCGCGGCACGCGCGGTGGATTCGACGCCGATGTTGGTGGAGATGCCGCCGAGCACGACGGTGGTGACGCCGCGGCGGCGGAGCTGCAGGTCGAGCTCGGTGCCGTGGAACGCGCCCCACTGACGCTTGGTGATGCGGATGTCCGAGGGCTCGGCGAGGCCATCAGCCAGATCCGCCCACCCCGGCGGAAAGCCGCCGGCGGGCAGCTGCGGCGGCCGGTCGACCGGCACCTTCAAGGCGTCGCCGAAGTCGGGCGAGAACGCGACATTGACCAGCACCACCGGCGCCTTCGCCGCACGAAAGCGCTGCGCCAGCGCCTGTCCGTTGGCCAGCACGGCGGCGCCGGAATAGGGCTCGGCCGGCATCGCGAGGATGCCCTTCTGCAGGTCGATCAGGATCAGGGCGGTGGCGGCGGCGGGCAGAGTGAGCATGGACGCGTCCTTTTGCCATGGGCTGGCCGTCCGCCCGCCATTGCCGGCCGGGTGGAAGGCAGCTAGATAGTTGAGGGTATCCTCAAACATTCTATTTGAGCATGTCCTCAACTTTGTCAACCCCGCCCCGCAAGCCGCTGCCGCCGCAGCGCGCCGTCGGCCGCCAGCGCGTCGCCGAGATCCTCGAGGCCGCCGCGGCGGTGTTCCAGGAACGCGGCTTCGAGGCCGCGACCATGGCCGAGATCGCCGCGCGGGCGGACGCCAAGATCGGCTCGCTCTACCGCTTCTTTCCCAGCAAGGACGACGTCGCCGACGCGCTGATGCAGCACTATGCCGAGGTGCTGAAGGCCGAGTACGCGGCGATCCGCGCGCGCGCAGCCACCGCGACACCCGAAGCGCTTGCCGATGAACTGATCGACCTGCTGGTGCGGCTCTATCCGCGCACCCGCGCGATCGCCGCCCTGCTCGACTCCCGCACCGACTGGACCGAGATCCGGCTGCGTTTCCGCACCATGGCGCTCGCCGGCATCAAGACCGCCCTCGCCGCCTGCGCTCCCGCGCTCGACGACGCCGCCCTCGACGACATCGCCGCCGTGGTGCTCAACAACATGAAGACCATGGTCGGCATGACCATGAAGGACGCCCCCACCAGCCCCGGCGCGCCGGAGCAACTACGGCTGATGAACCGGCTCTACCTCGCGGCGCGGCTGACGCCAGGGCGGCGATCCAGCACGAAGAAGGGCTGAGCGCCGGGGCGCCTGGTCCGCCATGGCATGAAGCGGTCGCCGCCGTTCGGCTTGGCGAGCGCGATTTTTTGAAGCAACATACAGATATAATCTGACCAGCCGATACGACGAGCGCCCTTCTCAGACTGCCCCCGGCCATCAAAACCTCAGCAATCATGGCGCCGGCTGCCGGTGACACCCGCGTCGTCGACCATGGCAGACGCCGGGGGCTGGCTGCGGCGGCAACTTCAGTTCGCGGGACTGCAGGGAATGAACAAACGAGATCCGAAAGGATTCTACCGTATCCTGGGCGTCGCGCCGAACGCGACGGCCGCAGAGATCAAGATCGCCTTCAGGCGCCGCGCAAAAGTCCTGCATCCCGACCATAACGATGCCCGCGATGCGTCGGCGCAATTCCAGATGCTGAACGCTGCCTATGAAGCTCTGAAAGATCCCTCGTCCCGGGCCCGCTACGACACCATAGCGTTCAAGACCGCGGCAACGGCACATACGGAGCAACAGCATTCGGCTGAGCCGATCGTCTGCTCGTGCTGTGGCAAGGTCAGCGCCCAGCCACGCTATGTGATCTTCTTCACTCTGAAAAGCTTCGTCCTGATCACCCTGCGCAATACAATTCAGGGAATTTTCTGTAGCGCCTGCGCAGAGAAACAATCCTACAAGGCCTCGGCACTCTCTCTCCTGCTGGGCTGGTGGAGCTTTCCCTGGGGTCCGATTTTTACGGTCCACGCCATCATCGCCAACATGATGGGCGGAAAACATCCGCCCGAGGTTAATGCGCGCATCGCCATGCATCAGGCGTGGTATTTCGCGACACTCGGCAACGTCGACCTGGCCCGCGCGGTCGCCATGGACGCCCTCGATCTCGCTGGGAAAGCGCCGTCAACACCGGAAGGTGCCGCCTTGCGCGGCGATGCCGAGAAGTTTGTCCAGATCATCGGCGGCACCACCCAGCGGCTGAAAAATACCTGGCAATTGCTGTCGCGGCCCTTCTTCGTTCAAGCGGCAACGATTGCTGCCATCGTCATCGGAATTGCACTGCTCTATGTCATGCCGCCGCCCGGGCCGAAAACTTACGCGGTTGCAGCACCTGTCCAGGCAGCCGCTCCTGCGACCAGACAGTCTGGTTACGTCCGGCCAGCAACGACGCCGAATGGCCTCCCCTGGCCGGTCAAGGCCGATTATCTGCCCGGCACCCCGCTTTTCAACACAGACGGCGACGCAAGCATCACAGTCGACAACAGTCGGAACGACGCCGACGTCTTTGTTAAGCTTGTATCGTCCGACGGCGAGAATGCATCGGCGGTCAGACAGTTCTTCATCCCCGCAGGCCGGAGCTTCACTCTCGGCAGTATTCGCCAGGGGATTTATGAGATCCGCTACAAAGACCTGAACTCGGGCGTCCGGTTTCGCTCGGATACGTTCACCTTGACGGACAGCCGCACCTCATCGGCCATAGGCCACAGCAGGGCAACTCTGACATTATACAAGTCGAGCCACATCGCCTTGCCAGCCGAGACGGCTGCAGACGAAGATTTTTGAGCGTGCCATTGCCGGCTGCCGCGTCGGGGGCCGTATCGAGTGATCTGAGTGCGTCGCGTCCGAGCGCACCGCCAGACAGCGGCGCCCGTAATGTGAAAAAGGTCGGGCCGCTGCACCGTGGCCATGTATCAGGGAGCATCGTCGGCACCGGTATCGCGGTGAGCGCGCTGCTCGCGCTCCCGTTCCTGCCGGAACTGCCGCTGCGGACCCATCACGCGCCGGCCGACCGCGACACCGACGCCGCCATGAAGCGGCCGAACACTTGATACCGCTGCGCAACATCGTCATCACAATCACATGGCACTAGCGGGCCGGGGATAGCCTTCTGCCGATAAGTCCATTCGCCGCAAGATCGCAGCCGTTTCAAACGCACTCTCTTCAGAAAGGCACTATCATGATCAAACGTCTTCTCGGAACTGTGACGGCCGCCTTGATCCTGGCTGCCGCCAGCGACGGGGCCATCGCCCAGACGCCGATGCCGCAGACGCCGACCACCAGGATTCTGGCCGTCGGCACCTTCGCCCCCGGCACGGACATGTCGCAGGTTCAGCGCATATTGCCGACCGAGGTCCGCGAGACCGCGCAGCTCTATCTCGATGGCAAGATCGAGCAGTGGTATTCGCTGGAAGATCGGCCGGGGGTCGTCTTCATCCTGAACATGACCGATACCCAGGCAGCTCACGCCATGCTGGAGGAACTGCCTCTCGGCAAAGCCCATCTGATGACGTTCCAACTCATGCCGATCGGCCCGCTCAATCCGCTCCGCCAGTTGCTGGCACCGGCTGCTCCGCACTGACGCTGCAGGTGATGAAGTCAGCTCGATTGAGCGGTGAAGATCAGCGAGACTAAACGCCACGGCTAGGACATCGGGTTTCGATCGAGGCGGACATTGCTAACTTTGCGCCCAAGGTAGGCCGACGCCAACCTCAGCCGCGGCCGAAGCGCAAAAACAAGACCCACTACTAGAGTATACGCGTACGGATAGCTACCCGACTGGACTGGACCAGACTTTCCTGCCCAGACGTTTAGATACGAAATGCAATTGGGTGTCGTCATTGCCATAGACGCACTTGCGAGCTTGCAAGCAAACCCGATCATTGATCGCTCTGGCGAACTCGTCAGGGTTTCGCTGCACGAATGATTGAAAAGTCTTCAATGTCTTTGTCGCGATGAAAAGACGACGCGGGCCAATCGGCAGAACGAAATGCGCGTTATCGTCTACCAAGCCGTTAGTCATGATGACTGGCCTATCGGAAGTGAGCAGCGAAAACTTCGGCGTGTTCATTGTCATAGTTTGCCAGTTGAACGACGCCATGACGCGGAAGATGCGCTTGCTCCTCATTAACAACGGCAGAACCTTCACAGGGCCGATGTCGGGCGGAGCCTTGACGAAAGCCTCCTTGTATTCGTCGAAGCTCTCCGGGTCTTCCGGTCGGCGGATGCGGGAGTAATCATCCCGGATGTATTCGAGGATTTCGGCCGGGTCCAACGTCCGCAGCTTCTCCCTGATGACTTCCAAGTGATCCGGGTTGCGGACAATGAGCGAGAAGAGGAAGCGGCACCAGCCAAGCGCCTCCTCGGTTTCGAGTTTGCCCGGGAGCGAGCCCATTGTCTTGAAGCGCTGGAGTGCCTTCGATGCCCAATTATCTATCGGGGACATGAGCTTCGTTTCGATGACGTATTCCTCACCTTTCGGTGCGTCCGGGTCCTTATACAGGCCGGGCTGATAGGCAGTACCTGCGGGCGCCGTCAGCCGCGCGGCAACTTTGTCCTTGTATCTGCGGCAGAACTCAACGAGCAGACCCGTTTGCGGGTTTGCCCATTCTCGCAAATAGAACTCCGGGACGTAGTGGTGATTCGGCTCCTTCGGCATTCCAACGATATAGCTGAGTCGAGTCTTTCATCATCGCGCTAGCCCCCTGGTAGATGCGGCAGGATGGCTGTTCTTTTTCCGGCAGAAGATCAACCAGTACCCGTGCAGCTAGCAGCACGGTGGCTCTACCTGCCGAATGCCCGCCATGAACAAGCTCTGCATAGGATTCGCAAAGGAGATTGCACAGTGCTGTCGGCCGGGGACGCCAACGATTTCGTCGAGAAGCGTACGGACACGACGACAATTAGACCAAGCAAGATGCGTTGAACGGCGAAGGGAAAGTGAACTTTTGTCAGAAAGAGAATGCGCGGCTTGTCAGCCTCAAAGGCTCTTGATGCACTAAACCATTGAAATCATTGGAGCGGGTACCGGGAATCGAACCCGGGTATTCAGCTTGGAAGGCTTGGGCTTATCGAGCCGCTTCAAATAGATGGCTGTAAAACCGCTAGTTTCGGCACCAAATCAACTCAATGGCTTAGTATCGCGGTGTAAAACCTGAAGCCAGCTAAGTGTCATCGTAATTGTGACTGTAGGGGTCGTAATCCGAAGTGTAAGTCTCACGACTTGCGGGCTTAATGACCGCGCCACCCTTCGGCAATCTAACGTGGACTGCAAATCTAACGCGGCTAAAATTGCGAGCTGTTTCTGATGACGTCTGGCTCGTCTCAATATCGCCAACTCTCACACTCGGCTTTCCCTCCTTCGTTTCAGCAAAGACGAGCACATCGAAGTCCACCTTCGTGAAGAAGCCGCTCGTGCCTCCAGACAGTAAATTGCCCTCCGAACTGATGTAGCCATCCGCCGCGACGTTGTCCCCTCCTGGCCGCGCTTGAGCGGCTCGAATGCCGTCCACAATTTGAGAAAGGCTCTCGGCCACAAAGGTCTTCAAGTCCATCTGCTCAACTCATGTATGAGGTCAGCGCGGGAAGAAATGGCGCCACAACTCCGATGTGATCTGCAACAACGGCCATGAATTTTTGGTACGCGGCGACGTACCCCGAATGCCCGCGCTTTTCTTTCATTTCGTTGAGAGACAGGAGGATTTGATCAAGACGATCCTGATCGGACACGTTCGATCGTAGAGCAGCTTCTATATTCCCGAATATATCGCCCTGAACCGTGACATTATGAGATTGGTCAGTTGATGCGATATTCACTCGTGCGTTCGCACCACTTATATTGATGCTGTAATTGCCGCCCTGGCGGTGTGGAAATGCGCCCTTTCGCTTAACTTTGATTTGTAAGTGAGCTCCCATCACACCTGTGTCGTAGAAGACCGGATCGATAACTTCAAACGTCTCGTCGGTCCCATTTGGCAGCTCGCGCCGGATCTCATCTCCTGGCAACACAACCGTCTGGCTGCCCTTAATGGTGATCAGGTCGTTACCAGCAAACATTGCCTGAGGGGACGAGCGTATCGATCCGTCCGGTGCTACGATATCGCATTTGTGAGTTTTGAAACCAAGCAAGGCCACGTCTCCCCAATGGTCCGAAAACTCTATCAGGATGCAATGATTTTCACCATGATCTCTACGGCGATGACTGCTTCGTCCAGATGGCTAAGATCGAATGTCTCCTCTCCCGGCTTAAAAGCTGCCCACCCCATCGGCGAAAACGAAATCACGCTCTACACCAGCAAGGACAAGAAACAGCGCCTCGTGGCGATTATACCATTCTACGACGCCTTGCGGACGCTGCTGGATGCGATCCCGCGGCGATCCACCTCGGTCCTTACCAACACGCGTGCACGCCCCTGGACCACTGACGGCTTCGGTACGTCGTTTGATGATGCCAAGATCGCAGCCAAGATAAAGCCCGATCCGACGGTCAGGGCGACAACACGCCAGACCTCGACAAGCACTTCCATGACCTGCGCGGCATAGCGGCTACGAAATTCTAAATCGCCGGGGGTAGCGATCCGGTCGATCGCCGAGATCATGGCTTGGGACGAAGAAAACGTTGAAAAGATCATCCGCCGGTACGTCAACCGCACCGCTCGGATCAAGGCGCTCATTGAGCAAATGAACGAGGCAGGAACAAAAACTGTAAAATCGGCTGTAAAACTCTAGGGCCAAATCCGGCTAAGTATTGGAGCGGGTGAAGGGAATCGAACCCTCGTATTCAGCTTGGAAGGCTGCTGCTCTACCATTGAGCTACACCCGCATCGGCGGCAGATATGCAATGGATCGCACCGCTTGGCAACGGTGGACTGCGGCCGATCAGGATTGATTTCGCGGGCTTTTCACAACGATGTGCCGCTGCGACGGAAAGCCCGTGCGCGCTTGCCCCGACAACGGGAACAGGGCCTGCTACCATGGTGTTCACCATCGCAGCCGGCGGTCTGTCGAAGGGGCAGCGCCGCTCGACATCCGGGAGCCTTCCATGCGCAGACTGATCCTCCTCGCCGCACTGGCCGCAGCCACGGCGGGCGTCGCCGCCGTTGCGGCGCCCGCCCCCGCCGAGGCCCGCGATATCGCCTGGTGCGCGCGCACCTGGAACCGCGGCTTCAACGGCGACGACTGCATGTACTACACCTATGCCCAGTGCCGGGCCGCGATCAGCGGGCTGCGCGGCGAGTGCGTGCCCAACCCGTTCTCGCCGAACTGGGCCCGCAATGCGGCGGGTTTCGGCCGCGACGAGCCGCCGCCGCCGCCCCGCCGCCATCGCCACCGGCGCGATGCGGACTGAAGGCGACTGCCGCCCGCCGCTGCTGCCGCGATTCATGCTTCGTTAACGCCGCAACCAGACGGCCGTCGGGGCGAGGCCGGCGCGATGATACGATGCGCCCGCCGGTCAGAGGTCCACGGCCATGATCATTGCCAGCAACGGCGCGGAGATCGTCGCGCCGGTCAACGACGTGGTGAAGCCGCCGACCCACATCGACACGCGCGATGCGGCCGCCACCCGCTATTGGGCCTACCGCCTCAGCATCTCCCCGCACGAGCTCAACGCCGCGGTCGACAAGGTCGGCTCCTCGGTCGCCGCGGTGCGGCGCTATCTCGGCAAATAGCCCCGTTTTGCCCCCGTTTCGGGCCCGAACCGACGGCAGTGAATTAAATGCTTCTGTTGGTTGACTTTACCCCTCTCCTTCCCCCATAAACGCGCCCGTTCGGGTGCCCGCCACGATCCGCTGGCCGGGCTCGCTTTTTTGCCGTCATCCCTGACCGCAAGCGCCACCGTGACGGTGCGTGCGCGGCTGACGGTCCGAAGCGGGGGAGTGTCCCGAGTGGCAAAGGGAGCTGACTGTAAATCAGCCGCCTCATGGCTTCGCAGGTTCGAGTCCTGCCTCCCCCACCATCCAATAAGCCGATGAACAACCACAGGAATAAGACGGGCGCCGGGTTTCGGCGAACGAGACCATGTGGGCCTGAAGGGCGCCGGCGCAGATCCGTGCGGCGGCCGGGGATCGGCCGCCCCATCGCATAGTTCCCGATCGTGCAGTCTGTCGCCGATCTCGCCGGCTCGCCGTCCATCCTGCACCCGAACCTTCCATTGCCGCACAGCAACAGCGTGATCCGGGAGGCCTGCAACCTCACCGGCTTTGAACCCGCCGCGGTCCAGCAAGCGCCGCATGCACATGATCATCGGCCGCCGGGCTCGGCATCTCGCCCGTTCCAGCCTCGGTCGCCGAGCAGCCCTGGCGCGGCGTCTCCGACCTCGACCTCAAGCCGCCGGTCCCGCGCGCCTCGCTCAAGCTGGTCTGGCAGCGCCGCAAGTTCGACGCCATCCGGCTCAACTCGCGCGCTGGTGGAAACAGGGCGCAACGTCAGCCTGCGGTAATCTTCCGATCCTATTCCCGCCCCTCGTCCGGATCCCTGCCACGGCGTTCTCTGCAACGACTTGACTACCCGGGACAGTCCACGCGCGACGCAGGTTTCATGCCGCATCGCCCAATCAAGAATTGTGACGGGCGCCCTTCACATGACGGCCAAGTTTGCACTTTCACGTCGGTACTATCGTCGCGTGTTGTCGCGATATCTGGTTTTCCGGGCCCTCAAGCCGCTCGTCGTCTTTGCGGTGCTCGCTCCGCACAGGCTGGTGCAGTGGCTGTTCGGCTTTCGCGCCGTCAGGATCGCCTGGCACTACTATCTGACCTATCCGGTATGGTGGCTGAAGTTCTACCGAACCGGCGGCCGGGCGAGGCTCGTCCATCTCGATGACTATCGCGCCGCCCCCGGCCTCCGCACCACGCTGGTGCGCCGCGGCGAAACCAAAATCGCCGCCACGCCGCGCTACACCAATCACGAGCCGCCCGTCCGGCCAGTTCCCCGCCTCGTCGACCAGCCGCCGCTCGAAATCCTGGAATACGCGAACGCCACCGTGATCGGCGCGACCAACTTCGTCGTGAAGGACGGCTTGGCGATCGCGCCGAACGACTACGATGCAGCGCGCGACTTCACCCATGCCGAGAAGATCGGCGGCGTCTACATCAGGCCCGCGCGCGGCGAGATGCTCTACTCGCTGGAGCCGCCGAAGCGCCGCGACGCGGCCATCTGCCTGCTCGGACACTGCGCCGGCAACTATGCCCACTTCATGACGGAGGTGCTGACCAAGCTTCTCGTCATCGATGCCCATGGCGGATACGACCATCTTCCGCTGCTGATCGACCAGTGGGTGCCGACCGAGATCAAGGTGATCCTGAAGGCGTTCAACACCCGCGGGCATGACATCATCGAGGTGGCTTCCGGTCAGCCGGTGACCTGTACGCGGCTGATCGACACCACGCCGCCATCCTATGCTCCACCGGATTCCAGGGCCTATATCGAACGCGGCCAGCATGTGCAGATGCCCGCGGATGTCTACCGCTTCGACGCTTATGCGCTCGGCCTTGTCCGCGAGCGTGCCGGCGAGATCGTGCCGCCCGCCGCGAACGCGCGCGGCAGGCGGCTCTATCTGCAGCGCAGGCCGTCGCACTACGGAAATGCCCGCGCCGTGGTCAACAGCTTCAATGTCGAGGAGATCCTGCGGCGATCGGGCTTCGACCTGATCGAGACGGGATCGATGACGATCCATGAGCAGATCGCCGCCTTCCGCAATGCCGAGATCGTGGTCGCGCCGATCGGCGCGGCGATGACCAACCTGATCTTCGCGCCGCCCGGGTGCCGGGTGCTGTCCCTCTCCGCCATCCACAAGAACGCCGACTATGCCTACTGGACCAACATGATGGCGGCGCTCGGCCACGACCTCCGATACCTCGTCGGCCCGCAGGTTTCGAAAGGCGGCAACCCGATGCACCGCGACTTCCGCATTCCCCTCGATGACCTGCAGCGGGCGCTCGACGCGCTGGACTGCCGATAGGCCGCCCTTCGGTCACCATCCGGACGGGCTCCCTCCGACCGGCGACGGCCGGTCCACGGCGCCGCCATCCCCGCCGCAACGCCGTCCACGGACCCCGGCCCCTTTTCCGAAATTGCCAGAATCCGCCCCACGTGAGACAAGCCGGCCATGAGCGATCGTGACCACAAGGCCCGCTTCCGCCCCAAAGATCGAAGCAGGGGACGCGACGGCGGCCACAAGCCCGCCTGGCGGGAACGGGAACGCCCGGACGGCCCGGCCATCCTCTATGGCTGGCACACCGTGACCGCTGCGCTGGCCAACCCCCGCCGCAAGATCCGCAAGCTGTTCCTGACCGAGAACGCCGCCCGGCGCCTCGCCGAGGACAATATCGACACCCGCGTGCCGCCGGAGATGGTGCGTCCCAGCCAGATCGACCAGCGGCTCGGGCCCGACGCCGTGCATCAGGGCCTGCTGGCCGAAGTCGATCCCCTGCCTTCGCCGTCGATCGAGACGCTGGAGCAGGACGGCATCGTGCTGGTGCTCGACCAGATCACCGACCCGCACAATGTCGGCGCCATCCTGCGCTCGGCGGCGGCGTTCGACGTCAAGGCCATCGTCACCACCGCGCGCCACAGCCCGGAGGCGACCGGCGTGCTGGCGAAATCGGCGTCCGGCGCGCTCGAACTGGTGCCGTTCGTCACCGTGCAGAACCTCGCGCGGGCCCTGACCGCGCTCAACGAGCGTGGCTTCATGACCGTGGGCCTCGACAGCGAGGGCCAGGACAACCTCGCCGCGGTCAAGCTGGAAGCGCCGCTGGCCCTCGTGCTCGGCGCCGAGGGCAAGGGCCTGCGCCAGCTCACCCGCGAGACCTGCCGCGTGGTCGCCCGCCTCGACATGCCCGGCGAGATCAAAAGCCTCAACGTGTCGAACGCCGCCGTGCTCGCGCTCTATATCGGCGCGACGCGGCTCGGCCTGATGAGCTGAGACGGCCCTTCAAAGCAAAAGCGCCCGCCGTCTCGCGACGGCGGGCGTTTGTATGTGATGGATCAGATGCGCACCGCAGCGCGCAGCCCCTCAGTAGTTCGGCACGTGGATCACGCGCGGGCCGCGGGCGTAGTGGCGCGGCGCGCGGTAGCCGTAGCGCACGTTGTGGCGATAGCCGTGGCGGTAATAGTGGCGGTTGTAGCGATAGACCACCGGGCCGCGCACCGCCGGCATGCCGTCATAGTCATGCGAGGTGGCGTCACCATAGGGGCCGCCATTGTAGCCGTAGTAATACGGGCGGTCGTAGCTGCGCCAGCCGGTGACGGCGCGCTCCTGATAGGTCGGCACCGGACCGTAGTTGCCGGGACCGCTGTAGACCGGGCCCTGGTTCACATAATAGTAGCGCGGCCCGTAGGAATAGCTCGGATCGGGCAGCCGCTCGGTCTGATAGCCGCCGTAGCCGGCCTGGTAGCCGAAGCCGGAGGTGAACAGCCCGCCGGTGCACGGGCTGGCATAGTAGTCGCCGGCGCAGGCCATCGCCGGCGCTGCACCAGCCGCGGTCACCGCGAACGCCGCGGCCAGTCCCATGATCGTCTTACGCATGTTACGCTCTCTCCTGTCGGTTTTGCTTTTGTATCGTTGATTGTACGTCGTCGTGCTGGTCCGAAGGCTACCGCGAAGGCGCCGGCCGGGGCGGCATCGGCGGCCCCGGCGGATAAGGTCCGCCCCCGCCGATCTGCGGCGCGACGATGATCGGTGGCGGATTGGCCGGAATCTGCAACTGCGGCGGCGCCGACTGCGCCGACCACGACTTCTGATAACTCTCGGCCTGGGGCGGCAGCGGCCGATTCGCCGGCGGCTCGACCTCGAGACGGCCATACCCCGGCAGCCGGCCGGCGCTCGGGTAATAGCCGCCGACGGCGCGCTCCACATACGGCCCGCGCCAGCCGCCATACACGATCGGCTGCATCTCCCGGGCGCGCCCGAGCCCCCATTCGCCCTCGATCACCGCGTAGGAGGCGTCACGCCCGTTGATCAGCACCGGCACGCCGGGCCGGCCGGGAACCACGACCACAAAGCCGTCCGCGAGCGCCGGCAGCGCGGTTCCAATCAACAGGGCGGCAGCGAGCACGGTCCGCATGGGCTGGTCCTTAGATATCCGTCCCAAGCTTAAGCCAAAGCGCGCCCCGACGGGTTAAGAGCCCGTCCTCATCTGTTGGTAAGGCTAACGGGCCGCAGGACGGTGGCCGGATATCCGGGCGACGGCGGTAACGCTTGCGGAAGGATGCCGGCAGCCCGCCGAAGCCGGATGCGCCCCGGCCCCCGGCGGCGTCACGGCCGGGGCGCCATGTCCGCAAGACGATTGACCCCCACGGCATCCGCGCCTAGATAGGCGCCATGGCATTTGTCAGGACCATCCGCCGACGCCGTCCGACCCGCACCGCGCGGGAGTGACGTTGGCTGCCTGATCGCATCCAAGTTCGCTCGAAGCCGCGCAACGCCCTGCGCGGCTTTTTCATTTTGTCTTCGCGTCAGTCTGTCAGTCTTTCCGCCCCAGCTGCTTTCGGGAACACGCCCATGACCATCAGCGACACCACCAAGACCCCCGCGATCTTCATCGACGGCGAAGCCGGCACCACCGGCATCGAGATCCGCGAGCGGCTGGCCCGCGTCTCCGGCATCGAGGTGCTCAGCATCGCGCCCGACAAGCGCAAGGATCCGGATGCCCGCAAGGCGCTGATGGAAAAGGCCGACCTCGTGGTGCTGTGCCTGCCCGACGACGCCGCCAAGGAAGCGGTGGCGCTGGCCGATAGCCTCGGCGCGAAGGCGCCGCGGATTCTCGACGCCTCCTCGGCGCACCGTGTCGCCGACGGCTGGACCTTCGGCTTTCCCGAGCTCGCGCCCGGGCAGGCCGAGGCGATCGCGACCGCCAAGCGCGTCTCCAATCCCGGCTGCTATCCCACCGGCGGCATCGCCCTGCTGCGGCCGCTGGTCGACGCCGGCCTGATCCCCGCCGACTATCCCGTGACCGTCAACGCGGTGTCCGGTTATTCCGGCGGCGGCCGCACCATGATCGAGGCGTATGAAGCGGGCCAGGCGCCGCTGTTCGAGCTCTATGGCCTCGGCTTCAACCACAAGCATCTGCCGGAGCTGCAGCAGTACAGCCGCCTGACGCGGCGGCCGATCTTCGTGCCGTCGGTCGGCAACTTCCGCAAGGGCATGCTGGTGTCAGTGCCGCTGCATCTCGACACCCTGCCCGGCAAGCCGAAGGCCGGCGATCTCGAGGCCGCGCTGAAGGCGTATTACGCCGGCGGCCGCTGGGTGAAGGTGATCGACGCCGACGATGCCTCGACCAAGGGCGGGCGGATCGACGCGCTCGCGCTCAACGACACCAACCTGCTGGAGCTGCGGGTGTTCGGCAATGCGAGCTACGGCCAGGTCGTACTGGTGGCGCGGCTCGACAATCTCGGCAAGGGCGCCTCGGGCGCTGCGGTGCAGAACATCGGCCTGATGCTCAGCGTCGCCACCGACGCCGGCACCTGAGGCCACGCGGCTTCAGCCGGCGGTCTGCGTGCGTGTCAGCCCGGCGCGCAGCACGCGCAGGACATTGCCGCCCATCACCTTGCGGATGTCGGCTTCGGAGAAGCCGGCGTCCAGCAGCGCCTGGGTGACGGCCACCACCTGACTGGCATCGAAAGCCGTCGTCGTCGAGCCGTCGAAGTCGGAGCCGAGCCCGACATGGTCGATGCCGACGAGGTCGCGGACATGGGCGATCGCCCGCGCCACGTCCTGCGGCTTCGTCGAGCACACCGCACCGCTCCAGTAACCGATCCCGATCACGCCGCCGGTCCTGGCGATACCGCGCACCTCGTCGTCGGTGAGATTGCGGTTGACCTTGCAGGTCGCCTGGACGCCGCCATGGCTCGACACCACGGGACGGCTCGCCATCGCCAGCACGTCGGCGATCGCCGCGTGGCTGGCGTGGGCGACGTCGACGATCATGCCGAGCGCCTCCATCCGCCGCACCACCTGCCGGCCGAGCGGTGTCAGCCCGCCCTTGGCGAGGCCGTGCATCGAGCCGGCGACATCGTTGTCGAAGAAGTGCGCAAGCCCCGCCATCCGGAAGCCGGCGGCGTAGAGAATGTCGAGGTTCGCGATCTGCCCCTCGAGATCCTGCAGCCCCTCGATCGACAGCATCGCGCCGACCACCGTCGCGCCGCCGCGCCGATCCGCCAGCAGGCGATCGATATCCCCCGGCAGGGTGATGAGGCGCAGCCGTCCGTCCGACGCCTCGGCGAAACCGCGCAGCTTCTCGGCGTGCCACAGCGAGCGCTCGCGCAGCGAGCCCCAGGTGCGGGGCGGCTGCAGGTCGGTGACCACGAGGCCCGTGATGGTGTCGGTGTCGCCGCCATTGGCGTCATAGTTCTGCCCCTTCGGCGACTTGGTCACCGAGGAAAACACCTGCAGCGCATAGTGCCCCTCGACCAGCCGCGGCAGGTCGACATGGCCGCGATCCGAGCGCACCAGCAGGTCGCGCTTCCACAGCAGGCTGTCGGCGTGCAGGTCGGCGACGTCGAGCGTCTGGTGCAACGCCAGCGCCGCGGGCGTGATGTTCAGCACCTGCGGCGACACCTTGTTCTGCGATCGCTCGATGCGCCCCGGCGCGATCAGGAAGAAAGCCACAGCACCGACGGCGAGACCAACGACAATGACGAGCAGTACGCCCCAACCCCACTTCCGAACCGACATTACATCCACCCCATGCGAGGCGCGCGCCGCATCCGACGGCCGCCGTTGCCGCGCCCCATCTGCAAAATCAACATAACGATCTGAACGTGCTCAAAACGGCAGGCACTATGGCGGCAACGCGCTCCCGCGTCGAGCGGACACTCCTCACACGAACGCCTTGAGCGCGTCGTCGCCGACAATGCGGATTCGTTGCACCGCTGCGGCGACGTTCTTGCAGCATCTCGCTCGCCGGACCTTCGGTTTACAAAACCGCTGCTCTCCCGCACGCGCCCGGCGCCATGGCGGTAGCCGCCCGCCCGCGCGGACCGCCGTTTCCGCCATATCCACTCTTGTTCCCCGGCGGAGACGCTGCTAGCTGTGCGGGCCGCGGCGCCGGCTTAGCTCAGCGGTAGAGCAGCGGTTTTGTAAACCGAAGGTCGGGGGTTCAATCCCCTCAGCCGGCACCAGCAAAATCAATCACTTAACTCCATCCCTGCACCACCACCCCTCGCCCCGTCAGACAGCGCCGGAGGCGCGATGGTGAATGCCGCCGCCAGGCGGGCAGTTTCCGGAAGACTTCCTTCACCCGCCTCGGCACAATGGCAGGGGACATCCATCCGCAGCCTCGAAAGGAACCAGCATGGTCAAGACGACGCCGACATCACGCCTTGCCCGCGCTTTCGCGCTCGTCACCACCACCATGCTGATCGCCGGTGCCGCGCAGGCCGCGGGAACGCCGGAGCAGCGCCGCGCCTGCCGGGCCGATGCATTCCGCCTGTGCAAGGATGCCATCCCCGACGTGCCGCGCATCACCGCCTGCATGGACAAGAACAAGGCGAAGCTCAGCCCGGCCTGTCGCGCGCAGTTCAAATAGTGCGTTGTCGAGCGAGGCCTGCCCCGGACTTGATCCGGAGGCGGGCCCGGTCCGCGTTCAGAAAACGCGTCAAGACAAATGGCCAGGGCTCGCGGTTCGAGGGCTGCAGCGCGCCGGACAGTCGCGCCATCGCGATGGTGCTGCCGCTCAAAAAGCCTTCCCTCAAAAACCAAAAGCCTTTTCTCGAAAAACCAAAAAGCCTTTTCTTAAAAACAAAGACTCCGGAAAATTCCGGAGCCTCCTCTCATGCGTCGGTGATGCATGCGTCGGTGATGGAGCGATCGTTGCCGCCCCCGGCGACGCGACTAGGCAGCGGGCACGCGGCCTTCTTCCACCGCCTCCGAAATCAGTTCACCGGCGTCGGTCACGCCGGCGGCCGCGCGTCTGACAATGCGCTCCGCCATCTTGGCCTTGGTGGCGGGCGTTCGGTTCTCTTCGGAAATACGCTTCACCGCTTCGTCGAGCACGGCACGCAACGTCGCGACGAACTCCGAATCAAACTGATGGTGGGAACTAGAAGCCATAGATGCCCTCCGGATCGGTGGAGCCGGACAAGTGACCCAACAACGTGACCAATGTGAGTCCGGCAGATTAAATCCTTGTGACCGTCGACACGTTCCAGATTTGAACCACTCGCAACTGTGATCGAGCGCACATCTTGCGCGATCACATCAGCGCGACGGACACGCAAGGCGCGCGCTGCAGTGCGACGAACACTGCAAAGACAGTCCCGCGCAAGCTTCGGAAACAGATCGACACGCTTGCGTCGCATTTGATGAATCGCGGATGATGTCCCGGAACAGGATACCGAGACGAGGAGATGCGAATGACGGGCGCACGCCTGATGGACGAATTCCCGCCACCGCCGGAGCGGCTGGTGACACTCGCCAACTGGCGCAAATTTCCGTTCACGCAGTGGAGCTTCCGCAACGTCCGTCAATTGCTGCCGACCGCGCCGATCGCGGCATCCGGCAATAGCGTGCCACTGCCCGCCGACCTCCGCGACATCGGTTCGACGGTCTTCGAGACCCCGCGCGGCGAACGCACCACGGTCGATCGCGCGCTGCGGGAGACCAGCACCGACGCGTTGCTGGTGCTGCGGCACGGCCGCCTGATGACCGAATGGTACGCCAACGGCATGGACGCGGAACGGCTGCACATCGTGTTCTCGATCAGCAAGTCGATCTGCGGCGCGCTCGGCGGCATCCTGGTCGACCGCGGCATCCTCGACCCCGACCGGCCTGTGGTCGACATCCTGCCCGAATTCAGGACATCGTCGGCCTATGCGACCGCCACCGTGCGGCATGTGCTCGACATGACCGTCGGCATCTCGTTCGTCGAGGACTATCTCGATCCTGACGGCGACGTCATCCGCTACCGCCGTGCCATGGGCTGGGATCCTGTTCCGCCCGGCCAGCCGGCGATCGACCTGCGCAGCTTCCTTGCCCAGCAAAAGGCCGACGGCAAGCCACATGGCGAGGCCTTCCACTATGTCTCCACCAACACCGACGTGCTCGGCTGGATCTATGAGCGGGCGAGCGGCCAGCCGCTTTCCGAATTGATCAGCGACCATCTGTGGAAGCCGCTCGGCGCCGAGCGCGAGGCCTGCATCACCGTCGACGCCCATGGCGCGATGCGCGCCGCCGGCGGCATCTGCGTCGCGCCGCGCGACCTCGCCCGCTTCGCCGAGATGATGCGGCTGCGCGGCGTCGCCAATGGGCGCCAGGTGGTGCCGGGCTGGTGGGTCGACGACATCCATGACGGCGGCGATGCCGCGGTCTGGAACCGCGGGGATTTCGCCCCGATGTTTCCAGGCGGGCGCTATCGCAGCCAGTGGTACCAGCTCGACCAGGAGCGCCGCACGCTGAACGCGATCGGCATCCACGGCCAGTGGATCCACATCGATCCTCCCTCGGAGACGGTGATCATCCGCCTGGCGTCCGAGGGCATTCCGCTCGATCCGGACAGCGCCGGGCTGTGGACGCGCGCGTTCGCGGCGATCTCGCGCCTGCCCTGAGGCGTTGCGCGCCCGCGAATCAATTCATGGCGACGATGCCGGCATTGAGGGTGGTCGCATAAGCCACCCATGCGAGGTAGGGCAGCAGCAGCCACGCCGCCAGGCGGTCGACACGGGCGCTGGTGAAGATGGTGCCGATGATCGTCACCACCAGCGCAATGATGATGGCAAGCGCGATCGGCAGGTTGTGCCAGCCGAAGAACACCGGCGCCCACGCGGTGTTGAGCACCAGCTGCACGCAGAAGAACAGCAGCGCCTCGCGCCGCGCCGGTGACGGAATCGTGCGATCCCACAGCCGCCACAGCGACAGCGCCATCAGCCCATAGAGCACGGCCCAGGTGATTGGAAACATCGAGCGCGGCGGCGTCCAGGACGGCTTTGCGAGGCCGACATACCAGGCATCGATCTGCGGCTGCGTGACCCACTCCGCGAGCAACCCGATGCCGGCGCACAACAACAAACAGGCCAGCAGGCGCCCCAGCGATTTCAGCATCAGGTCATTATCCAGGAAATATCTCGAAACATCAGGCGCATATCGCGGCGGCGGACTTCGGCAAACTCACTTTGCCGCGATTTGTTCCCATTGATTGCAGCTTTTTTTACAAGCCGCGTTCGCACGAACGAGGCGCGCCGCAATCGTTTGCCGAACTTCCGGGCGCTCAGCGCGTCAGCTTTTCCATCTCCGGAAACGGTGCATAGGACGCCCCCGCGCACAGCTCGCGCGCCTTCTCGACCAGGCGTTCGAACCTGCCGTCGCGATAGATCGCCGCACGCTCGCCACCACCAGCATCGCCGCCGCCGGTCGCCGTGTAGCGCACGCATGCGACATAGCGCCGTTTGCCACTGACGTCGCGCTCGACCGGATCGGCCACCATCGCATCCCGCACACCGCGCAGGTCGTTGATGTAGGTGCGCATGAAGGCAAGCAGGTCGCCGCGATAGTCGGTGGGATAGGGCTGCACGGCCAGCGAGCTGCCCGCGATGTTGTAGCTGTCCTCGCCGCCGCCAAGGCCCGCGCATCCCGCCACCACCAGAACCAGGCCGGCCGCGGCCGCGCGTCGCCAGATCATCCCCACCATGCCGTTCGCATCACCGAAAGTACCGTTCGTGATCGGCACAATAGAGCCTTTCATCGCCCAGTTGAATCGGAAAACCCCGGAGCAGGAGCTCCGGGGTTTTCCTTGCCCGGAATGCATCGGACGCGGACGGCGGGGCGGGCAACGTGCGTCCGACGCACTCCTGACCCGCGGCGTTTCAGCCCTTGACCTTGGTGGTCGCCGACGTGATCGCCGAGACGCGCTTGATCGCCGGCTTCGCCTTCGCCGCATGGGCGATCTTGTGGGACTTGTGCGCCACGACGTGCTTGTGAACCCTGTGGTGGCTCACGTGATGGCGATGACGCTTGTGCATGCTGGCCTTGGCGTTCAAGGTCTTGGCGTTCAAGGTCTTGGCGTTCAAGGTCTTGGCGTTCAAGACCTTGTCATTGGCCTTGACGTCCGTGGTCTTGACGTCGGTGGCCTTGACGTCGCCCGGCTTGACGGCGGCGGTCTTCGGCGCGGCCTGCTCGGACTTGATCACCGGCGCGGTGTCGGTCTTGGTGGTGCCGGCGGCCATGGCGGGCGCCGCAATGATCGATGCGGCAATCAGGGCGGCGGAAATCGACTTCAACATGGTGGTCTCCTCTCGATGTGATCACCGGGCGGAGCCGGTCGGGGTGGCCGGTTCGGTGATCGTCGGGAGTGACCTTAGGCGGGGGGCGCTGAACTCATCCTGAGGGGGTTGGACAGCCGCCGTTCATATGGATGAAATGTTGGTCATGTTCGCTGTTCCCACCCGCGAACCCGCGCCTGACCCGGCCCGCTCCCCATCGGGAAAAATCGCCCTGCGCGGCCGGAATGTCGGGGTGTTCGGGGTGTTCACATCACAACGGCGGGCCCGCTTCCCCGCCGCCCTCGCAGGAGACAGGCGCCATGACCCTTCTGACACGTCTAGTGACACTGACGGCTTTCCTGGTTGCATTGCTGGTGTCCCCGCTTCTCAGCGCCGCCTTCGCCGCAGGGAATGAGACCCCGTCCTCGCCACCGCCGTCGTCGGACAGCAAGTCCAACCCGCCGAAAAAATCCAAGAAGAGCGACAAGCAGTCGAATATCGACTCCCCGGCTTTCCTGCAGGGCTACCGCGCCGCCTACGCCACGATCTACGAGCACAACGACTACACCTCGGCGATCGCGCAGCTCAAAGCGCTGCAGGAGGACGACCGCGCCGATGTCGCCAACCTGATCGGCTATTCCTACCGCAAGCTCGGCGACTACAAGACGTCGCAGATCTGGTACGAGCGCGCGCTCAAGGCCGATCCGACCCATGTGAAGACCTGGCAGTATTACGGGCTGTGGCAGGTCGAGCAGGGCCACCGCGACCAGGCCCGCGTCAACCTCGCGAAGATCGAACAGCTGTGCGGCGCGACCTGCCCCGAATATCGCTCGCTCGCGGATGCGATCGACGGCACCACGACGACGGCGCATATCGTCTACTGACGACCGCCCCGCAACCGGCTTGACGCCGCCGGCGTCCCTAACCGGGCGCCGGCAGTGTCGCGTCCATCAGCCAGTCGAGATAGCCGCGTTCGACGCTTTCCACCGGCAGAACCATGATGGCGGGCGTGGTGTAGGAGTGGTGCTCGCGGACGGCGTCGCTGACCTCGCTGGCGAGCGCGTCGCGGGTCTTGAAGATCGCCACTACCTCCTCGGCCCGCTCCACCTGCCCTTCCCAGCGATAATGTGAGATCATTCCCGGCAGGATGTTGACGCAGGCGGCCAGGCGGCGCTCCACGATCACCTTGCCGACGGCTTCCGCCTCGACAAGGCTGGGGAACGTCGTATAGACCAGAACCGCGCGCGCCATTGCACTAACCCTTTGAAACCATTGCCGCGGTCGAGTTCACCCAGGATGACCGTCTCGAAACAATACGACCGGATCGCCTTCGTTGCGAGCCCCAGCGACGAGGCGCAGCAGGCGCTCGACCAGCTCGTGAAGGCTTACGGCAACCATCCGGCCGATACCGCCGACATCATTGTCGCGCTCGGCGGCGACGGCCTGATGCTGCAGACCCTGCATCGCTACATGCGCACCGGCAAGCCGATCTATGGCATGCACCGCGGCACCGTCGGCTTCCTGATGAACGAGTTCAGCATCGAGGGTCTCGGCGCCCGCCTCGACGCCGCCAAGGTGACGGTGATCAACCCGCTGCTGATGCGCGCCATCGACGTCCGCGGCCAGGTCCATATCCACCACGCCATCAACGAGGTCGCACTGTTCCGCCAGACCCACCAGGCGGCACGGCTGCGCATCCTCATCGACGAGAACGAGCGCATGCCGGAGCTGGTCGCCGACGGCGTGCTGGTGGCGACGCCGGCGGGCTCGACCGCCTACAATCTCTCGGCCCAGGGCCCGATCCTGCCGATCAACGCCGCGCTGCTGGCGCTGACGCCGATCAGCGCCTTCCGCCCCCGGCGCTGGCGCGGCGCGCTGCTGCCCAACAGCGCCTTCGTGGTGATCGAGGTGCTGGAGAGCGAGAAGCGTCCCGTCGCCGCGGTCGCCGACCATGACGAGGCCCGCGACGTGCGGCGGGTGGAGATCCTCACCGACCGCTCGATCGCCATGCGCATGCTGTTCGATCCCGGGCACAGCCTCGAGGAACGCATCCTGCGCGAGCAGTTCAGCTATTGATCAGGCCGCCGCGCCGGAGACCTCGACGCTCTCCCCGCAACGTTTCATTAACGCTGCGGCACTTATAGTTAACGGCACGTGTATTCCGTTCCAGGGTGGCGGTTCCCGCCCCGAGCCGCGCCATGATTCGCATCGATTTCAACAAGCTGCGATTTCTGATCTGCGACGACAATCCGCACATGCGGCGCATCCTGCGCACGCTGCTGCACTCGTTCGGCGCGCGCGAAGTCTACGAGGCCGAGGACGGTGCGACCGCGCTCGAGATGTACAGCCATTCGGCGCCCGACATCCTGATCTGCGACTGGGCGATGCCGATTTTCGACGGCCTCGAGCTGACGCAGATCATTCGCCAGCCGGACGCCATCGGCAATCCCTATGTGCCGATCATCATGCTGACAGGCCATTCGGAGAAGCGCCGCGTCATGGTGGCGCGCGATGCCGGCGTCACCGAATTCCTGGCCAAGCCGATCTCGGCGAAGGCGCTCTATCAGCGCATCCTCAGCGTCGTGGCCCACCCGCGGCCGTTCATCCGCACCAAGAACTATTTCGGCCCGGACCGCCGGCGCAACACCAACAGTGCCTATATCGGCCCCGAGCGCCGCAACGGCGGCAAGGCGGAGATCATGCCGCAATCGGCGCTGATCGCCAAAGCGCGCATCACGACCTGACGC
This sequence comes from Bradyrhizobium sp. 2TAF24, assembly GCF_052115025.1. Taxonomy (NCBI): domain Bacteria; kingdom Pseudomonadati; phylum Pseudomonadota; class Alphaproteobacteria; order Hyphomicrobiales; family Nitrobacteraceae; genus Bradyrhizobium; species Bradyrhizobium sp. 2TAF24. Next base: position 294,162 of record NZ_JBFRFW010000013.1, on the reverse strand, counting down.
CACCGCGAGGGATCACCATGTCCGCCGACAAGCCCGCCTCTCTCAAGGTCGAGACCTTTCCCGATTACCAGGTGATCACCCAGCCGAACCCGCTGCGCGGCGCGCTGCGCCGCGCCCCCGACACCGATCCCGATGATCCGGTGGCGCGCGCCGAACGGGCCCTGGCAGGACTGTCGGGCGAGTTCGGCGACTGGATGCTGGTCGAATGCGACCGCCTCGCCGCGGCCCATGTCGCCGTGCTGAAGCAGGGCTTCACGCCGGCGGTGCGCGAGGAATTCTTCCGTGCCGCGCACGACATCAAGGGCGACGCGGCGACCTTCGGCTACCCGATCGCGGCCGCCGCCGCAGAGAGCCTGTGCCGCCTGATGGAGCACGCCCCCGATCTGGACAAGGCCCCGCTCGACCTCGTCAGCCACCATGTCAGCGCCATCCAGGCGATCGTGCGCGAACACAGCCGGATCGACCGGATGGGCATGGCGGACGAGTTGAGCCGGCAACTGCGCGGCCTCGCCGACAAGTTCCTGATCGAGGCCAACCGCAACCGCCCCGAACACCTGGAAGCGATCCTCGCCCCGAGCATCGTGCCGTCGGCTTGAGCCTGCCGCGGGCGGGATCGCGGCACGCGACCTCCTGACACTCGACATCGCCCCGGACAGCGAAGCCCGCCACCAGAGAAATCCGGTGGCGTGCTTCGACTGAAGGTCAAAAGCCTCAGGCGGCGATCAGATCGTCGTGCAGCGGCACAGCTTCGCGGCTCGCCACCAGCTCGTCACAGAACAGGCGCGCCTCCTCGCGCGCCGATTCGGTGGAGAAGCGGCGCAGCAGGATCAGCAGCGGCTCGGTCGCCTCGGAGCTGTCCGTCGCACACTGCGTCAGCACGCGCTCGACCATGCGGCGGCGCAGCCGCGTCATGCCCTCGATGCTGCCGACGAAGCCGACCTCGTGCAGCGCCTCCACCGCGGCGCGGAATGCGCCGAAGGTCGACTTCGGGAAGCCGGCCCGCGTCAGCAGCGCGGTCAGCCCCGCACCGCCGCGATCGTCGATCAGCGCGGTGACGCGGCTCTGCGGCAGTCCCGACAGCTCGACCAGCGCCGCATCGAACAGCGCGAGGTTGCCCGACAGCAGCGCGCGCAGGATCAGGCCGGCATTGAGCTGGCCCGTGGCGCGCAGATGGCCGACGAGATCGCGCATGTCGTCGCCGCGCGAGCGCGCCGCGATGGTGACGGTGGAGCGCTCATTCGCCTCCGCCGCGACGCGGGCGGCGCGATCGGCGGAGAGCCAGTTGCGGGCGGTGACGAACTGCACCAGGGTGTCGGAGAGTTTTGCCACCAGCGCGAGCCGGGTCGAGGACGGCAGATCAGCGCGCGCCAGCAGCGCCTCGCGAACCGCGGCGAGATGGCCGTGGCGCTCGGCGATCCGGTGCAGCGAGAATGCCGGCAGCGCCGTCGTGGGATTCTCGATCAATTCGAGGGTCGCGGCCGCCTGCCCGACTTCGGCGATGGCGGCGCACAGCGATGCCGGCAGGCCGGCACGGCGCGCGATCGCCCCCTGCACCTCGGCGCAGCCGGTGGCGACGAGGTCGACGAGATCGGCATCGATCAGCAGCTGTGAATGTTCGAGGATCGGCAGCGCCACCGAGGCCTGATCGAGCGACAGCGCCTGCACGATGGCCGGCGGGGCCTCGACGCTGCGGGCAAACACCTCCGCCATCGCCTGGCGGACGAGCGGCGAGCCGTCGTCCAGCAGCATCAGCAACGCGCCCTCGGCGGCCGCGCGATCATCGTCCGAAAGATCGGAAACCAGCCAGGCCCGGGCCAATGCCCGTGTGGCTTCCGCGCGCTCCCCTGGGGGAGCTGTCCTGACCCAACTGATGAACTGCCGAACGATCATATGCTCTGCCGGCCTTACGCAACTTGACCTGCACCGTCGTGGTGCCGTTTAAGCAAAATAAACCACGACGCTTAACAAAGCGTTCACCATAACCGCCTGCATTGATTGATGTTTTGTTAACCGACGGAAAGCCGCCGAGCGTTCGTCAGCTGCTGAAGCGGCCGGAGCGGTCGCTGAACAGGTCGAGCGGCTGCGGCGCATTGGCGGCGGCTGCCCCCTGGACGGGATCCGCGCTCGCGGTGTTGTTGCCCCACAATGCCTGCACCACCGTGGACACCGGCTCGGGCCGGTCGCCGGCCTGATAGAGCGAGCGGAAGGTCGGCCGCGGCATCGGCGGCTCCTGCGACGACGCCACACCGGCGGGCGCGGCCGCAACATTCGTTGCAGCCTGCTGCGTCTGCGGAAAACCGGAAAGGAAGACCGCGTTGTCCGCCTGCGGCGCCGCGGCGCCCCCGGACGGTGAGCCGCCGAGCGCTGCGAGCGCCGCCTGGGTCGACGGCGCGTTGACCGCATTGGCGTAGCGCGTAGTCAGCACGGAATAGACCTCGGACACGCTGCGCGCACTGCCGTTGCGATCGTAGAAGATCGGCCGATTCGCCGCGGCGGCATTGGGAAACATCTGCGTCGCGTCGGCGCGCGGCGAATCCTGCGCCGCATTGATCAGCTTGGCGGCACCGCCCGCCCCCATGAAATGGGCGATGTAGAGTTCGCCGTCGCTCGGCCGGCGGCCGAGCGCGCCGGTGAGCTTGAAGCTGTTGGACTGGGTGAGCACGCCGGCCATCGCCGCGTTCACCGCGGGATCGTCGCGCAGCTTGAGGATCTCGTCGCGCGTCGCCGGGTCGCTGACCGAATAGGTGCCGGACGCCGACTTGGTGATGGCGTCGGCATACTTGCCGTAGCCGAGCGAGGGGCCGGCTTCCTTGACCGTGCCGAGCCAGGTCTGCTCGATGAATTGATAGAGCCCCTTCGCCGACGACGTCGACGACGACGCGCCGGGGTCGAGGTTGGATTCCATTTTGGCGGCCGAGAGCAGGTATTCGAAGCTCGCACCCGTCGCGTCGGCGGCCTGCCGGATCGCGCTCGTGATCCGCGCCCGCACGGACTCGAAGCCCGCCGCAAGGCTGGTGGTGTCGATCGTCATGTCAGGTGCCCGCTCCCCCGGCGCCCCTGGCCTCCCCGGCCATCCCGAAGCTTGCGCAAAACATGGTTAATGAAGAGTTAACGGCCGCATCCGGGTACCGAACGTCCGGGCCACGGCGCCGGACCGGAGACCGTCAGCCCCGCGGCTTGTAGACGGCGGCGGGATCGAACAACCGCTCGGCCGAGACGAAGCTCAGCGCCGGCGCGCCATCCGCTCCCTTGCCCACGGCGCGGTAGAAGCAGGAGTGCCGGCCGGTGTGGCAGGCGGCGCCGCCGGCCTGCTCGACCCGGATCCAGACCGCGTCCTGATCGCAGTCGACGCGCATCTCGACCACGCGCTGGACATGGCCGGAGCTCTCGCCCTTGCGCCACAGCTTGCCGCGCGAGCGGCTGTAGTACCACGCCTCGCCGCTCTCGACCGTGCGCCGCAGCGCCTCGTCGTTCATATGGGCAACCATCAGCACCTCGCCGGTCGCGGCATCGGTGGTGACACAGGTGACGAGGCCGGCGGCGTCGAACTTCGGCCGCAGCGCGAGGCCTTCCTCGATCTCGTTGACGGTGCCTTGGGGTGACGGAGCGCTCACGGCGGAATCCTTTGCGCGGCCGGCGATGCACCGCGCGTGCAGGGGAAAGAAGGACGACAGGATGGCATGAAACGGCGCGGCGGACGACCGCCGGCGCCGATATCGAAAGCCAGCGAGATTGCGAGGCGCTGAACTCAGCGCTGGTCGCGCACCAGGCTCAGGAAGCGATTCTGCTCGTCCGGGTTGTTGCGGAACAGGCCGGTGAAGCGCGTGGTGATGGTCTTGGCGCCGTCCTTGGCGATGCCGCGCACCGACATGCAGGTGTGCTCGGCCTCGACCAGCACCGCAACGCCGCGCGGCTTCAGCACGGTGTCGATCGCGCCCGCGATCTGCGCCGTGAGGTGCTCCTGGGTCTGCAGGCGGTGGGCGAAGATATCGACCAGCCGCGCCAGCTTGGACAGCCCGATGACCCGCTCCACCGGCGTGTAGGCGATATGCGCCCGACCGTAGAACGGCATCATGTGATGCTCGCAATGCGAATGGAAACTGATATCGCGCACCAGCACGAAATCATCGTAGCCGGCGGTCTCGCCGAAGGTGCGGTTGAGCACTTCGGCCGGGCACAGGTGATAGCCCTGGAACAGTTCGTCATAGGCCTCGACGACGCGGCGCGGCGTGTCGAGCAGGCCCTCGCGCGCCGGGTTCTCGCCGATATAGGCAAGCAGTGTTTTGACCGCCGCTTCTGCCTCCTCGCGCGAGGGGCGCGGCAGGTCGGCCTGGATCGCCGACGCCTGAAACTCCGCGGCCGGGATTTCCGACGGCGGATTGGTGCGCAGCGGCTTGATGATCGCGTCCATTCAGCTCTCCGTTCGACCGGCCCATCCTGCGGACCGGGAGTGTCACCGGGTCGCCGCAACGGCCTGTCGGCCACCGGACGCCACAAGTCCAAACAAGTCCAAACAAGTCCAAGTCAAAACCGGATATCGGGCCAGCCCGACATCACCGTCACCCATATCATCACAAGCTCCGGAAGAAATTCTCTTTTTCCGGCCCTTGGGGGAAGCGGACGGGTTTATTCCTGCGACCCGGTACATATATAGGATAGGCTATGGGGCCCGCCAAGGCCGGCCCCGCAGGGGTCATATGCGGCCATGCTGAACGACGTCTACAACAAGAAAATCATCGAGCTGGCGGGCAACATCCCCCGGCTCGGGCGGCTCGAGGCGCCGGATGCCAGCGCCACCGCCCACTCCAAGCTGTGCGGCTCGACCGTCAAGGTCGACATCAAGATGGACGGCCCGGTGGTGACCGACTTCGCCCATGACGTGAAAGCCTGTGCGCTCGGCCAGGCCTCGTCCTCGATCATGGCGCGCCATGTGATTGGCTCCAATGCGGCCGAGCTCCGCGAGCTGCGCGAGACCGTGCGCAGGATGCTCAAGGAGAACGGCGCGCCGCCACAGGGCAAGTGGGCCGACATCGCCGTGCTCGAGCCGGTGCGCGACTACAAGGCGCGCCATGCCTCGACCCTGCTCACCTTCGACGCGGTGGTGGACGCCATCGGCCAGGTCGAAGCAAGGTCGGACCGCACGTCCGCCGACCCAGCTGCGCACGGCTGAATCTCGTCCGCGCGATCGATCCGCACCATCGATCTCGCTGGCATCGCGGCCTGGAACGGGATCGTCAGCGCGGCGCCGCCCGTGCCGCGCCGGTCGGGCCGCCGGCCTCGGCGGTCCTGGTCGAGCTGATCGCGGCGGCGCTGTCGGCCGCCGGCAAGGGGGCATGATCCTGCCCCGGCGACGCACCCGGCCGCATCGCCGCAACAGCCGCACCGGTCACGACATTGGTGAGCTGCAGCTCAGCGGGCGTCAGTTCGCGCAACGGCTCCCAGGGCGGCACGCTGAGCGCGAGCGCCAGGAGATCACCGGAGCCCCCCATCTCGACGGTGTAGCCGGTGAGCCGGCCGATATCCCGCTCGATGATCATGATGTCCTGCGCGGTGTAGCTCGCGGCCCTGGCATCGTCGGCACGGTCGCCCATCCAGATCTGATGGACGCGAACATGGGCCGCGTCCGGGACATGCCGCGACACGCCCGACAGCAGCAGGAACACGCACATCGATTCGCAGTAGGCATCGGCAACGATGCCGACCCGCGCCTCGCCACTGTCGCGGACTTCCGTCACGACGCCGACCGTGGTGGTGAGGCCGAGTGTGCGCCATTGCCGACCCAGCGCGATCGCATCGAGCACCGAGCCGCCGCTGGAATCGAGCACCATGGTGGCGCCGCGCAGGTCGTGCCCCGCGGCGAAATCGGCGAACGCCTGCGGCGTCTCGCTGGTGACGGTGCCCACGGCCGCAACCAGCCCCCTGCACGCCCGACCGCAGCTGTCGTCAGTGGCGAGGGTCACGCGATCGTGCCAGACGAAATGCATCGGCAGCTTGCGCTCCTCGAGCGTCTCACCGGCGGCGGCCGAAGCGCTCCACGCCAGCGGCCAGCCGAGCAGCAGTGCCGCCGCGCCAAAGCGCCACCATGCACCACATCCCCGCGGCCTGTTGCGATCCAAATCGATTCCTTTCGCAGGGCACCGCCAGCCTGTACCGAACGGCCGTGGCCGTGTCATATGACCGTCGTGAAAAGCGTAGCCGCCGGCCGGATTCGCGTCCATGGAACTTTGGCGAGACACAGCCGCAACCCTGCGATATTTCCACTGTCCGGCCGCAGCCACCGGTTCCCCGCACTGGAACCGGGCAGATCCGCGCCGCGGATTTCAGCACGCCGCCCCATGACACTGCATCACGACACTGCACCACGACACTGCACCATCACACTGCCCGGTGACACCGCCGCCATGAAGCCCGTCATGAAACTCTCGTCCCACTGTCCGGCCTGTGCGGAACAGGTCCGGCGGCTGCCGCGCAACGCCGGGCGCCTCATGATCCTCGGCTATCGCTACACGCTGTCGCCGCTGATCGGGTTTCACTGCCGCCACTTGCCGACCTGCTCGGCCTATGGCGAGGAGGCGATCGAGCGTTTTGGGCTGTGGGCCGGCGGCTGGATGACGCTGGCGCGGCTGCTGCGCTGCCAGCCGTTCGGCACCTCCGGGATCGACAATGTCCCGGCCGCGGCGCCGCCGGGCGCGCGCTGGTTCCTGCCCTGGCGCTACGGCCGCTGGCGCGGCGTCAATGACGACACACCGCCGCAGCCGTGACGCTGCTCGCGGCGTTGGCCCGCCGCTAGAACCTGACGCAGACGGAGCGCACCGTCGTCATCACCGACTGCTGGTGAAAGTCGCGCTTGTAGGCCGCCGCGATGGCGTCAAGCGCGGCGCGCTTATGGGAATCGTCGGCGAACACGATCAGCACGATCTTGCTGGGTTCGTGCACCAGGGCGCCGCGTGCACGGTCACGCCACTGCCCGGCGGCGTCGATCACAGCGAGGCCGTCGGGAAAGCGCGGCGAGATCTCGCGTGCAGTAAAAGCTGCGAACGCCGCATCGCTGACGCCGATGCGGTCGCCGATGTTGCGGCCGAACAGCATTTCCGCCGACACCATCGAGCTGGCGGGCGGCACGCAGGCCGGCGGCAGCGCCGCGCAACCGGACAATGCGAGCCCCATGCACACCGCCGCAGCCGCTGCTCGCATCGTCCCCTCTCATGCCACTGCGGGCGCCGGACGGGTGAAGAACGCAACCGTGATCGCCAGCAGCACGAACGCCGCGCTGGCATAGCCGTTGGCGTGAAACAGCTGCTGCTCGAAAAACTTGCCGCCGATCGCCGACCCGACTGCCTGCCCGACATACACCATCGAGGTGTTGAGTGCGACGGCCGCGCTGGCGAACGCCGGCGCGGCCCCGATCAGGCGTGTTTGCTGCATCGAATTGATCGCGGCAAAGCCGAGCCCCCACAGCACGCTCGCGGTCAGCAGCAGCGGCAGCGCCGCCGCGTCGACACCGATCACCCACACCAGGCTGCCGGACAGCATCGCGCCAAGGAAGATCAGCGAGGTCCGGAACGGGCCGACCCGGCCGACCAGCCGCATCGCCACCAGATTGCCGACAAAGCCACAGGCACCGAAGATGAGGAACGTGAAACCGATGGTGGTGGAGCTGGCCTGCGTCAGACGTGCCAGCAGCGGACCGAGATAGGGAAACGTACAGAACTGCCCTGCGAGATGCAGCGTCGTGATCAGCAGCAACAGCAGCACCAGCCGGTTGCGGCCGAGCGCCGCCCAGGTGCGCAGTTCGACCGGTGCGCCGACCAATCCGCGCGGCAGGCACAGCGCGATCAGCAGCGCCGCGATCGCCGCCATGATCCCGATCCCGAGCAATGCCTCGCGCCAGCCGAAATGCGCCGTCATGTAGGTGACGAGCGGAATGCCCGCGACCAGCGCCAGCGACCAGCCGAGGAAGACATAGGTGATGCTGCTGGCCCGGCTGGCTTCGGGAACGATCATGCTCACCGTGCCCGCGGCCACCGGCGTGAACACCACGAGGAAAGCCAGCATGACCAGCCGCAGCGTCAGCAAGGCCGCATAGTCCGGCGCGATCAGCGCGGCGACATGACAGACCGCCACCCCGGCCATGCTGCCGGCCAGCAGCACGCGGCGGCCAACGCGGCTCGTTGCCCAGATCATCAGCGGCGAGCCGATGCACAGCAGTACCGCGCCGAAGGTGATCAGAAGACCGGCCTGATAGACCGAGACACCGAGCGCACGAGAGAGATCGTCGAGCATGCCGGTCGGCGACAGCACCGCAACGCCCGTGACAAAATTTCCCAACATCAGGGCCGTGGGCGCCAGCGACTTGTTCATGGCGGCAGATTACCGGGTTTCAATGCAACTGCATATATATCGAACTGCATTGGTGTTTTGCGCCGGCCGCGGCAGGCCCCCGGCCCGCGGCCCCCCTGCCTTGCAACGGTGGCCGCGGCTGATATACCCCTGTTTTCCGCTTACCTGCGTTCGTTCGCAGGAGTGAGCTTCAGGAGATGACATATGACGGATTCCAAGTTCGTTTTCGGCCTCGCCAACCTCCGCCCCGCGGAAGCCCAGGCCGAGCCGATCACCGTGACCTTCCCCGATGGCGCGCGGCGCCAGTTTCCCCGACACACCACCGGCCTCGACATCGCCAAGGGCATCTCGCCGTCGCTCGCCAAGCGCACCGTGGCGATGACCCTCAACGGCCAGTTGACCGACCTCGCCGATCCCATCGAGCAGGACGCGGCGATCGAGTTCGTCAACCGTGACGATCCCCGCGCGCTGGAGCTGATCCGGCACGATGCCGCGCACGTGCTCGCCGAAGCGGTGCAGGCATTGTGGCCGGGCACGCAGGTGACCATCGGCCCGGTGATCGAGAACGGTTTCTACTACGACTTCTTCCGCAACGAGCCGTTCACGCCGGAAGACTTCGCCGCCATCGAAAAGAAGATGCGCGAGATCATCGCGCGCGACGCTCCCTTCACCAAGGAGATCTGGACGCGCGACGACACCAAGAAGGTCTTCAAGGACAAGGGCGAGCTGTTCAAGGTCGAGCTGGTCGACGCCATTGCCGAGGACCAGACCATCAAGATCTACAAGCAGGGCGAGTGGTTCGACCTCTGCCGCGGCCCGCACATGACCTCGACGGGCAAGGTCGGCAACGCCTTCAAGCTGATGAAGGTGGCCGGCGCGTACTGGCGCGGCGACGCCAAGAACCCGATGCTGACCCGCATCTACGGCACGGCCTTCGCCAAGCAGGAACAGCTCGACGCCTACCTCAAGCAGCTCGAGGAAGCGGAGAAGCGCGACCACCGCAAGCTCGGCCGCGAGCTCGACCTCTTCCACTTCCAGGAAGAAGGTCCCGGCGTCGTGTTCTGGCACGCCAAGGGCTGGAGCCTGTTCCAGTCGATCGTGGCCTACATGCGCCGCCGCCTCGCCGGCGACTATGACGAGGTCAACGCGCCGCAGATGCTCGACAAGTCGCTGTGGGAGACCTCGGGCCACTGGGACTGGTACCGCGAGAACATGTTCGCGGCGCAGTCCGCCGGCGACGAGGCCGAGGACAAGCGCTGGTTCGCGATCAAGCCGATGAACTGCCCGGGCCATGTGCAGATCTTCAAGCATGGCCTCAAGAGCTACCGCGACCTGCCGCTGCGTCTCGCCGAATTCGGCGTGGTGCATCGCTATGAGCCGTCGGGCGCGATGCATGGCCTGATGCGCGTGCGCGGCTTCACCCAGGACGACGCCCACGTGTTCTGCACCGAGCAGCAACTCGCCGACGAATGCCTCAAGATCAACGACCTGATCCTGTCGACCTATGACGACTTCGGCTTCGAGGGCGAGCTCACAGTCAAGCTGTCGACCCGTCCCGAGAAGCGCGTCGGCTCCGACGAGGCGTGGGATCACGCCGAGCGCGTCATGGCGACCGTGCTGAGCGAGATCCAGGCCCGCTCGGGCAACCGCATCAAGACCGCGATCAATCCGGGCGAAGGCGCGTTCTACGGGCCGAAGTTCGAGTACGTGCTGCGCGACGCCATCGGCCGCGACTGGCAGTGCGGCACCACGCAGGTCGACTTCAACCTGCCGGAGCGGTTCGGCGCGTTCTACATCGACGCCGACGGCGCCAAGAAGACGCCGGTGATGGTGCATCGCGCGATCTGCGGCTCGATGGAGCGCTTCACCGGCATCCTGATCGAGCACTTCGCCGGCCACTTCCCGCTGTGGCTGGCGCCGACCCAGGCGATCGTCACCACGATCACCTCGGAAGGCGACGAGTACGCCAAGCAGGTGCTGGCGGCGGTGCGCCGCGCGGGCCTGCGCGCCGACATCGATCTGCGCAACGAGAAGATCAACTACAAGGTGCGCGAGCACTCGCTGGCCAAGATCCCGGCGCTGCTGGTGGTCGGCAAGAAGGAGGCGGAGAACCGCACGGTGTCGATCCGCCGCCTCGGCAGCGACGGCCAGACCGTGGTGCCGCTCGACGAGGCGATCGCAGCGCTCGTCGACGAGGCGACACCGCCCGACATCAAGCGCGCCCGCCTCGGCTGACGCGCTTTCGACACGATCCGGCGGCCGCAAGCCGCCGGATTTTTTTGTCCGGAACCCACGCCGCGCATGGCCGGCGAGAATCGCTTTAAAGGCGGCCCCGCCGTATCGCCGCCCGCGCAGGTGCGTGGTATCAAGCCGCCGACCGATCCATCCACCGCACGAAGGGGACGAGCTTGTCCGACGCGCTGCAGCTTCTGAAAACCCGCCGCTCCGCCAAGCCGCGCGAGATGAGCGGCCCCGGCCCCTCGCCTGCCGAGCTCGACACCATTCTCACCATCGGCGCGCGCGTGCCCGATCACGGCAAGATCGCGCCCTGGCGTTTTATCGTGTTCGAGGGCGATGCCCGCCTGAGAGCCGGCGACATCATCGCACGGGTATTCGCCGCCAAGACCCCCGACGCCGCGCGCGAGCAGATCGAGATCGAACGCCATCGCCTCGCGGAAGCGCCGCTGGTGATCGCCATCGTGTCCTCGCCCAAGGTCCATCCCAAGGTACCGGCGTGGGAGCAGGAAATGTCCGCCGGCGCCAGCGCCATGAACATCGTCACCGCCGCCAACGCGCTCGGCTATGTCGCCAACTGGCTGACCGGCTGGTTCTCGTTCGACCGCGACGTGCTGACCGCGTTCGGCCTGCGCGCCGACGAGAAGATCGCGGGCTTCGTCCATATCGGCCGCATCGACCACGCGGTCGAGGACCGGCCGCGGCCGAACCTCGCGGAGATCGTCACGCGCTTCTGAGATTTGTGTCCCGGCGCGAACAGTCGCGTCGCCGGGTGGCGGCGGATCCATCGCGCGATTCCCGCGCCAGCCTTGCCCCTCGTCCCGAGGAGCCCGCGCAGCGGGCGTCTCGAGGGATGAGGCCGATGCGTTGCAGCTCATTGGCCTCATGGTTCGAGACGCGCGGCTTTGCCGCGCTCCTCACCATGAGGAGATCAAATGCGCTCGCGCCTGTCACGCCGCCTGCGCGGCGTTCTTGCCGAAGCGCGCCAGCAATTCGCCGATCGACGACGCCGGCCGCGCCGGGCTGAACAGGAAGCCCTGCACCTCGGTGCAGCCTTCGGCGCGCAGGCGGTCGAGCTGCTCGCGCGTCTCGACGCCTTCCGCCGTGGTGGCGATGCTGAGGCTGCGCGCCAGCCCCGAGATCGCACGCACGATGGCGATGCAGTCGGCGCGGTCCGGCAGGTCGCGGATGAACGAACGGTCGATCTTGATCTTGTCGAACGGAAAGCTGCGCAGGTAGCTCAGCGACGAGTAGCCGGTGCCGAAATCGTCCATCGAGATGCGCACGCCGAGCCCGCGCAGCTGGTGCAGCGTCTGCAGGTTGGCGTCGGTTTCGGCGAGCAGCACCGATTCGGTGATCTCGAGCTCGAGGCGATGCGCCGGCAGGCGCGAATGCGCCAGCGCCGCCACCACCGCGGCGACCAGATTGCGGCTCTTGAACTGCACCGGCGACAGGTTGACCGCGACCTTGACGTCGGACGGCCACTGCGCGGCGTCGCTGCAGGCGGTGCGCAGCACCCACTCGCCGATCGGCACGATCAGTCCGATGTCCTCGGCCACCGGAATGAACTCGACCGGCGAGATCATGCCGCGCTCGGGATGACGCCAGCGCAGCAGCGCCTCGAACGAGGTGATGCGATCCGCCGACAGGTTGACCAGCGGCTGATAGTGCAGTTCGAACTCACCGCTCGCGAGCGCGTGGCGCAGGTCCGCTTCCAGCGCGCGGCGCGCCTGGGCCTGGCGGTCCATCTCCGGCTCGAAGAAGTGATGGGCGCCGCCGCCATCGGCCTTGGCGCGGTAGAGAGCCATGTCCGCGGTGCGCAGCAGCGCTTCGGAGGTGTCGCCATCGAGCGGCGCGATGGCGATGCCGATGCTGGCGCCGATCGAAATCTCGCGGCCGTCGATGTCGTAGGGCCGGCTGAGATCGGCGATCATGCGGTTGGCGCGGTCACCAACTTCCGCGGGCCCCGAAATCTGGTCGAGGATCATGGCGAACTCGTCGCCGCCGAGCCGTGCGGCAAGGTCGCCGACGCCGAGCGCCGCCTTGAGGCGCTGCGCCACCTCCTGCAGCAGCCGGTCGCCGACCGGATGACCGAACGAGTCGTTGACGTCCTTGAACATGTCGAGGTCGAGGCACAGCACCGCGGCCTGGCGATCGGCGCGGCTGCACTGCTCAACCGTATGCTGCAGGCGCTGCTGCAGCATCACGCGGTTGGGCAGATCGGTCAGCGCATCATGATGCGCCATATAGGAGATCTTGGCCTCCGCCTGGCGGCGCTCGGTGACGTCGATGATCGCGACCATGAAGGCGCTGCGGCCGCCGAAATTGACCCGGCGGCCATAGGTCAGCACCTCGATCTCGCTGCCGTCGGCACGCACATGCCGCCAGCTGCGGCGCGACTGGTAGCTGTCGTCGAGCTCGCGCAGCGCCTTGAGATGAATGTCGCGCTCGTCGCTCGGCCAGATGTCGCTGGTCAGCATCCGCAGGAACTGCTCACGGCTGTAGCCATAATGCACCACCGCCGCGTCATTGACGCCGATGAACGCGTACGTCTCCTCGTCGAACACCCACATCGGCATCGGGTTGCTTTCGAACAGCAGGCGGAACGACTGCTCGCGGCGCTTGAGGTCGGTGACGTCGGTGACGGTCGCCGACAGCAGATCGCCGATCGCGGCGACGCTGATGCGCAGATGGGCGCCCCGCTCGGTCGCGATTTCGAACTGCTCGGGCTGGCTGCTCTCGATGACGGCGCTGAGGCGCCGCATCACCTCGGACGATGCCAGATCGTGGCTGCCTTCACTGAGGCGATGCCAGCGCAGCGTCTCCGCCGGCTGCTGCAGCAGACGGGCGGCCCCCTGGTTGAGATCGACGATCTGGAAATCGACCGTCGTCCGCGCGGCGTTGCGACAGGCGGCAAGCGCCATGAAGCCGTCGTCGGTGGCACGGAAGATGGTGTCGACGAGGCTGTAGCCTTCGCCGCGCTCATGGACATAGGCCGAGATCAGCGGCGGTCCCCACCTGCAGGACATCGGCATGGCATAGATATCGAAAGTGCGCACGATGCCGTTGACGACATGGTAGGCGGAGGTCGCATAGGGTCGCAGGCTGCCGAGCGCATTGGCTGCAACCTCCGACAACACGCCGGCATATTCCGGCGCGAGGTCCGCAACGCGCGTGTCCCACGCGTCCTGTCCCAGCCACTGCCTGAGCGCACGCCCGGTGCGCATGATCGTCAGGGTGTCGCCGCTGCCCTGCAGCAGCGCCATGTGGTCGGCGAGCCGCCCCATGCTGCCGAGCACCACTTCCTCGTAGGCCGGAAGCTGGTCGCCGGGACGCAGCGCGGCAAACCATTTCCGCCGCAGCGTCCCCATGTCGCTCATCGCTTCGCCGAGAACTTCGTCCTCGATCGTCTTCCTGACGGCACCCACGGCATCCCCTTTCCGCACGAACAGCGAAAATCGCGGTTAATTCAACCTTGCCTGATTGACGAACGGTAAAAAGTTCCCGGAGTTGTTTCATTATGACGCTTTTAAGACGTCCGATGGTTAGCAGCTGGAAACCATTGGCGATGCAATGCAAATGCGATCGCTCGTCGACGTCGTCAACATTACGGCAGGATTGCTGAATGCATCCGCGGCGGCTGGCGCCGCATGCCGGCAGACGGGCGCGGGATCAGCGCGCGATCACCTCGACCTCGCCGTCGACACCGTTCACGACATTGAACGAGCGCTCGAACACCTTGCCCTCGTTCTTGGCGATGGCGCGGTATTCACCCTCGGCGAGAATGACGCGCGGGAACGCGCCGATCGATTCCTTGACGACGTCGCCGCCTGGCGTGATCACCGACCAGGACGTGTTGGCGAGCGCCTCGCCGCCCTTGTCACCCACCAGCTTCAACGTGATCACCGCCGCGCGATGGGTGACGGTCACATCCGTCAGCTTGCCGGCCTGGATGCGAATGTCGGACCGCACCACGGAGTTGGCGTCGCCGTAGTTCGAGATGATGTAGTAGGTGCCCTCGGACACCAGCAGCACCTCGCCGGCCGCGACGTTCTGCGCCAGCGGCGCGCGGTCGCCGACCTCGAACTGACTGCCCTTGAAGATGCTGAACGCGATCTGGTTCGGCGGGATCTTGCTGGCCCCGACCTTGCCCTCGATCCGCAAGCCCCCGGCGGGCAGATCGAACATCTCGCGGGCGTTATCCTGGCGCAGCGTCACTGGCCGCACCGCGCTGACGAGACCGAGCCCGACATGCACCACATAGCTGCCAGGCGGCAGCACGATATTCGGGGTCGGGGTGCGCTCCTCACGGATCAGCTTGAAGGCGCCGGCGGCATCGGGCTTGTCGGCATAGACCCGCCACACCAGGCCACTGTTGACCGCAGGCAGATCCTTGCCGAACCGCGCCGAGAGCGCCAGCACCGGCTGACCGGGGGCAGCCACCGCGGCGACAGCGGGGGGCGGCGCGAGCGGCGCGGCGGACACCGGCGGCTGGGTGATGGGGGCCGGCAGGTTCATCGGCCCGGCGGCGGCCCCCGATGGCGGCGCAAGGTTCATGGCCGGGCCGGCCGGTGCTTCGGGAACCGCGCGGGGCGGAATCGGTGGCGGCCGGTCGGAAAACAGCTGCGCCGCCGCCCGTTCGGGGCCGACAAGCCCGCCTGCCACCAACAGCAGCGACAGGGCGGCCGCAAGCGGTCGCCCGGCGCGCCAGGTTTGGTGGCATTTCGGTATCATGGCCCAGTTTTTCGACCGAAAACACGGCGATTTCAAGCCTCTGGCTGTCGAATTCGCCCCTGCTGCACACCCCCATCCATCCTGATCGCTGCAACCAGCCATGGGAGCAGCCATGGGATCAGCCATGGGAGGGGCACGCCGGGCGCATTGGCGGGTTGCCATCCGGTCATGCCCGTACCCCGCCTGGGTTAAGGCGAATGGCACGATTCCCGCCTATATGTTTTGTCAGATCTGGGGGCGACACACCGACCCGGCGCACTGGCGCCGGGCGGCCCTGAACGCCATTGGAGACTGCCGTGCTCGAGAGTTTGATCGGACGCAACCGGGACAACCGCGACAAGGCGGGCCTGGGACCGACACGGCGGCCCACCATCGGGCTGGCGCTCGGCGGCGGTGCCGCGCGGGGCTTCGCCCATATCGGCATCCTGCGGACGCTGATCGCCAACGGCATCCTGCCCGACATCGTGGTCGGCACCTCGATCGGCGCCGTGGTCGGCGGCAGCTATGCGGCCGGCCATCTCGACACCCTCGAGGACTGGGCGCGCAGCCTGCAGCCCAAGAACATCTTCAGCTATCTCGACATCCGTCTCAACGGCTCCGGCCTGATCGGCGGCAACAAGCTCGCTGCCCAGCTCGAGGCAGCGATGGGGCGCACCCGCATCGACGAGCTGCCGCTGCGCTTCGCCGCAATCGCCACCGAAGTGCAGACCGGACACGAAATCTGGCTGACCCACGGCCGCGTCGTGGACGCGATGCGCGCTTCCTACGCGCTGCCGGGCATCTTCGCGCCGGTGGCGATCGGCGACCGCTGGCTGATCGACGGCGCGCTGGTCAATCCGGTGCCGGTGTCGGCCGCGCGGGCACTCGGCGCCGAGATCGTGATCGCCGCCAATGTCAGCACCGACGTGTTCGGCCACGGCACCATCATCTCGACCCATGGCGCGAGGGAAGAGGCCGTCGACGAAGAGACCGCAGCTCCCCCGCCGAAGCGCGGCATCGGCAAGTTCTTCTCGGCGGAGCGCACCGTGAAGCGGGAGTTCTTCGGCAGCGGCGACCGCCCGGGCATTTCCACCGTGATGGTGGAGGCGTTCAATATCATGCAGGACCGCATCACCCGTGCCCGCCTCGCCGGCGATCCGCCCGACGTGCTGATCTCGCCGCGGGTCGGCAAGATCGGCTGGTTCGACTTCCATCGCGCCGACGAGACCATCGCCCATGGCGCGCGCGCCGCGGAACGCACCATCGAATCGATTCAGGAAGCGATCGCGATCCTGTCGCCGACCTCCAGCAACACCCCGGGGATTGGCGAGAACCAGAATCTCGCGCCGTGACAATGCACCGGTGAAAAATGTCGGCCGCCTGCCCGTGAGCGCGATCAGGCGGTCTTGATATAGTCGTGCAGCGCCTGCTGCTCGCGCTCGTATTCCTCGACCCGCGACTTGACGACGTCGCCGATGGAGATCAGGCCGATCAGCCGGTCCCCATCCACCACCGGCAGATGACGGAACTTGCCAGCCGTCATGGTCTCCATGAGGTAGGCGACCGTATCGGTCTCCTTGCAGGTGACGACCTTGCGCGTCATCACCGTGCTCACCGGCTCGTCGAGCACGGCGGCACCACGCTCCCCCAGCACACGGACGATGTCACGCTCGGACAGGATTCCTTCGAGGTGCTGCCCCTGCATCACCAGCACCGCACCGATCCGCCGCTCCGACAACAGCTTGATCGCCGCCGCCAGCTTGGCGTCCGGTTCGACGCCCAGAATCTGATGCCCCTTGGAGTTGAGAATCGCCCTTACCGTCATCGTCGCCTCCTGAGAAAAACAACCGCTTTGCAAATGCCGCGGCCTTGTATTTTTTCAGTCGTCAAACACAGCGCAGTGTCGATCCGGCTGCGGCGATGATGGATGAAATCAGCCGGAGTAGCAAGGCAGCGGCGTGATGGCCGGCGCGTCAGATGCTGCCGTCGGAGGCGTCCGCCGACGGCTGATCGGCCTGCGGCGCGGAAAGCGGTTCGCTGCGCCGCGCCACGGGGTCGAACAGCGAGAACAGCACAAGCCCGGCGAGAAAGCCGCCGATATGAGCCTGCCAGGCGATGCTCTGGGCGGAGCCGCCCACTGCAATCGATCCCACGCCGAACACGATGTTGACGCCGAACCACACCGCGAGGAACGCCAGCACCCGCGGGTTGCGCAGGGCCTGGACCAGCGGCAATGCCGGAACGCGGGCGGCGCCGTCGACGTCCGCGCGGCGGCCGAACGCCAGGAAGCTGCCATGGCCGAACGCGAACCGGATCGCCCCCGCCATGGCGCCGGACACCGCCGCCGACGCACCGATCATCGGCGCCACCTCATGCTGATGGGTCAGCAGATGGGCGACGGCCCCCGCCACCGCCGTCACCGCCAGGAACAGGAAGAAGCGCAGCGCGCCAAACCGGCGCGCCAGCGCGCTGCCGAACGGCAGCATCCACAGCGCATTGAAGATGATGTGGCTGGCATCCGCATGGAGCAGCGCGTAGGTCAGGAAGGTCCAGACCGCAGCGCCCTCGCCGCCGGGAAAGCGCGGATCCGACAGTGGCAGGTCGTAGCGCGCCGGCACGAAGCCGAACGCCCAGATCAATCCACTCGCCGAGGTCGAGCGGCAGCATGATCCGAACCACATGCACGATCGCCAGCAGCGCGAGCAGCGCCGTCATGGCGCCGGGAATGGTCAGGATCGGTTCGCGAGGGGATGCCACCGGTTTGCGGGTCCAGATTGGTCTCTCTTGCCCACCACGAACGGCGACGCAGCAGACGATACCTCCAGATAGGCGGCTTTGCCGACCCGGCGCAAGCGCCGCATTGCATCGCAGCAGGGCAAATTCCACGTTCCCGCGGCCCGCCGCCGTGACGGTGCGCCGAAAAGCAAAAGGGAGGGCGCAAAGCCCTCCCTTTTCCCGATCGCCGGGGAGCGATCTCAAGTGGCCTTGCCGCGGGATCCCCACCCCTCCCCGCGCTGACCAGTCTGCTTGACGCCATCTGTTATCCGCCGCGCGGGCAGCCGGCCGTGGAGAACAACCGGCGCCGCTCAGGCGTGGATGGATACTACCCGACCCCGGGGAAACCCCAAGGTGATAGTTAACTTAGCGTTAACGGAACATCCGCGCCCGATCGGCTCCTCGCGCCGGCTCAGGTTGCCCGCGGCGCGTCGGCGCCGCGCCAGTCCGGCACGGTCCTGAAGAAGGTTCTCACCCAGCGCTGCGCCGGCTTCTCGATGTAGATGAACGAGTAGTGGCTGAGCACCAGCATGCCCGCGATCCAGGCCACCAGCGTGAGCGGGGACTGGAAGATCCCATACCCCCGACCGATGACGCCGAGCACCGTGAGGATCAGGACCTGGATCGGGAAGTGCCACATGTAGATCGAATAGGTCGCATCCCCCAGCCACCTCACGCGCCGCATCGCCTCGGCGAACTTCGGCCTGAAATCCAGCATGCCGACCATCAGCACCATCGGCACGAACAGGTAGCCCTCGGTGTTGGTGAAGGGCTCGATCTGCCGCTTGGCCACGAGGTAGGCGAAGTAGGAAATGCTCGCGATGCAGATCGAGAGCAGAGCCGCACGATACTGGCGGAACTTGATCAGGACGAAATAGACCGCGCAGCCGACGAAAAAGAAGTGCAGGCACATGCCGAAGTACCACATCGGCGTGCCCTTCTGCACGATGGTGTAGCCGAAGCCGGCGAGCACCACCGGCACGATGAGCCCGAGCGAGAACACGTGGCGCGCGACGAAGTAGAACAGGATGTAGATGCCGATCTCCACCGACACCGACCACACCGGCGCGTTGAACGAGATCGCGTCCTGGAAGCCCCAATGCGGGATCAGGAAAAGCGACAGGAAGAAATGATAGGCGTCGTTGGTCGGCACCACCTGGAAGCCGTGGAGCAGCCGCCAGCTCGCCGCCTGAAACACGGTGATCGCCACCAGCGTCACGGCGTTGAGCGGAAAAAGGCGCGCGACACGGCTTGCCGCATAGTCCGTCGCGGCCGGCGCGCGACCGGCATAGACATGGGCGAAGACAAATCCTGAAATGATCCAGAACAGCTGCACGGCCCAATAGCCGTGATTGTAGAGCGGGTGCAGCAGGCTATACAGCGGCTCGATATGACGATCGATCTCCGGGGGAGCCTGCCCGGGAGCCAGCGGCCGCGTGTAGAAAAAGTGCTGGTAGTGCCAGACCAGAACGACTGTCGCGGCCACGCCGCGCAGGAAGTCGATACCGTAAAAATGGGGGACGCAATCCGCGGCGTTCGCACGCGAGGGAGGAGACGACAGGGCCTTGAAGAAGGCGCGGATGGCGGGAAAGCGAAGCGTCGGTTCGAAGTCGCTCCTGGAAAGACCAACCCCCGCTCCAGGCGCGGAGTACGCAGATTCCGACATGATAGACGCAGTCACACTCGCAGGTTCGCAGGCTTTTTATTTCCAAGTATGTCTAGAGCATGCCGCAGGATTTCAATCAATGCCTGCACAATCCATACAATGCACCCGGCGCCGCGAGCGCTGACCAGGCATCCAGGCCGAGGCCATCCGCGCCTCACTCGACGGGCGTCAGATCATCACGACCTCGGTACCGGCCGCGCATCGTTCGAGGCCTCGCCCGTTTGATTCTGGCGGCCGCGGACGGTTTCAAAACAACGACAAAAGCCGGCGAGATGCGGCCTGGACGCACCTTGTGACGATCAGGCGCGCCGCCGCGCGGCCTCCCCTGTGACGCCGCCCAGCCTCGTCGACACCTCGCGCACCGCTGAAGACTGCGAGGATCGCGGACGGCAGATGTCCTGCGCGAGAGCGTCATTAGGTCGCGCCCCCGAGGGAGCGCCCCCGATCGTCGGGGATGCACAAGTTACCGACCCGTTAAAGGGCATGGTGAATTTAACGTTAACAGCACAAAGCCGCCGGCGGTCCGCTCGGCGGCATGGACGCTGCAAATTCCCTCCTGCACAAACGATCAACGCCCGAAGATGACCGGTTCCGGAACACAAGTGTCCGCGCCGGCCCCCTTCGGGGCAGGAATGCAGGCTGATGAAGCACCCTTCGAACCGGGCCTTTTTCGACTACTGGGACCAGAAACGCGGCGACGCGGCAGCGCCCGATCGCAGCGAGTTCGATCCCGATGCGGTGCGCGAGCTGCTGAGCGATATTTTCGTGCTGGCGTTCGACCATGCGGACGGTTTCCCGTTCCGGGTGGCCGGGACACGGGTGTGCGCCCTGCTGGGCGGTGACGCCAAGGGGCGCAGCTTCCCCGAGCTGTTCACGGCCGGCAGCCGCGCCGAGATCACGGACATCCTCACGGTCGTCGGCGAGGAGACGCAGCCGACCATTGCCGGCGTCACCGCCCGCGCGGTCGATGGCACGCCGGCGCCGCTCGAGTTGCTGCTGCTGCCGTTCAGCGCCCGCAGCCATGCGCCCCTGAGCCTGACCGGCCTGCTGGCGCCGTTCAACAACCCGGTCGGGCCGATGACCGACTTCACCCTGACCTCGTGGCGCTATCTCGCGGCGCGCCCCAAGCCCCGCGCCGTGCGCCGCTGGTCGGCGGTGCGCGGCTTCATGGTCTATGAGGGCCTGCGCTGAGGGTCAGCGCGGCACCGTTACGGTGTCGCGGAGATCGGCTTGAGCGCTGCGCCGTCCGCCCCGAACGCCTCCACCTTGTCGCCGATGGTGAACGACATCAGGTCGCGGCCGATCACGAACGGCCCCTTGTAGGTGCTCAGCGTGCGCTCGGTCAGCGCCTGTACCGGCACGTCCTGGATCGGCTTCACGCCGGCAAACACGATGTGGGAGTAGACCGCAAGCCGGGGACTTGCGGTGGCGAAGATGCGTCCCGCCTCCTCCGGCGAGGTGTGATGGTCCTCGATGGCGCGGTATTCCGGCCGCGCCTTGATCAGCTCGGGCTCGATCACCGAGACCTCGTGGACCAGGAGGTCGGCCCCCTTCGCCGCGGCGGCGATGCGCGCGTCATACTTGGTGTCGCCGGACAGCACGACCTTGCGGCCGGCATACTCCACCACATAGCCATAGGCCGGGCGGATGTGCTCGCCGTGATTGACCTCGATCGCCGAGACCTTGCCGCCATCCTTCTCGTAGACCGGTCCGGCGGTGATGTCCGTGGCGGCGAAGGCGACGCCGGCGGCGGGGAAATGCTCGTCCTCGGTGCGGATGCGGATGTCCTCCGCGAACGCCTTGGTGAGGTTGTCGGTCATCGCCACCGTCCCCTTGGGCCCGAACACCACCATTGGCGTCTTGCGCGAGCCCCAGGGCGTGCCGATCCAGCCGGTCAACCACATGTCCGGCAGCCCGACGATATGGTCGGAATGCAGATGGGTAATGAAATGGGCGGTGATGGCGCCGAGCGGGATCTTCTTCTCGAACAGGCGGATGGTCGAACCGCGGCCGAGGTCGAACACCAGCTTCTGGTCTCCCGCCTCGACCAGGGTGGACATGCTGTAGATGTCCGGCCGCGGCGTCGGCGTCCCCGTTCCGAGCAGGGTGACACGGATGTCGGGTGCCTTGTCCGCCGCCATCGCCGGGGTCCAGGCGCCAGCGAGCAGCGCCGCCCCCACCATCAGTTTCCAGATCTGTCGAGTCACCAGCAATCCTCCCGTCGGTCCTCGCCGCGGCGTCCCGGCCGCCGGCTTCGCATGGCGAAACTTAGGGGACACGATGGCGCCGCCGGGATCAATCTTTCGGTGGATGGCGGGAACCGGTCGTCGGCGCCTGCCGTGATAACCCTGCATTAACCCTGACGGCCGTAGGGTTTGTCCCTACCGACGCGCGGTTGAGTGGTACGAACTTATGGTCCTGGCGCAGCGAAAATCGGCCCTGCCCGTTGCAGAAGAGCGACGGCGGTTTCAGCGCGTCAGAGTGCACCTGCTCGGGCGGTACATGCTTCCTGACCGCCGCGAGTTTCCCTGCCAGATCATCAATATGTCCCCCGGCGGGCTCGCCATGCTGGCGCCCGGCATCGGTAATGTCGGCGACCGCGTGATCGCCTATCTCGACCATGTCGGCCGTGTCGAGGGCAAGATCACCCGCATCATCGACAACGGTTTCGCCATGACGGTGAACGCCACGCCACGCAAGCGCGACAAGATGGCCGCGCAGCTGACCTGGCTCGCCAACCGCGAAATCCTCAACCTGCCGGAAGACCGCCGCCACGACCGTATCGTGCCGCGCAATCCCACCGCCCGCATCCTGCTGGCGGACGGCCAGGAGATGCTGTGCCGCATCATCGACATGTCGCTGTCGGGCGCGGCGATCTCCTCGCAGGTGCGCCCGCCGATCGGCACCAAGGTGACGATCGGCCGCGTGCAGGCCCAGGTGGTCCGCCACCTCGAGGACGGCTTCGCGCTGGAGTTCGCTTTTCCCCAGTCGCCCGACACTCTCGAAGATAGCGTCACCGCGAGGTAAACGCCGCGGCTGGCCTCGAGCCCGCAGAACCCCGCCAATCGGCGGGGTTTTTTGTTGGCGCGGGCGATCCGCAGGTCGCGACAATGCCACCGAACACGGTTAATCCGGCCGTCGCGCGATCACGAAACTCCCGTCACATCCGTCGCTTGCGCCTTAATGCATCGAATTTGAATCAAATGCCGATCGCTCGCATTTGAATCAATCTCGATTCAAAACAACCGCGAATTAGCGCCAGTTTTGATGCGCATTCGCGTCGAATTGCGAGAAGCGATTTAGCGGCGCTGCAAATCGTCTGTGCGACACATGGCCCAACAAAAAGAACGGGGGCTACAGTGTCGCGTAAAACAAGACAGGGCATCGGGCTGGCAAGCGCCATCCTGATGGGGTTGACGGCACACGCCAGTGCAGGCGAGCGCCTGCAGCAACAGGCTAACCTGCACGCAGCGGTCGGAGACACGACGCGCGCGCCGATCGGCTGGGTTGAATTCTGTGCAGACAATCCCAACGACTGTCGCAGCAGCGCTTCGCAGCCGCGCGACATCGTGATGACACAGACCGCATGGCGCGACCTCTTGCGCGTCAATCGCTGGGTCAACGAGAACATCAAGCCGATGACCGACATGGATCATTGGGGCGTCATCGAGAAGTGGTCGTATCCGACCGACGGCTACGGTGACTGCGAGGACTATGTGCTGCTCAAGCGCAAGATGCTGATCGATGCCGGATGGCCGCGCGAGGCACTGCTGATCACGGTGGTGCGCGACAAGAACGGCGACGGCCATGCGGTGCTGACGGTGAAAGCGGACAAGGGCGAGTTCATCCTCGACAACCAGAACGAGGACGTGCTGGCCTGGAGCGACACCGGCTATCGCTACGTCAAGCGCCAGAGCCAGAGCGATCCCAATGTGTGGGTGTCGCTGGGAGACAGCCGGCCCGCCGTCGCCACCGCGACTGCGCGCTGAACAGACACACGAGAACAACGAGACCCGCGGCCGGTCACATCCCCACCCCTCCCCGTCCCAGACCGGTTCGCGCGCGGCCAGCCTTCCCCCAAAGGCTGGCCGCACCCCTTTTGAGGATCAGATGCAGTTGCGGAAGGCGGCGGATGTGGTCGCCGCGAGGCCCTGTCTGCACCATCGAGGAGACCTGGAAGAAGCCGTAGGACGCGGTCAGCGCGAACTCGACGACGTTGATCGAGAGGGACTGCGTGGCCCGGCGGCGCCATTGGCCGCAAACGTCGTCTTGAAATGACTCACGCCGGCAGGTGCGGCGTGGTGTTCGGCGCTAGCGGCTCCTCGGCCTCGTCGTGCTCGGGCAGCTTGTCGCCGTGGACAGCGAGCGGCGTGCCGATCCACAGGGGATCGACGAGATGGTCACGGCGCGGATTGGTGGTGTTGGGATGGATCAGGAT
Organism: Bradyrhizobium sp. 2TAF24; assembly: GCF_052115025.1. Classification (NCBI taxonomy): domain Bacteria; kingdom Pseudomonadati; phylum Pseudomonadota; class Alphaproteobacteria; order Hyphomicrobiales; family Nitrobacteraceae; genus Bradyrhizobium; species Bradyrhizobium sp. 2TAF24. The sequence continues at coordinate 269,995 of NZ_JBFRFW010000013.1, read as the reverse complement.
GCTGAGGCCGCCATGGTTGAGCATCAGCCATGGCACCAGCGCCGCGAACACGTCGGTCGCGAACGCGACCTGGTACATCGCCTGGTCATGCGGCCCGACCTTGACGTCGTGCCAGTTGCCGAGCCGCACCGGAAAGCGCTCGCCGATCAGCATGCGCAGCCGCTCGGCGGCCGCGCGCGAGGTTTTGGGATCGTAATAGACATGGGCGTGGTAGCTCGCGATTTCCGCGAGCGGCCGCGGCGTGGATTGAGCTGACGGCGTCATCGCCTCGCCTCCTCTTATCCTGCGTCAGCCGATCCGTTTCAGGCCGGCCTTGAAGCGTTTGCCGTTCTCGACATAGCGCGCCGCGCCGCCGAGCAGCGCCTTCGCCTGCTCCGGATCCAGCGTGCGGATCGCCTTCGCCGGCGCGCCGACGACCAGCGAGTTGTCGGGAAACACCTTGCCTTCGGTGATGACCGCGCCGGCGCCGACCACGCAGCCCTTGCCGATGCGCGCGCCGTTCATGACGATCGCGCCCATGCCGATCAGCGCGCCGTCCTCGACGGTGCAGCCATGCAGGATGACGTTGTGGCCGATGGTGCAGTTCCGCCCGATGGTCAGCGGGAAGCCGGGGTCGGTATGGAAGGTGCAGTTGTCCTGGACATTCGAGCCCTCGCCGATGTCGATCAGCTCGTTGTCGCCGCGCAGCACACAGCCGAACCAGATGCTGGTGTCGGCCGCGAGCCGCACATTGCCGACGACCTCAGCGCTGTCAGCGATGAAATAGTGTCCGTCCGCAGGAAACCGGGGCGAGCGCCCGTCGAGTTCATAGATCGCCATACCGCGCCTTCATTGAAAACAGCAGAAATTGACCGCGCGTCGTCCGCGCGGGCTTCAGACTGCCATGGAATGCAAGGGAAAGGCGAGAGCCGTCGCGCAGGATCAGGCGACGACGCCGGCGATCTGCAGCACCCGCAGGAACACGGTGCCGCACATCATGCTCCAGAACCCGGCGAGCACGGTGGCCATCATCACGAACTCGAAGCGGCGGTTCTCGATGCGGCGGCCACGCACGGTGTTGCGCATGATGATGAAGGGCGCGGCGAACACCAGGAACGGCACCGCGGCGAAGGTGCTGGGGGCAACGCCCTGCGCCAGCAGGCCGAAGCCGGCGGGGCGGTTGGCGAGCGTCTGGTAACCGCTGGTCAGGGCGCCGGCGAGAGCAAAGCCGATCAGAAGCGAGAACAGCGAATTGAACACATCCGGCGACATCTGGCGCTCCCCTCTTCACCGCCCCTGCCCCGACAGGGCGGCCGGCCCCTCCTGCTTCGCAAAAGCGGCCGGCGGGCGCCAGCATATCCTTAAGAAAAGGTTAACGACGGCAACGGACCCCGGTACGGCGGCCTGGCGCGCCGGCATGGCCTGATGCACTGGCGCAACGGCTTCCAGCGGGCGGGCGTGGCATACTCGCCCCGATTCGCTGTCCTCGATCCGCTGTCCTCGATCCGTACGGTTGTGATGACGTTGCTTTCAGTTTCCGGGCGCCGGCGCAGCCCGCGCGGCGCACGCCGCGGTCATGCCGTGCCGATGCTGTTGTCGATGGCCATCGGTGGCGCCGCGATCGCCGCGGTCAGCTACCTGTTGTGGCCGACCTGGACGGCCAGCGGGGATGCGATCGATCCGTCGAACCTGCCCATCAGTGTCGGCAGCACCATTTTCAATGTCCCGACCGACAGCGTGCGCATGAAGGTGCAGCGGCACACCGGGCCGCAGGACCGCGTCGATCTCTCCTTCGCCTATCCTTCGCTGACGCCGGGCGAGCAGCCGCGCCATGTCACCGCCGATACCGTCGAAACCGCGCCGCAGACCATCGAGGTGCTGTTCCTGTCGGTTGCCGCCCACAACGACGCGCTGTCGCCGGAGGAGCGGGAGCGGACCATCTATCCGCGCTATCTCGCCGCTGGCGCTGCGCGCGGCAACGACGGCCTGAGCACGCAGCCGTTCCGCGACAACTCGCCCTATGCCAATGAAGACCTGTTCGTCGCCGCCTCGCCACGCCTCGTGGCGCGCTGCACCCGCGACGGCGAGACGCCCGGCATGTGCCTGAGCGAGCGCCGCATCGGCGGCGCGGACCTGACGTTCCGTTTCCCGCGCAGCTGGCTCGCCGACTGGCGCGGTGTGGCGACGGCGATGGATCGCCTGGTCGCCCAGATTCACAAGAGCTGATCGTTCTTCAAAAAACGAACGCGCGCGGCCCACATGTGTGTGTTGGCTCGCGCGCGCAATGCAGAGACACCACCTGCCGAGACCCTCGGCAGGCGCGTCGCGTCATGATGGTTCAGTCGGCGTCTTCGAGATCGGTTTCGAGAATGGCGACCTGGAGCTGGAACGAGCGGTCATCGTCCTCGTCATCGACGAACAGCACGCCGATGAACTCCTCACCGATATAGACCTCGGCGGAATCGTCCTTCTTCGGCCGCGGCACCACACGAATTTTCGGGTTGCCGAACAGACGCTTCAAATAGGCGTCGAGCTTCCTGACTTCCTTCACGTCCACGGGCATCTCCAACAGCTGAAAGGGATGCGCAGGGTTTAAGCCGAACCGGCGCCGACCGCCAGAGCCAAATGCTCCCGTTGTCCACCACAGCCATCGGCGGCACGCACTTGCAAACAGCAAATCACGGCACGCCCCGACCGCGGCGTGGAAACGACACGCGGCCGTCGCAATGCTGGCGCGACAACGTCAGATCGAGGCGTCGAACCCGGCGTTGAGCATCTGGTTCATGGTGCGCGACGGCTCCGAGCAGCCGGCGGTGCCCACCACCTTGGCCGGCACGCCGGCGACCGTGACATTGTTGGGAACCGGCTTCACCACCACCGAGCCGGCGGCGATGCGCGCGCAATGGCCGACCTCGATGTTGCCGAGAATTTTTGCACCGGCCCCGATCATCACGCCGTAGCGCACCTTGGGGTGGCGATCCTCGTTCTCCTTGCCGGTGCCGCCAAGGGTGACGCCGTGCAGGATCGAAACGTCGTCCTCGATCACCGCGGTCTCGCCGACGACGAGCCCGGTGGCGTGGTCGAGGAAGATGCCGCGGCCGATGCGCGCCGCCGGATTGATGTCGGTCTGGAACGCGGCCGAGGAGCGGCTCTGGACATAGTAGGCGAAATCCTTGCGCCCCTTGTTCAGCAGCCAGTGCGCCAGACGATGCGCCTGGATGGCGTGGAAGCCCTTGAAGTACAGCAGCGGGTCGATGAAGCGCGAGGTCGCCGGATCGCGGTCGAACACCGCGACGAGATCGGCGCGGAAGGCGTTGCCGAGATCAGGCTCGTCACGCAGCGCCTCGTCATAGGTCTGGCGGATCAGATCCCCCGACAGCGCGGCATGGTCGAGGCGCTCGGAAATGCGGTGCACCACCGCCTGCTCGAGACGCTCGTGATGCAGGATGTTGGCATAGATGAAGGTCGCGAGCTCGGGCTCGCGCCGGACGATATCTTCCGCCTCCGCGCGCACGCGTGTCCAGATCGGATCGACGGTGACAAGCGTCGGATGTGCGTCCAGCTGCGTTTTCGCCATTTTCATTTACCCGGAAGCCCTGTGGGAGAAGGAACCTATCACATAATCCGTCTCGGACAGACGACAATCCCGTTGCCTTGGTTACGAAGGCCTGTCTCCATCGCGGCCAGCCGCTTTCACCAGCCCCTGCGCATCGAGAAAAACTTCCGGAAAATCATGAACTTCCGGGAAATCGCAGCATCGATCGGCAATTTTCCGGGACGGCGCGTCACACCAGCCATACCGGCAACCACGCTTGGAGACGCCATCCGGGCGGCCGCCGTGTCGCTCAGGGCCGCTGCGCCAGGAACTCGCGCACGCCCGCCTTGTAGACGCGGTCGCCGACCGCGCGCATGTGGTCGCGATCGGGAATGTCGAGCACCTGCGCCTGGGTGATCACCTCGCCGAGGGCGTGCGCCGAGCCGGCGACGTCGTCGGTGGTGCCGACCGCGATCAGCGTCGGCACCGTGATCGCCGCCGCCTCGTCGCGCGTCATCAGCCGGCGCGAACCGCGCAGGCAGGCCGCGAGCGCGCGGCGATCGGAGCGGGTCTGGTCGGCGAAGGCGCGGAAGGTGCGGCCCATCGGATCAGTGACGTCGGCGAGCTGATCCGCCTCCAGTGCCGTCGCCACGTTTTCGCCGGGGCCGCCGCCTGCGATCAGGCCGATGCCGATGCCGCCGAGCACGGCGGAGCGCACGCGTTGCGGCGTGCTGTAGGCGAGATAGGCGGTGATGCGGCCGCCCATCGAGTATCCCATGATATCAGCCCGCGCGATGCCGAGATGATCGAGCAGTGCGCGCGCGTCCGCCGCCATGACGCCGATATGGTATTCCTCCGGATCGTAGAGCTTGGTCGACTCGCCATGGCCGCGGTTGTCGATCGCGATCACGCGACGTCCGGCCTTGGTCAGTTCCGACACCCAGCCCGGGTACACCCAATTCACGTTCTTGCTCGAGGCAAAGCCGTGAATGAGCAGGATCGGATCCCCCTCGCCCTCGTCGAGATACGCGATTTCAACGTTGCCGTTGTGAAAGCTCGGCATCGAACCAATCCATTGTTGCAGGGAAGACGGCGACCGGCCTGATCAATCGGGCGACTGGCCTAATCAATTTACAGGGACACGGCAAGAGCCGGACGCGGCAGGCGGGCCGGCGTGGACAGCATGGCGGCGCTTGCGGCTGCAGCCGCAGCCGCCGCGCGGCGTGCCCGGCGCGCCTTCGCGCGCCGCAGCCACCACAGCGTCGTTCGCTCGGCAGCGGACTTGATCGACGACACGATGCCGAACAGCATCATCAGCGCGCTGAACAGCCACAGCGTAAGATTGAACGCGCCCGATGCGAGCAGCAGCGCGCCGCGGCCGAGCAGCTTGAAGATCGCACGGGTCTGGCTGCCCTTTTTTTCGGCGAGCCGCGCTGCGCGCGCCATGTCCTTGGGTCCTTCGGCAACGTGCAGCGCCTCGAGCGCGCCACGGGTGCCGGCCTTCTCACCGATGCGGCCGACATCCTTGGCAACACGCAACAACGCCTCCGCCTTCTCGGCGCGGAACGCAGTGCGCAGCGCCGCGACGCTCTCGCCGGGGCGGCTCATCGACGCCGTCTCCAGCACGCGCTGCAGGCGCGGCGCATCCACCACCTCGCGCGCCGAACGGCCAGCCCAGCCGGCAAGGCCGGCGCCAAGCCGACCGGCCTTGCGCGCGTCCTTGACGAGCGTCAGGCCGGCACGCACCGGCGTCGCGCCGCCGACCGAGACATAGGTCGCCGCCGTCACCGCAAGACCTGCGGCGGCAAGCCCGAGCACCAGGCGATCGGGCTCCTCGCCGACCGCAAGACGCTTGCCTTCGCGCACCACGTCACGCACATCGCCGAACACGAAGAGATCGCCTGCGACCGTGCCGGACAGGCTGGCAAGATCATCGGCCTCGCCGGTGACGAGCCCGGTGGCGAAGCGCCGTGCCATGGCGCCGGCGGACTGCTCCGCCGCAACCGCCGCGGCCACGCGCGTGACGACGTCGGCGGGCAGCACGAGGCCGCGCGCCGTCGCCAGGTCGACAAAGCTCTGCGCCAGCTCGGCATCGTTCGCGGTCAGCGCCTCATCGATCCGGCCGACGGCGGCCGCCGCATCCGGCAGCGCGACGCCGAGCTGCAGGTCGGCCAGCGCCACCGGATCGTCCTGCGCCCACAACAGCGCCGCCGCGCTGCGCGCCTGTGGCCACAGTGCAGCCAGCATGGCGGCGCACATCACGCCGGTGGCGGCGACCACAGCGATCGAGGACTTGGCCACTGGCCGATCAGCGATTCGCATTCCGTCTCTCCGCGCGCTTCGTTCGCCTCGTCGCATCCGCCGCCCGGCACGCCGCGAGCAGCCCCTGACTTAAGTCTAGTGCCGGGGATTGCGAGCACGATGCCATGCCGGCGGCGCCCCGAGCGCGTCGTCGATGTCTCGCCAACCTTGCGAAAACGCTGATTCCTAAGCGATTTTCGCCGGCCTCCCGCCCTGGCTGCACCGCTTCAGCGATCAAGAGCATCGTTCACGGGGCCCACCAGACCGACGAAAGGAGGGCTTCTCCAGAACGACAAGATTGTGTCGAATTTCGATGATGCAAGTCGCGGGGAACCGCGGGCGGAAACCGCCTTGGACAGGGCCTGACAACAGGCCGCGAAGGCCTATGGAGAATTTCCGGATCAGGGCACCGGTGGTCTGGAAGTCGGGGAAATTGGTCAGTATGGTGCCGCGCGCCGCGTCGGCGTACCCAGCGAAACTGAGCATGTTCGCCAGGTGTTCATCATCCCGCTCGATTGACTTTTTGACAGGCGCGGCCTGGACAGGTGGATAGGTTATGGCTGATCACGTCGTTCCTCACTTTCACAATGACGCCGGGGTTCCGGTCATTGAGATCGGCGCGAGGGAGTTCATGTGCGTGGGTGCCAATCCGCCGTTCGATCATCCGCATGTGTTTCTCGACCTTGGCAACGACAGCGAGATCATCTGCCCGTACTGCTCGACGCTGTACCGCTTCGCGGCCGATCTCGGCGCCGGCGAGTCGCGTCCGCCCGAATGCCGGCTGAAGGACAAGGCTGCCTGAGCACGCCCGTCATCGTTGCCGGCGCCGGCATCGGGGGGCTGACCGCCTCCCTTGCGCTGGCCGCCAGGGGTTTTCGCGTCATTCTGCTGGAACGGGCCGAGCGCCTCGACGAAGTCGGCGCCGGCCTGCAGCTCTCTCCCAATGCCAGCCGCATCCTGATCGCACAGGGGGTTCAGTCCCATCTGGCGACGCGGCTGATCACCCCCGGCGCGATCTCCGTGATGAGCGCGCGCAGCGGCCGCGAGATCGGCCGCATCCCGCTCGGCGCGGCATCGGCACAGCGCTATGGCGCCCCCTACTGGATCGTCCATCGCGCCGACCTGCAGGCCGCCCTGCTCGCCCGCGTCCTGGAAACCCCGGCCATCGAATTGCGGCTCGGCACCGCCTTCGCCGGCGCCAGCGACACGGCCGACGGCGTGCGTGTCGACCAGCGATGCGGCGACAACCTGCGCCAGGACACCGGCCTTGCCCTGATCGGCGCCGACGGCGTGTGGTCCGCGGTGCGCCCCACCGTCGCCCCACAGGCGCAGGCGCGTTTCAGCGGCCGCATCGCCTGGCGCGGCACGGTGGACGCGGCGAGGCTGCCGCGCACGGTCGGCCGTGACCGCGTCCAGCTCTGGCTCGGCCCCAACGCCCATCTCGTCGCCTATCCGATCTCCGGCGGCGAGCGTTTCAATGTGGTGGCGATCTCGTCCGGCGACTGGCACGGCGAGGGCTGGAACGAGACCGCCGACAGCAGCGAGATCCAGCACGAATTCCGCCTTGCGCAATGGCCGGAGGCGGCCCGCACGCTGGTCGGCAGCGTCGAGAGCTGGCGGCGCTGGGCGCTGTTCGCGGTGGACGCTGAAGGCCCCTGGACACGGGGCCGCATCGCCCTGATCGGCGACGCGGCGCATGCCATGCTGCCGTTCGTGGCGCAGGGCGCGGGAATGGCGATCGAGGACGCCGCCGTGCTCGCCGACTGTCTTGCCGGCGCGCAGGCCGACGTCGCCTCTGCGCTGGCGCGCTATGCGTCGCTGCGGCGCGCGCGGGTGGCGCGGGTGCAGCGCACCGCGCGGCAGACCGGGCAGATCTATCATCTGCGCGGCCTGATGGCGTTGGCGCGCGACACCGCGATCGGCTTCATCGGCGGCGACCGCCTGCTGGCACGGCAGGACTGGATCTATCGCTGGCGACTCGCCTGACGCCCGGAGGCGACGCGAACTCAGCGCGCGCCGGAGCGCCGCTTGCCGACCGTATTGAGATCCTTCGCCGCGGCCGCGGGATCGGACGGCGCCGGCGGCAGAGCCTCGCTGTCACAGCGATTGCGCAGCCACACCTCGTCGGCGAGCTTGGCCTGCGCCTTGGTCGACAGCAGGTCGTTGCCATAGGCGACCTCGGCCACCACCGGTCCCGCGGTGCCGGTCTTCGCCTTGGCCATCAACCCCTGCAATTCCTCGATTCGCCTGGCGTTGACCTCGCGCACCCCGCGCAGCTGCGTGCAGCTGTAGAGATCGTACTTGGCCGGATCGGCGAAGGCGACCGCCGCGTTGTCGGCGATCCCGGCGCAGCCTGCGGCGAGCGCACAGCTCACGACAGCGGCTGCGATGCGGGCAAGGCGGTTCACGGGGCGGCGTGCGATCATGCGGGTGTCTGTCTGGCGTGGTGGTGAAGGTGAAGCTGCAGGTGCGTAAAGCGCAGCCGCGTGTCGGGAATGAGGCCATGGCAACCTTAGCGCAGCCGGCAGCTCAAGCCTATGCCGCCTTTTGCCATCGCTTTCCAGGGGATCCTCAAAGGCATCCTCAACGGGTTTTTTGACGGCGTTGTCGCGCGCCGCGGCCGCCTCCGCGAGGGCATCCCGACATCCGAATCGCGCGCAGAACACGCCGCAAGTCCACGGCAAAAACAGCTGTTCTGAACCTTCCCCGAGTCGTGAATCGGAAGTAAACGAGGGCGTTAAGAGCGTAAAAATAAAGCTGCGGACTCCTTTGGTGGAATCGCGCCATGCTCTTCCCATGACGAAGATCCTTGCAACCGCCGTGACGGGCCTGCACTTGATCGTGCCGCTGGCATTGACTGCTGCGGTGTCGTTCAATGCACTTGTGATCTATGCGTGGTTGTGACGCTCACAGCCACGCTGAGCCAATCTGCCGCCATTTCCCCGGTCAGGGCTGCGATGCCGCGACATAAGCGGTAAGCCCCGCCGTCAGGTGATCCATCGCGAGGCGCAGCCGACGACTGGCGCGCAGGTCTTCGTGCAGCGCGAGCCAGACCTCCAGTGAAAATCCGACATCCGCGGCGAGCACGGCAACGAGATCCGGATCGCGGCGGGCGATGCCGTGCTGGATGAAGCCGATGCCACAGCCGGCGCGGATTGCCGCGAGCTGTGCAAGGTCGTTGTCGGTGCGCAGCGCGAAGGCCTCGCGCGTGATGGCGAGCCTGTCCTGCAGGCCGCGCAGGAACGGCGTCTCGCGGTCGAAGCCGATCAGCGCGTGCTGCTGCATCACGGCGTCGATCGTCAACGGCGCGGTGGCGGTTTCGAGGTAGCTGCGATGGGCGTAGAGCCCGAGGCCGACCGTGCCGATCCGCCGCGCCACCAGCGCCTGTTGCCCCGGCCGCACCATGCGCACGGCGATGTCGGCCTCGCCGCTCAGCAGGTCCTCGACGCGGTTGGACAACGACAGTTCGATGGTGACCGCCGGATGGACGCGGCGGAACGCGGCGAGCATCGGCGGCAGTACCTCCGCGCCGACGATCTCGCTGGCGGTGATCCGCACCACGCCGGCGGCTTCGGCCGTGCCGCCGGAAGCGGCACGCATGATCGCGCCGGCCGCCGCCGCCATCGCCTCCGCATGGGGTGCGATGTCCTTCGCCGCATCGGTGGCAACGAGCCCGCGCTGGGAGCGGATGAACAGCGCGATGCCCAGATCCTGCTCGAGCTCCGCGATCTGGCGGCCGAGGGTGGGCTGGGTCACGCCGAGCGCCCGCGCCGCCCCGGACAGGCTGCCCTCCTGCAGCACCGCCAGGAACGCGCGGTAATGGCTCCAGCTTGGCTCAATCATACATTTATGTATAGCAAATCAACCAAATTAGGCAATTAACGAATATACGATGCTGCGGCATGGTCGGCCTCAGGAACACCGCTTCAATCCACATGCCCTGGAGAACACCATGTCCCACACCCAATCCCCCGCACCCCCGGCCCGGCCCCGCATCGCCCTGGTGATCGGCGCCACCGGCGGCATCGGCGGCGAGACCGCCGCGGCGCTCGCCCGCCACGGCTGGACCGTGCGCGGCCTCAGCCGCCGGCCGCAGCCTGCCGGCGCGGGCATCGATTGGGTGGTCGGCGACGCCATGAACGCCGACGACGTCCGCCGCGCCGCCGAAGGCGTGTCGCTGATCGTGCACGCCGCCAACCCGCCGGGCTATCGCGACTGGGACAAGCTGGTGCTGCCGATGATCGACAACACCATCGCCGCGGCGAAAGCCGTGGGCGCGCGTATCGTGCTGCCGGGCACCGTCTACAATTTCGGCCCCGACGCCTTCCCGTCGCTGCGCGAGACCTCGCCGCAGCGCCCGCTGACACGCAAGGGCGCGATCCGCGTCGAGATGGAAAAGCGGCTCGCGGCCGCGGCGCAGGCCGGCGCGAGCGCGCTGATCGTGCGCGCCGGCGACTATTTCGGCCCGCGCACCACCGACAACAGTGTGTTCTCGGCGGCGATGATCCAGCGCGGCGCACCGGTGCGGCGCATCCTCGAGGTCACCGCGCGTGGCACCAGCCATGCCTGGGCCTATCTTCCTGACGTCGCCGAGACCATCGCACGGCTGATGGACCGTGACAGCGAGCTCGCCCCCTTCGAGATGTTTCACTACGCCGGCTACCAGCTCGCCGCCGGCGACATGGCGGGTGCGATCACACGCACCGTCGGCGCGCCGCGGCCGAGCGTGTGGTCGTTTCCCTGGATGCTGGTCGTCGCGCTGCAGCCGTTCGTGCGGCTGTTCCGCGAGCTCGCCGAGATGCGCTATCTCTGGCGCACGTCGATCGCGCTCGACGACCGCAAGCTGCGCGCCTTCCTCGGCGCGGCGATGCCGCTGACGCCGCTGGACGAGGCCGTGCGCGCGTCGCTGAAGGGGCTTGGGTGTCTGCCGGCGCGGTAGGCGCGGTGCAGGATCAATCGGGATCGCGGCGGCCCGCGGGATCGGGCAGCGACTGCCCCCTCACCCCGATCGCGCGCAGCAAGACGATGATCGGGATCGCGAGAAGGATCAGCACGATCCCGGCCCAGTTGTTCCACTCAAGCCACACCGGTCCTGATCGAACGGCCAACCGTGCGACGCGCGATCCAACCGGCGCCACGACGCCGATAAGCTGCAACAATCCATACGCGATGAACATGGTCGCGGCCAGAAGAAGGAAGACGAAACTGACCGTGTTCTGCCGTGTAAACAGGAGTTCCTGTACAGCAATGCAACCTGTCAACACACAGGGAGTACCCACGACCAGGCAGCAGATCCGGACAAACAGATCGTCCTCCCCAAACAAATCGTTCAACCAGCCCCGCGAAGGGACCGGCCGTGGTCCCGGCCGGCGATCGCGCGCGCGCGCCAGAAATTCGGGGAGTTGACGATACGCTGCCCCTGCCTTCAGCGTTGCGTCCCTTCGGACAGGATCGCCACGGCCTTGATCTCCACCGCTCGCTCGCCAGGGCGGCGGATCCGACAGCGGCACCTCATCATCCTCCGGCTGCGGTGACGGTGCTTCCGGCCTACGCTCGCCTCTCACGCCAACGAGGCGGAGAAAAAATGTAATCAAGAGCGCAGGTAACAAGAAGATCAGGTAAATTCCGTTGCCGTCGAGCGAGGGACCCGGACCAAATTTTTCAGCCCAACTCGTAATCAGAGAACGCGACGACACGAAACACCGCATCATTTGCAGCACGCCTACAATCATAAGGAAAACGACGAAGAGCCAGTATCCGATAGCAGCTAGCAGGTTGTCTTGATGCCAGCGCGGAGAGAGCATCACCCACATACCTGCGACGCTCATCGTCGTCAGCACAGCCCCGAGAATGAAAAAGAAGACCCGAGCCAGCAGGTCATCCTTCGTAAGCTGCCACCATCGGGGCTTTTCGTCAGCCGACGTTCCCCGCTCCCTCGTGACGACCATTCGGACTCCCCATGCCAGGAAACCTTGAGATAGTCCGTCTCCGGCTCCCGCGCCACAATGCGATGCAACATGGAGCTGAGCGCAAGACGAAAGCGCTGGATGCAGCACCCTCACGTCAGAACGCCCACCGCCACGCTGGGTGGCGATGGGCATTCGAAGCATTTCCTCTGGACGGAGCTTGGCGCTCCGCAACGATCCAATGACCGCCGGTCAGAAGTCCACAGACATCGACAGCCACACCGTGCGCGGCATGCCGCTGATGACATAGCCGGTCGGGTTGGCGATCCAGTAGCGCTTGTCCATCAGGTTGGTGACGCTGGCGCGCAAGGTGGTCGGCCGGCCCGCGAGCGTGGTGGCATAGCGCGCGCCGATGTCGAACGTGGTCCAGCTCGGCACCTGCTGGAGGTTGTCGGCGCTGACATAACTGCTGCTGGTGGTGATCGCCCGCGCGGTCGCCGTCAGCCCGGGCAGGAATGGCGTATCCCATTCCACGCCGAGGTTGCCCTGCAGGTCAGGCGCGCCGACAGCGCGGTTGCCGTCATTGACATGGCCCTGCGTCCGGGTGAGCCGGGCATCGAGGAAGGTGACGCCGCCGAGCACGCGCACGCCGGGCGCGACCTCGCCGAACGCGTTCAGCTCGATGCCGCGATGACGCTGCTCGCCGTCGAGGCTGTAGATCTTGGTGACGGGATCGACCAGCCCGCTCGGCACGGCGATCTGGAACGCGGCCAGCGTCGCCCCGAAGTGACCGAGGTCGAGCTTGGTGCCGACCTCGTATTGCTTGGTCTGGGACGGCGCAAACACCTGGGTCGGGTTGGCCGCGCCCGAGGGCGGCGGCGACGCCGGCGAGAGCCCTTCGATGTAGCTGGCATAGACCGACAGCTGCTTGATCGGCCGCAGCACCAGCGCCACCGACGGCGAGGTCTTGCTCTGGTCGTAGTGATCGGTGGTGTCGCCCGTGGTCGACGAATAGCTGCTGGTGACCACCTGCTGGCGGCGCGCGCCGACCGTGAGCTGCACCATGCCGTCGATCATCGACAGCGTGTCGGCGACGCCGACGCTCTGCAGCCGCGTCATGTCGGCCCGCCCCATGGGATAGGACGACACCGGCGCGCCGGGGCTTACCAACAGCGTCGGACGATAGATGTTGGTCAGGTAGCTGCCGTACGTCGTCTGTCCCAGCCAGTCGACGAGCTGCATCGAGCTGCCGCTGACCACCACCTCGTGACGAACAGGCCCGGTGTCGAAGCGGGTGCGCACGCCGGCTTCTCCCGATACGGTCTCCGACTTGCCGGTCTGGAATTTCGAGGTCGACTGCGCGTCGCCGGCGGAGTTGAGGATGGTCGCCCCGGGCGCCTCCTGCTTGTCGAAATTGAAGCGGTTGACGCCGATCGCCCCGAACAGCGTGACGTTCGAGGTCAGGTCGTATTCCGTGCGCGTCAGCGCGGTGACGCTCTGCGCGCGGGCATGATCAAACGGCTGCGCCAGGTTGATCCTGGGATCGGGAGCTGCGGGAACGGCGATGCCGCGCAGCGGCGTGTAGCCGCGCGCGGCCGCCCGCATCCAGTCGTTCTGGTAGATGATGTCGGCCGACACCCGCAGCCGCTCGCCGCGGTAGTCGAGGCCGAGCGAGGCCGAACCGTTGCGGGCCGACTGGCGGTCGATCGCGGTGTCGCCGCCCTCGATCGCGCCGTTGAAGCGGACGCCGAATTCCTTGTTGTCACCATAGCGCCGCCCGATATCGAGCGCGGTGCCGAACCGCGCGTCGGACAAATAACCCGCGGTCATCCGCGTCAGCGGATCATCGTCCGCACGCTTGGTGACGATGTTGACACTGCCGCCGATGCTGCCCTGCGGCGCCATGCCGTTGAGGAAGGCGCCGGGGCCCTTGAGCAGCTCGATGCGCTCGATCGGCGCGGGATTGGTGCGGTAATTGGGCACGAGGCCATAGAGGCCGTTCAGCGACGTCTCGCTGTTCTCGACGCGGAAGCCGCGGATGGTCAGCGCATCGTAGCGGTTGCTGCTGCCGATCGCGGCACGCACCGACGGATCGGTGGTGGTCAGCACCTCCGCGACGCTGGTCGCCTGCAGGTCGCGGATGGTCTTCTCGGTGTAGCTGGCGATGCTGTACGGCGTCGCCATGTAGTCCTTGTTGCCGAGCAGCCCGACCTGGGCGCCGCGCGCGACCTGTCCGCCGGCATAGCTCGCCGGCAGGCGCGAAGCCTCGACCCCGACCGAGACATACGCAGGCGCTGCATTGTCACGGCGCGCCGCGGACCGCGCGGCCGCAACCGCAGTTGCGGCAGGCTTGCGGCGCGACGCCGCCGCCTGGCGACGCGGCTTGCCGGCATTGACGATCACTGCTGGCAGCGGCTGCCCCATGCCAGCCGAGGCTTGCGCCGGCGCGGTAGCTGGAGCGGCCTGCTGCGCGGCGGCCGGATGGATGATGGCGGATGTCGACAGCAATGCGACTGACAATGCCGCGACCTGCGGCAGACGAAATTCGTTCAACGGAGCCCCCAGGATTTTCTCGATCAGCATCGTCATGCGCAGACACTGCGCGACACGGATCGCGAAAATCGCTTAGGCAACGCGCAACGATTTGACCAATAGAAGGCGTCTAAGAAGCGCGCCGTGATGATGACATGCACAGCCGCGTCCGCATGTCGCAGCGTGTTTGGAGTTATTCCATTTTGAATGCACGGCGAGAGGCCCGCGCGCTCAGGGCTTGTCGCCGACCCAGCCCTTGAACGTGAAGGCAACGTAGAACAGCTCGATGTTCACAAATCCCGCGTCGCGCAGGATGGCCACATCCTGCTCCGGCGTGAGCGCGGGCAGCTGCGCCTTCATGGCCGCGATGCTGCTGCGGGCCTGTGCCGCCTGCCCTGCCAACGCCACGGTGAAGGCTGCGTGGCGGGCGAGCCACCTGTCCTGCTCAGGCCCCTCGTTGGGAAAGCTGTGATGCGCGACGACAGCTGGCCGAGGGTCGCCAGCGCCAGGGCCTTGCGACGGCGTCCTCGCCGGCTGAGCACAGTCAGCCGGCGACGACGATCAAGGGGAAAGCAGCCGAGGCGCGAGCGCCGCCCGCCTCGATCAGGCGCCGGTGCCGTTGCTCGACAGGGCGGCGGTGTCCGGCACGATGATGGCGAAGCGATCGGCAAGCTCCGCCAGGGCCGTCTGGCGAACTGTCTCGGCCGGAATCACCCCCGAGCCATCGAACAGCGGCAGATCGCGCGATGCGGTGGCATTTGCAACGACCGTGCTGCGATAACCGAGATCAAGGGCTGCCCGCGTCGTGGTGCTGACGCACATGTGGGTGGCGAACCCCGCAATGATCAGCTCCTTGCGCCCGGTCTCCTGAACCAGGCGATGCAGGTTGGTACCCGCGAACGAGCTCGGAAGCGATTTGATCACGACTTCCTCGCCATCGATCGGCAGCAGCTCGGGCATGATCGCCGCATAAGGCCCCTGCGGGTCGAATGCTGCAGCTCCGGGACGTCCATGATGCACGATGTGGAAGACCGGAACGTGATGCTTGCGCGCCAAATCGAGCAGCCGGGCAGCTTCGGCGATGGCGGCCTCGATCCCGGCCAGGGGAATGGCACCGGTGACATATTCGAGCTGGTGGTCGATCAGGATCAGCACGGAACGATCGAGCGGACTCGGGGTGAGAGGAGCGCCGGCAATCTGGAGCAGGGTCTTGGGAAGCGCGGTCATCGGGGTCTCCATCGGTTTTGAGGACCCGCAAGAGATAGCCGGTTCCATTCCGTGCGAAAATTCAGTATCAATTATCAATGACCGATAAAAAACGCACAGAAGCCCTCGACTGGGAAGACATCCGATATTTTGTCGCCCTCGTCCGTCACAACACGTTGAGTGCGACAGCGCGCGCCCTTCGCGTCAATCACGCGACGGTTTCACGCCGCCTGGCCAATCTCGAAGCCGCATTCGGGCAGCCCTTGTTCGAACGACGCACGGAGGGCTTTGTCCTGAACGACGCGGGCCGCGCGGTGCTCGACGAAACGTCCGTCATGGAAGAAGCGGCGTCCGCAGCGTTCAGGCGTCTCGAGGCAGGTACGGCGGCGGCCGGGCTCGTTCGCGTGACGGTCGTGCGCAGCCTGGCCGACGGCTTCATCGCGGAACGCCTGGGGCATCTGCTGAGCGAGCATCCGCAACTCGACATCGAGCTGATCGCAGATTCCAGGAACCTGAGCCTCGCCCGGAGCGAGGCCGATCTCGCCCTGCGTTTGGGACAACCTGCGAAGGGCGAGTTGCTCACCCGCCGTATCGCGACATTCGACTATGGCTTCTACGCGTCGGCCTCCTATGCGGCCCGCGTCGCTGCAGGCGAGACTCCGATCCTGATCGGCTTCGATCCCGACAGCGAATCCGTGCCCGAGGCAGCCTGGGCAAAGCGCAAGTTTTCCGGGCGGCGGTTCGCCGCGCGCAGCAACAGCCAGATGGCCCAGGCTGCCACGGCGGCCGGCGGCTATGGCATCGCCCTGCTGCCCGAATGGCTCGCGCGGACCAAACACAACCTCGTTGCGCTCGACATGGGCGAGACGCCCCCGTCGCGCGAGCTCTGGTTGGTCATGCGACCGGACATCGCCCGCATTCCGAGGGTCAGGCTGGTTGCCGATCATCTCATCGAGATGTTCGCACGCGGCACCGAGCCATAGGCCTTCGCGCATGCCTTGTGCATGCGCGAAGCCGCCGTCCATGCTGCGGCTGGGCCCGGCGGGAGGCGAATGTCAAATCCGCTTCGCTACGACTTCATCACGACGGCAGGCATCGCCACCGGGCGCGCCAGAATGAAGAGGCTGGCGATGAGGGTCGCAGCTCCAATGACCAGGAACGGAGCCTGCGCCGCCATCGCGCGCGGAAGTGAATTGGCGACCAGCGGTCCGACCATGCCCCCCAGCCCCGTCGCGACAATGAACATGGCGTTCGCGGTGACACGCTGTGCCGCGGGCGCGACTGCATTCATCAGGGCAGACCCCAGCGGATAGAGGCTGAACGCGGAGGCGCCGAACAACATCGCCATGACCATGATGCTGCCGGCCCCGCGGTTGATGCTCAGAGCCAGCGCGAACGACGTCGCTGCCGTCGCCAATGAAACGGTCGACAGACTGACTTTCGCGCCAAGGCGATCAGAGACGCTTCCGGCGAGCACCAGACCAAGAACCCCGCCGATCATCGCCACTGCCATGAACGTTCCGGCCAGGGACGCATTCTTGAGAGCGGCGGCCGCGAAGAGTGGCCCCATCCCATAGAAGCATCCAAGGCCGATACCGGCCGCAAGCCCGATGGCGAGCGCCGCCGGCGATGTCCTCAGCAACCCGGCGAGATCGAGCGCATCGCGACCGCAGGCCACGGGCCGCGTTGCGGGCCGTGACGGGAAGCTGTTCAGCCAGAAGCCGCAGCAGACAATCAGCGCCAGCGCGACCAGAAGCGCAATCGTGGGGACAAGGCCCGCGAATGCGGAACCGGCAGCCTGGGCGCAATAGAAGACGATCATGTAGACCGCCAGCAAGCGCTGACGATGGTCGGGCGCGGCGATCGCGTTCATGCGGCTCTCGATGAGCAGATAGAGTCCCGCAATCGCAGCGCCGGCCCCGACACGGGCCAGAGCAAAAAACACAGGCGGCGCCGGCAGGACAAACGCGGCGTTCGCCGCTCCGAAAATGGCGATGTAGAACAGGAAGCTGCGCCGGCATCCCAGCCGGGTAATGAGCGATTGCCCGGCCAATCCGCCGAACAGCACACCCCCATAAAGGCACGCGCCAAATAAGGCGATGGTCTGCGGTGAGATCCCGTCTTTCGTCCAACCGAGCGGAAGTGACGTTGCGAGAATGCCGTTTGCCGTCAGCAGGACGGCCACGAGGATCAGGAGTGGGGTGGCGGTTCTCGACATCTGTCTCTCCGTCAGCGTTGCGTGCAATTGGCTGACGCCGTCTCAGTGTCCCCTCAAGAGACGCGTGACGATGGATCAGCTCGCTTCCGACGGAAGAATACGAAGATCCGATCTGTGCGATAATTCACTATTTTAGCTTATCGCCCGATAAAATTCGCACATCCCTCCTAAGCCCGCGGCCCGGGGACACGACGAAGCTCGGCGCGACCTCCCGAGCGGTGCCCGGCAACCCCATGGCATTCATCGAATGGATGGTGCGGACGACGGGACTCGAACCCGTACTCTCAACGAGAGGCAGATTTTCATACCACTTCGACTTTCGCCGCCGCCTTTCGGCGTTTGTGGTCTGGACTGTCCCTTCACCATGGCCTGAGGCTTTAGGTGCCGCCCGTCCAGTCTCTACACCTTCCCTCGGAGAGAGGGCTTGGCTCGGGATTGGCCTGGGGCATTGCCCGTTAGCGTTCCCCGACTTTGAGCGGTTCTACTTCGCGGATTTCCCCGCGGGCACTCCAATTCCAAAGTCTGCTGCGTCTACCGATTTCGCCACGTCCGCGCGGGCCCTTCATAGCCCGGCGTGAGTCCATCGCCAAGGTGGCAGGCAACGATCTCGCCAGGCCGCTTGCAGTCGCCCCTGCCCCATCGCACGTTTGCCGCCGGCCCATTCACAAAAGACGCTGGTCGCGGCACGGCTTTACTCTAACGTCCGGCCTGTTCCGCTCTCGGAGATTCCCTTGCACACCATCCAGATCCCCCAGGCCGTCGTCGATCGCCTGATCAGCCGGCGCGGGCGGCGGCATGTGTTCGAGCGCATCGTCCCGGCGAAGACGGCCCTCGTGGTGGTGGACATGCAGRCTGGCTTCGTGCAGCCAGGAGCCGTCGGCGAGGTGCCGCTGGCGCGCGCCGTCATTCCCAACATCCGCCGCCTTGCCGAAGAGACCCGTGCCACTGGGGGCAGCGTGGTCTGGCTGCGGCACACCACCGGGCCCGAGGGCGACTGGAGCCTGTGGCTCGGCACCTTCATGCCGCCGGCCGTGCGCGACTGCATGCGTGCGGCGTTCACGCCGGGGCATCCGGCCCATGCGGTGGACGGCGCGTTCGACGTCCGCCCGGAAGACCTCGTGGTCGACAAGACGCGCTACAGCGCGTTCGTCGGCGCTTCCAGCGACCTCGACGCGCAATTGCGGGCGCGCGGCATCGACACGCTGATCGTCACCGGCACGCTCACCAACGTCTGCTGCGAATCGACGGCCCGCGACGCCATGATGCTGAACTACGCCGTGCACTTCGTCGCCGATGGCACCGCGACGCGCAGCGACGAGGAGCACAACGCCAGCCTCACCAACCTGATGGTGACGTTTTGCGACGTGCGCACCACCGACGAAGTGGTGGCGCTGCTGCGCGCGGGTTAGGGCGCGCCGCTCAGCGCCAGTGCAGCAGGCGTGTCTCCAGGAGGTTGAGCAGCTTGCCGATGGTCAGGCCGAACAGCGACAGGATGACGACGCCGCCGAGCAGCTGATCGGTCTGCATCAGGTTGCCGGCCTGCAGCACGAACGCGCCGATGCCGTATTCGGCGCCGATCATTTCCGCGCTCACCACCAGCAGCAGCGCCACCGACGAGGTGATGCGGAAGCCGGCGAGGATCGCCGGCAGCGCGCCCGGCCAGATCACCTTGCGCACGATGGTCGGGAACGGCACGTTGAAGCTCTGCGCCATGCGGATGAGGTTGCGCGGCACGGAATCGACGCCGGAATAGACCGAGATCGAGGTCGAGAAGAACACGCCGAGCGCGATGGTCGCGATCTTCGGCTCCTCGCCGATGCCGAACCACAGGATCAGCAGCGGCAGCAGCGCGATCTTCGGGATCGGGAACAGCGCCGACACCACCGAGATGCCAATGCTGCGGGCGATGCCCGACAGGCCGATGGCGAAGCCGACGACGACGCCGGCGGCGCTGCCGATCAGCCAGCCGAGCCCGATGCGCATCGCCGAGTACGACAGGTGCTGCCACAGCGCACCACTGACCGCGAGGCTGTAGATCGCCTTGGCGATCGCCACCGGGGTCGGCAGAAACAGCGGATTGATCCAGCCGAGGCTGCCGGCCGCCTGCCAGATCGACAGCAGCACGGCGAAGGTGATCCAGCTGGCGCCACGGCCGGCCTTGGGTGCGAAGCCGCCGCCGCGGAAGGCGACGTCACGGATATCGGCGCCGTCCTGCGACGAGGCGCCCGTCGCTGTCGCGCGGTCAAGCATGCTGCACCTCCCGCTCGGCGTCGATCGCCTCGTCCCTGATCAGCGACCACAGCCGGTCCTGGATGCCGAGCAGCTGGGCACGAACGTCGGCGTCACCGCGCTGCGCCCGCGGCACCGCGATGTCGACGATCTCGCGCACCCGGCCCGGGCGGCGCGACAGCACGACGACGCGGTCGGCGAGCCGCACCGCCTCGTCGAGATTATGGGTGATGTAGACGGCGCCCATCTGGCCGTCGGCGAGCAGGCCGATGAAGTCTTCCATCAGCAGTTCGCGGGTCTGGGAATCCAGCGCCGACAGCGGCTCATCCATCAGCAGGATCGCCGGCCGCACCGCCAGCGCCCGCGCGATGCCGACGCGCTGGCGCATGCCGCCGGACAGCTGCTTGGGGTAGGCATCGCCGAAATCGGCGAGCCCGGTGCGGCGCAGCGCGTCGGTGACGATCGCCTGGCGCTGGGCCGCGTCGATGCCGACATGGAGCAGCGGGAACGCGACGTTGTCGCTGACCGTGCTCCAGGGCAGCAGCGCGAAGTCCTGGAACACGAAGGTGAGCGGATTGAAGCTGCCGGCCGGTGCCGCGCCGCGGATGCGGGCGTGGCCGGAGGTCGGCTGCAGCAGGCCGCCCAGGATCGACAGCAGCGTGCTCTTGCCGCAGCCGGAGGGGCCGACCACCGCCACCACCTCGCCGGCGCGCACGGTGAAGGACACGTCCTTCAGCACGTCGAGGGCGCCGAAACGGTGGCTGATGTCACTGACGATCAGGTCCATGGTGAGGTCCGTCGCTTGTCCGCTCGTTCGTTCCGCTCGCCCAGGGATCAGTCGCCCTTGACGAAGTCCTTGGCGATGATGTCGTTGACCGTAAAACCCTTGTCGACGAAGCCCTGCGCCTGCATCCAGCTGATCTGGTCGCCGACGTTCTTGATATCGAGCTTGCCGTCGGGATCGATATAGGCGCAGTCCACCGCAGCGCGATCGGGCGGCAGGTTGGTGTACTTGGAGACGATCTGCAGCAGCGGCATGGTCTCCGCGGTCATCGGGACCCGGCCGTCCTTCATCACCTTCAGCAGGACGTCGTGATACTCGCGGTCGGCGCGCGCCAGCGCGGCGAGGAACTTGGTGACCAGCTCCTTGTTGCCGAGCATCTTCGGGGTGGTGAACACCGCGCCGAGCTGCCAGGGCGTCTCGTCGCCGACCCAGCCGAGCAGCTTGGCGCCGTCGCCATCGATCAGCGGCCGCGCCGTGGTCGCCGGCAGCAGCGCGCCGTCGATGGTCTCGCCCTTCAGCGCTGCGGCCGCGTTCGACAGCGACTGCAGCGGCACCACCTTCACGTCGCTGAGCTTGAAGCCGTACTTGTCGGCGAGCAGGCCCAGCGAATAATGGAAGGTCGAGCCGATCTGGGTGACGCCGACGCGCTTGCCGGCAAGATCTTTCGGCGACTTCAGGCCGTGGGCATAAGCGGTGTTGCCCGCGACATAGGCGATCAGCGGAAAGCCTGGCTGCTCGCGGCTCATGCCGCCGATCACCTTGAGCACACCCTTGCCAGCGAGGTTGAACATGCCGCCGGTGAACGCGGTGACGCCGAAATCGACGTCGCCGGACGCGGTCGCGACCGCGATCGGCTGGGCAGCGTCGAAGAACTTCAGCTCGATGTCGAGGCCGGCGTCGCGGAAGTAGCCCTTATCGAGGGCCATGAACACCGGCGCGGACGACGACAGCCGCAGCACCCCGACCTTGGCCTTCAGCGGTGCCTCGGCATCGGCCGTGGCAACGCCCAAACCGAGCGCAGCCACCGCGACGGCCTGCACCGCCCGCCGCAGGCGGGTTGCGATGGTATGGGTCATGTCGTGTCCTCCCGTTTCTTCTCTTGTCAGTTCTCGTACGTGTCGGCGGGGATCTCGCCCCCCCGCCCCAGGAATGCACCCTGTCTCGTCAGCTCCGCCTGCAGCCGCTCCACCGCGACCTCGCGCGGCGGCACGTTGCCGGTGAGCGCCTGGGCTGCCGCCACCCCCGCCGCCTCGCCCATGGCGAAGCAGGCGCCGGAGACGCGGGCCGCGGACTGCCCGTCGTGGGTCATCGACGCGCAGCGCCCCGCCACCAGGAGGTTGCCGACCCCCCTGGGTGTCAGCATCCTGTACGGCATTTCGTTGTAGCCGCGCGAGTCCGGAATCGGGGGGAATTTGAACTCGATGTCCCCGGCGACATGGGCCTCGATCGGCCAGCCGTTGACGCCGATGCTGTCCTCGAACGAGGCGCAGGTCAGCACGTCCTCGCCGCTCATCATCGCGTCGCCGATCACCCGGCGGGTCTCGCGAATGCCGAGTTGCGGCGGCAGATCGACGATGTAGGAGTTCTCGAAGCCCGGCACGGTGCGCAGGAACTGGAACGCCTCGACCGCCTGGCGACGGCCCTCGATCTCGCCGCGCGTCAGGTCGTCGGGCTCCAGGCCGTTGATGGCACGGCCGTCCGCGCGGGCGAGCTGCGTAAAATTGACGCGCCATTCGATGGGATCGCGCTGCGGCCGCACGATCGCGGTCTTCCGCGGGAACGAGGCGCCACCAGCGATCGCCTCGGCCATCAGTTTCGGGATGGTCTGCCAGGCTTCGCCGGCGCGCTCCGGGTCGATGCCGTTGAGGCGGAACATCATCGAGGGATAGAGCATGTTGCCGGCGTTGTCGCCGACCTCATAGGGCGCCCCCGCCCAGGCGGCGAGATCGCCGTCGCCCGAGCAGTCGATGAACAGCCGGCCGCGCACCGCCTGCCGGCCGGCCTTGGTCTCGACCAGCAGCGCGTCGATGGTGCCGGCCTGCGCCATCACGACGCCGGCGGCGAGCGCGTGGAACAGGATCTCGACCTTGTGGTGGGCCAAGAGCTCGTCGGCCGCGATCTTGTAGGCCGCGGTGTCATAGGCCTGGGCCATGATCTTGCCGAAGATCACATGCGGCGCGTTGAGGCCGCCGAGATGGTCGATGCGGGAGAGCAACTCGGTGGCGAGACCATGCACCACGCGCCGCATGGCGCCGTGCACGTTGGCATGCAGGCCACAGAAATTGGTGACGCCGGCGGCGGTGCCCATACCGCCAAGAAAGCCGTAGCGCTCGATCAGCAGGGTGCGCTGGCCGGCGCGCCCGGCGGCGGCCGCCGCGGCGAGCCCGGCGGGACCGCCCCCGAGCACCACCACATCATACTCGCCGAGCACGGGCAGCCGGCGGGCCGGTTCTTCGATGGTCTGGGCTGGCACGCGGCGCACTCCGTGGCGTTGGATCGGGCTTCTGATCGGCGGGCGGGACTATGAATATGCCGTGACGGGAGTACAATCCCGCAAAACGGACGATCAGCTTTCACGAAACGCGAAAGATCGATGGACACGCTCGTCAACCTGCAGGCCTTCCTCGCCACCGCCGAATCGTCAGGCTTCTCGGCCGCCGGGCGCAAGCTGAACGTCTCGACCTCGGTGGTGGCCAAGCGCGTCACCCAACTCGAGGAGCAGATCGGCACCACCCTGTTCCACCGCTCCACCCGGCAGATGCGCCTGACCAAGGCGGGGCAGCAGTACCTGCACCGCGCCCGCAGCGTGGTGGCCGACGTCAGCGACCTGCTGGCGCGCATGGGCGAGAAGGACCACGACCTCGCCGACCAGCTCCGCATCAAGGCGCCGACCTCGCTGACCATCTTCCGCCTCGCCGACGTGTTCAGCGCGTTCCAGGCCCAGAACCCGCAGGTGCGCCTCGATATCGTGCTGATCGACCGCCCGGTGGACCCGGTGACGGAAGGCTTCGACATCGCCATCGGCGCCTTTCCGCATGCGTTCGGCGGCGTCATCGACGAGCCGCTGTGCCCGATGCGTCGGCTGCTGTGCGCCGCGCCAGACTATCTCGCCAGGCATGGCGCGCCGGCGCATCCGCGCGACCTCGTCGACCACACGTGCCTGAGCTTCCTGCCGACCGGCCCGGAATGGCAGTTCGACGGCCCGCGCGGCCGCGTCACCGTGCAGGTGCAGCCGCGCATGAGCTCCAACGAAGGCTATGTGCTGGTGAAGAGCGCCATCGCCGGCAACGGCATCGCCTTCATCTCGCGCTATCTCGTCGAGGATGCGCTGCGCCAGGGCTCGCTGTGCCAGGTGCTGCCGGAGTATCCGATCCCTGATCTCTGGGTGAAGGCGACCGTGCCCGAGCGCCGCGCCAACGCCGCCGCTGTGCAGGCGCTGCTCGCCGCGCTCAAGCAGGCGCTGACACCGACGCTGTAGAGCCGCCTGTCGAGGTCATCATGACTGATCGCGGCGATCGAATATGGCAAAACACACCGCCTGTTTTCTGCGTCATCACCGGGCCGACGCGAAGCGTCGTGACCCGGTGATCCAGCTTCGACGCCACGGTCCATTGTCAAAGCTGGATTGCCGGGTCTTCGCCCGGCAATGACGCAGAGGTGAGACCGGTGAACAACAACTCGTTCAAGAGCGACCGCACACACATTCAGCGTGCAGTGACTGACGAAAGCCCGCGCACCTTCCGCATCATGGAAAATGACGTGCGGCGCGCACATGCCATGCGGCGCGAACGCGTTTACGGCGTGGCGCGGCCATGACACCATGACCGCAACCACAACACGGTGCGACACGAGGAAACGCAGATGGCCTACGAGCAGATCAAGTACGACGTCGAAGACAACATCCTGACCATCACGCTCAACCGGCCGGACAAGCTCAACGCCTACACCCACACCATGCAGTCGGAAATGATCGACGCGTTCGACCGCGCCGATGCCGACGACAACGTCCGCGCCATCATCGTCACCGGCGCCGGCCGCGCGTTCTGCGCCGGTGCCGATCTCTCCGCGGGCGGCGACACCTTCGACCGCGCCGCGCGCGCCGATCGCAAGACCGCGCCGCTGCGGCCGAACGGCGAAGTGGAATGGAGCGACGATGCGGTGCGCGACGGCGGCGGCCGGCTGACGCTGCGCATCTTCAAGTGCCTCAAGCCGGTGATCGCCGCGGTCAACGGCCCGGCGGTCGGCATCGGCCTCACCATGCAGCTCGCCATGGACATCCGCATCGCCGCCGACAACGCCCGCTTCGGCTTCGTGTTCGGACGGCGCGGCATCGTGCCGGAGGCGTGCTCGAGCTGGTTCCTGCCGCGCATCGTCGGCATCTCACAGGCGCTGGAGTGGACCTATTCGGGCCGCGTGTTCCAGGCGCGCGAGGCGCTGGCTGGCCGGCTCGTCAGCCGCGTGGTGCCGCCGGAGGAGCTGCTGCCGACGGCGCGCGACATCGCCCGCGACATCGCCGACAACTCCGCGCCGGTGTCGATCGCGCTGATCCGGCAGATGATGTGGCGCATGCTCGGCGCCGACGATCCGATGGAAGCCCACAAGATCGACAGCCGCGGCATCTACGCGCGCGGCGCCTCCAACGACGTGCGCGAGGGCGTCACCGCCTTCCTGGAGAAGCGCCCGGCGGCGTTCACCGACAAGGTCTCCAGCGACATGCCGTCGTATTTCCCGTGGTGGCAGGACCGCGAATACAAGTAGGCCGTGGCCTCAGATCTTGGTCCCGGACTTACTATCGGACGTGGTCTTGCACACCCCCTTCAGCGCGGTCCACTCCTGATCCGTCAGGAGTGGCGGGCCGCTCACGGGGCGATCTTCTCTCGTCATGCGCGCCAGCCGGTCCTCGGTGAACGGATGGCTCGCCAGGATCGAGATGCTCTTGCCGGCTTCCTTTCCGGTGATGCGGAACAACAGCTCGCCCATCGGCTTGGGTGAGCGTCCCAGCTTGTGCATCGCCTCGATCGCCGTGCTGTCGGCGGCGGTCTCCGCTTCGCGCGAGTAGGAGGCATCGACGATCGAGCGGCCGGCGAAGATCAGCGCGCTCGAACCCGTGATATCGCCGAACAGCAGGCCGATCAGGAACGACGTGCCGCCATGGCTGATCATCTGCTTGGTGGTGTCGCGATGCTGCAGGTGGCCAAGCTCATGGGCGAGCACGCCGGCGAGTTCGTCGGGGGTGTTCGCCTTGTCGAGCAACTCCTTGAGCAGGAACACCTTGCCGCCGGGCAGCGCGAAGGCGTTGGCGATCTTGCTCGACAGCACGATGGAATCGACGTCGGTGGCAAGGCCGAGCGCGCTGTGGAGCTGAGCCATCAGCTTGGCGAATGCCGCCACGCCGGCTGGATCGGTGCACGGCTTGCCGTTGAACACCGCCATCACCTGCCCTTCCGCCGCATCGCCGAGCCGGCGCTCGAGCGATTGCGGAATCAGCGGCGCGAGACGGTCGGCGGCGAACGGCACGCCGTAGATCACCATCAGCACGATCGAGGCCGCCGCCGCCAGCGACCAGCCGACGATGCGGCCGACGTCGCGGCGGCTGGCGGAGGCGTCGTCGATACGCGGGCAGCGCGCCAGCACCTGCGAGGCAACCGCCGCGTCGCGGATCTCCAGCCGCGCCAGTTGCGGCGCGCCGACACAGCTCAGGCGCACGAGACCGCGCGTGGCGTCCATGCGGCGGATGTCGTCATAGGTCCAGCGGGCGAGCGTCTGCCCGTCCTCGCGGATGACCAGGCGATCGGATAATGCCAGCGTCACCTGGCGGCGCCGGCTGGTGGCGCCGTCGTAGAACACGGCATCCGGCTCCGGCACTCCCGCGGCGGGCGCCTGTCCGATCTCCGATGGCTGCTCGTCCCCGGTCATGGTGTCCCTCCAGCTGGCGTGCTGAACGCGAAGTTCCTGCGATTGTGCGGCAGGCTCATTCAGGACACTAGAAGCCCGCGACGTCCAGCCCGTCGGCAAGCCCCTCGCCGAGCGCGCTGGCGGCTTCGCCGGCGGACAGCACATCGGCGGCGGCCTCGATGTTGAAGACCGAGACACTCTCGGTCACCCGCACCCACAGGTCGCGCATCAGATAGACGCGCGCCACCACCCCCATCGCCAGCACAAAGACGAGATAGCCGAGGACCATCAGCACCAGCAGCGGAATGCTGCGGAACAGCTGCGCCCCCGAAAATGCGTTTTCCAGGGAGCCCTCATTCAGACCACCGGCAACTGCGAGGCAGAGCCCGATGTAAAGAGACAACACCAGCCCGAGCAGCAGCCCCCAGCCAATCACCTTCCAGTAGAGACCGATCAGGGCGCCGCGCGTCAGGGTCGACTCCAGCCGGACGTCGCCAAAGCGGATGCCCGACAACCACCAGCGCCATTCCACCGCCTTGAACGCCGCATAGACGAACGGCGCCGCGGGAAACACATAGAACGCGATGGGCGCGAGCAGCCACAGCCACCAGCCGCGCTTGAAGAACTCCCAGCCGCGGCCCTCGAAGCTGCCCTGCAGATTGCCGTAATAGGAATGCCGCATCTTGTAGCGCTCGAGTGACGCCTCGCGCCACGGCAGCGCAAGGCCCAGCGTCAGGCCGACGAGGATCGCCCACAGCGAGGCGCGCAGCGCGTAGACCCAGCCGGAGCCGTCCATCCAGAAGCGCACACCGCGCCATGCCGTGCGCGTCAGGCGGTAGCGTCGCGCGCGGTAGATCGCGAACTGGCCGAACACATAGAAAAACGCCAGCAGCGGAAAGCTGGCGAAGGCCTGCAGGCGCTCGGCCTCCATCGTCAGCAGGAAATAGGCGAGATAGATCGGCGCGATGATCGCCAGCGCGAACAGGAAGCCGATCAGCAGCTCCCGCCCGGTGCCGGTGTATTCGGGGGCGTCGCGGTCGATTTCGGTGTGCGACCACAGATGGCGGCGCATGTCGGTGGCGAGCCAGAAGCGGTAGAAGCCGAGCGTGACCAGCTCCAGCAGCGCACCCCGCGTCACCAGGCGGCGGAAGTCGCCGCGGTCGCCGGAGAAGTGGATACGCGCCGGCGGCTGGATCCGCGGCACGCTGTTGATCTGATCCATCCTGAAACCCTTCTCACCCGACCGCAGCGCCCTGCGGCATTCCAAACATGTCGTGCCCACGTCGCGCAACGAGAACGCGTTTACCGCCGGCCGAACCACTAAAGGTTGATCGGGCCGACGTTGTCAATGTTGCGGATCGTTTCCGGAGATGGAGCCGGGCGACGTTGACATCCGTGTGACAGGCATTCGTCGCGCCGTGCATCGGATCGGTTCACGCTGCGCCGCACGCTGCCTGCCTAGAAACTGGCGACGCCAAGCCCGTCGGCAAGCCCCTCGCCGATCGCACTTGCCAGTTCGCCGTCAGCCCTCACGCTATTGGCGGCCTCAATGCCATAGACCGTGGCCGACGCCGCAATCCGCATCCACAGATCGCGCATGAAATAGAGCCTGATCACAATGTTCACCAGCAAGAGCAGGGACAGATACAAGGGGACGCAAAGTGCGACGACCAGCATCCGGTTCTGGAGGAGGAACGACCTGGACAGTTCGGGCAGCGAGACACCACTCAGATTAGCCATCGCCGCAAAGCAGAGGAACACAGCGGACACCACCACCACGTCGATCAGCGCAAACCAGCCGAGCGCCTTGTAGTACAGACTAATGAGACCGCTCAGGCGGATGCCGGAGGCAAAGCTGATATCGCCGAAACGCAGCCCGGAAATCCACCAACGCCACTCAACAGCCCTGAACGATGCATAAAGGGCTGGCGACACAAGTACGATCAGGAAGACCATCGGCCGAAAGACAACCGCCACGGCGAATAAGAACAAGGTCAGCAGCCACAAGATCCAGCCCCGCTCGACGAACTCCCAGCCGGTACCCTTGAAGCCCCCCTGCAGGTCACCATAGTAAGAGTGCTGCATTTTGTAGCGCTCGAGCGCGGCCTCGCGCCAAGGCCATGCTAGGCCGAGCGTTATCACGACCAAAATCATCCATAGCGAAGCGCGCAAGGCATACGCCCAGCCGGAGCCGTCCATCCAGAACCGGACGCCACGCCACACCGTGCGCGTCAAGCGATAGCGCCGCGCACGGTAGATCGCGAACTGGCCGAACACATAGAAGAACGCCAAAAGTGGAATACCGCCAAAAACCTTGAGGCGCTCGACCTCGACCGTGAGGAGAAAGTACGCGAGGTAGATCGGTACAATGATCGCAAGCGCGATCAGAAATCCGATCAGCAACTCCCTGCCCGTACCGGTGTATTCGGGCGCGTCACCGTCGACGGTGGTGTTCGACCAAAGATGACGGCGCATATCGGTGGCCAGCCAGAAGCGGTAGAAGCCAAGCGTAACGATCTCAAGAAAGCCACCGCGGGTCACGAGGCGACCGAATTCGCTGCGGTCGCCAGAGAATGACACAGCCGCCACCCGGCGCCGAGGAGGTGGCGCCCATTCCGCGAAGCTCATCTTATTCATCGGTCAATCCAATTAACGATCTTCAAAATCCGGCCGCGCTCGACCTATGGGTATATTTTCACATAAATTTCATTGCAACCAGTGGTTGATTGAGATGGCGTGACCAGCCCGATCGAGCTCTGCTCCGCATCAGCGCTCATGTGTCAGGACGACGGCGGCTCCATCAGCAGCACCACCCGCCCGATGGCCCGGCGTTCGCGCAGCAGCCGCATCGCCTGCGGGCAGTCGGCAAGCGGCAGGCGGTGCGAGATGTGGGGGCGCAGACGGCCGTCATTGGCGAGACGCCACAGCGCGGCCTGGCGCGCGGCGGCAAGCGCCGGATCGCGCCGCGCCGCCTCGCCGGCGCGCACGCCGAGCACGCTCGCACCCTTGATCAGCACCAGGTTGGTGGCGGCCATGCCGACGCCGCCGGTGAAGCCGACGACCAGCAGCCGCGCGCCCCAGGCGATGCAGCGCAGGCTGTCCTCGAACACCGCGCCGCCGACGGGATCGAACACCACGTCGGCGCCGCGCCCGCCGGTCAGGCGCTTGACGGCGTCGCGCAGCGGCTCGCTGCCGCTGAGCAATGCATGATCGGCGCCCCGGCTGGTCGCGACCGCGAGCTTCTCCGCGCTGGAGGCGACCGCGATCACGGTGGCGCCCAGCACCTTGCCGAGCTCGACCGCCGCGAGCCCGACGCCGCCGCCGGCGCCATGCACCAGCAGCACCTCGCCCGCCTTGAGCTGCGCGCGATCCACCAGCGCATGATAGGCCGTGCCATGGGCGGCAAGGAACGTCGCCCCTTCGGCATAGTCGAACGCGTCCGGCAGCGGCGCGAGCTGCGACCGCGCCACCACCACTTCCTCGGCGAAGCAGCCGTGGCGCATTTTCACGATCACACGGTCACCGACGCGGACACCGTCGGTACCGGCCGCCACCTCGCTGACCTCGCCGGCCGCTTCCATGCCCGGGATGAACGGCAGCTCGGGCTTGAACTGATATCGGCCCTCGATCATCAGCACGTCGGGAAAGTTGAGCCCTGCCGCGCGCAACGCGACACGAACCTCCCCCGGACGCAGCGCCACTGCTTCGATGGTCTCCAGCCGCAACATCTCCAGCGGCCCCAGCTCGCGGCACACGATCGCGTTGGGCATTGTTGTTTCCCTGTCGTTTATTCCCTGTCGTTCCCGTGCACGGATTGCGATAAGCTCGCGTCCAGGCCCGCTCGTTCATACAACAAAAGCCGGGACGACAACCAAAGAAACAACCACGGACACAGGGACACGCGCCGTCATGCTTTTCCCGACCACGATCGCCGGATCGCTGCCCAAGCCCGAATGGCTCGCCGAACCGAACCGCCTGTGGGCGCCGTGGAAGCCGGCCGGCGATGATCTGGTGTCGGCCAAGCGCGATGCCACGCTGCTGGCGCTGAAGCTGCAGGAGGACGCGGGCATCGACATCGTCACCGATGGCGAGCAGGCGCGCCAGCACTTCGTGCACGGCTTCCTGGAAAATGTCGGCGGCATCGACTTCGCCCACAAGGTCGAGATGGGCATCCGCGCCGACCGCTACAAAGCCATGGTGCCGCAGGTGATCTCGCAGCTCTACCTGAAAGGCCGCGTCCATGCCTTCGAGGCGAGCGCGGCACGCGCCCACACCACCCACAAGCTCAAGTTCACCCTGCCCGGCCCGATGACCATCGTCGACACCGTCGCCGACCGCCACTACGGCGACCGCGTCAAGATGGCGTTCGCCTTCGCCGACCTGCTCAACCAGGAAGCCCGCGCGCTGGAAGCGGGCGGTGTCGACCTGATCCAGTTCGACGAGCCCGCCTTCAACGTCTACATGAGCGAGGTCAAGACCTGGGGCATCGAGGCGCTGCAGCGCGCCGCCGAGGGCCTCACCTGCGCCACCGCCGTGCACATCTGCTACGGTTACGGCATCAAGGCCAACACCGACTGGAAGGCGACGCTCGGCCACGAGTGGCGGCAGTACGAGGAGATTTTCCCGGCGATCGCCAAGAGCACGATCCAGCAGGTCGCGATCGAATGCCGCAACTCGCATGTGCCGCTCGATCTGCTGGCGCTGCTGCCGGGCAAGACCGTGCAGGCCGGCGTCATCGACGTCGCCAGCGACGGGGTCGAGACAGCCGAAGACGTCGCCGAGGTGATCGGCGCGGTGATGAAGTTCGTGCCCCGCGACAGGATCATCGCCACCACCAACTGCGGCATGGCGCCGATGCGCCGCGACATCGCCGAGGCCAAGCTTCGGGCGCTCGGCGCCGGCGCCAAGCTTGCCCGCGAGCGCTTTGCCGACCTCGATCCGGAAGCACCGTGGTGAGCGGCGATTGAACCCTGCCGCCGCCCGCGGCGACGAACGGCGGTGGGCACGGCGGCGCGCCCCCGCGCCGCTACGCCGTGTCATGAGGACTGCCGTGAAGATTTCCGCCCTCTTCCTCGTTGCCGCCCTGGTCCTGCCGGGGGCCGCCGCGCTCGCCCAGCAGCCTTCATCCCTGCCCGATCTCGGCCTTCGCGAGATCGCCGACAAGGATCTCGACCGCCATGTCGCCAAATCCAACGGCGTGGTCGGCCTGCTCAACGCCTCGCTGCGCGGCAAGGAATCCTGGGCGCGCTACCTGAGCTGGGTCGACGTCAAGCGCGGACCGACCGGCAAGGAGCGCATCATCTACGGCCTCTACTCGGTCGGCGCCTCGGCCAGGGACGCCATCGCCAGGGCGCGCAAGAGCGCCGCCGACGAGCCCGCCATTCCCGCGCTCGACGGCGCCACCAGGCAGCTCGCCGACACCTTCGATGCGCTGATCCCGATCCTCAACGAGGCGGACGCCTACTATGATCGCAAGGACTACCTGTCCGACGACATGGCCGGCGGCAAGGCATTGCACGCGCGCCTCGTGCCCGCGGCGACCGCGTTTCTCGAGGCCCGCGCGGCCGCCGACGCACTGCAGGACCAGTTCAAGGACCTCATCGACCGCCAGCAGCTCTCCAGGATCGAGGCGACCGAAGGCAAGAGTGTGCGCTGGCACGCGCGCAATACCCTGATGCTGGCGAAGAAGACGGTCGACCTGATGCCGTCGAACCCGAGGCGCGGCGCCGACCTCAAGCCGTTCGATGCAGCGCTCGCGGCCTATGGCGAGGCGGTGCGCGACTTCGACACCGCGGTGCGCGAGTCCGGCAAGTCGACCTCGATCGATTCCTATCCCCGCGACATCCTCGGCAAGCTGCGCGAGATGCGCGTCTGCAACGGATCGCGCTGCCCGGCCACGACAGAGAAAGACGAAAGCGCCGTCTCTCAAAATGCCTCGACGCCTTATCCGGTCAGACTCTCAGGATGAGGAGTGAGCATTCGCACTCGGATGCAGCACGGCCCGATAGCCGGCCGCGAGCGCCCGCAACGTGGACGGCGGGGTCAGCAGTTGCGCGCCGTCCGGCACCGCCGCCACCGCATGATAGCCGGCAAACGACCAGCGCAGCGGCCGGCCGCCGGCGATGACGAAGCTGTCGTCGCCGGCTTGCACCATGGCGCCATCGGGCAGCGCAGCGAGTGACGGCAGCGGATGCAGGCGGCGTTGGCGCCCGTCGAGCCGCTCAGCATGCAGCACCGCATCCATCTCCGCCGCGCGCGGCACCGCCGCCATCCCCGCCGCGAAGGCGGCGCGGAACGCGCTCGCGTCCGCGCGACGACAGTAGAAGCAGGGTCGGTGGCCGGCGGCGAAGGCCGTCGCTTCGTCCAGGAAGAACAGCTCGGTCCAGCTCTGCGCCGCCATCACGGCGCGGCGACGGCCGCGGAAGTCGCAGACGCAGACGATCCAGGCTGGCGTCGTCCAGCGCCGGCGGAGCAGCGTCCGTGTCGCCGGATCATGGATGATGCCGCGGTTGCCGGTGAACAGGCCACGATGCGGCGTGGCGACGATGTCGCCGAGGGGCGTGACACGGTTTTGCAGCGGCATGGCCCATCATGTCCGGGACGAGGCACCGAGCCAACCGCATAGCGGGCCGCGAAGCGACCCGTTTTGCGATTCTATGCCCCGCCGTCGCGGATCGGCGGCTGGAACGACAGCCCGGTGTCCCAGGGAAAGAAGATCCAGGTGTCCTGCGACACCTCGGTGATGAAGGTATCGACCAGCGGGCGCCCCATCGGCTTGGCGTAGACGGTGGCGAAGTGGGCCTGCGGCATCAGATCGCGCACCACACGGGCGGTCTTGCCGGTATCGACGAGATCGTCGACGATCAGGATGCCCTTGCCGCTGCCGCCGCCGGCGTTGAGCACGTCGGCCGAGACGTTCTTGAGGATACGGACCTCGCCCTGGGACTGGTGGTTGTAGCTGGCGACCCCGACGGTATCGACCACCCGCACCCCGAGCTCGCGCGCGACGATGGCGGCGGCAACCAGGCCACCGCGGGTGACGGCGACGATCGCCTCGAACGGGCCGGCACTGTTCAGCCGCCAGGCGAGCGCACGGGAGTCACGGTGAAACTGGTCCCACGACACCGGGAACATCTTTTCCGGGCGGGGGGCATTCTCGTTGGTCGGGGTCATATCTCTACTCTTTGGGATGCCCGCTGTTTAGCGCGTCAGGTTGAGCCCTGCCAACATCTCCTGAACCGCGGCCATCGCCGCCTTCAGCTTGTCCGGGTCGCGCGAGCGAACCACGATGTTGGTGTTGGGCTTGCTGTTCTCGTCGAGGAAGGGGTAGCTGCCGATGCTGGTGTCCGGATGGGCCTCGGCGATCGCCCGCAGCGGACTGCCGATGTCGCCCTCGCGGGCGTTGGCGCGCACCGAGTCCGACAACATCCGCACCCCCGACTTCAGCTTCGAGGCGACGATGTCCATCATCGCCTGCATGATCGAGGGCACGCCGGCCATCACGATGACGTTGTCGAGCTTGAAGCCCGGCGCCAGGATGGTGGCGCTCTGGATCAGCTCGGCGCCGTCCGGGATGCGCGCCATGCGCAGCCGCGCCTCGTTGAGCTCGGCTTCCGAGAAACGCTGCCGGAATCGGGCCACCACCTCGGGGTGAAGATCGATGCCGACCCCGAACGCCTTGGCGATGCTGTCGGCGGTGATGTCGTCATGGGTCGGGCCGATGCCGCCGGTGGTGAAGACATAGGTGTAGCGCGACCGCAGCGCATTCAGCGCCTCGATGATCGCGCCCTCGTCATCGGCCACCACCCGCACTTCCTTGAGGTCGATGCCGATATTGGTCAGGTACTCGGCGATATAGCCGATGTTCTTGTCCTTGGTCCGGCCGGACAGAATCTCGTCCCCGATCACCAGAATCCCGGCGGTGACGATTTCGCTCATGCAACGTACTCCTCAGGTCGTCCGAATCTTGCCCATCCCGGCGGTGCAGGCTAGCGCTCCCTGCCCGGCCGATGGGCATTTCCCCGCCTCTTTTTGCGGCAGCGCAGTCCGCCATCCCCGACGAATTGCCGTTTCGCAGTGCATATCGCGCTGGCCCGCCCCTTGCTACCCTCCATTGATGTCATGCATGCTCTCGGTACGAGCGCGAAGGGACGGTCAGGCTTCATGGCAGTTGCATTCGACGAGATGAACGGGCCGGACGGCTCGCTCAGGCCAGCCTATCAGGCACTCTCCCACTGGCTGAAGGAGATGCCGCCAGACGCCCTTGAATATCGCCGCCAGGAAGCCGAGCTGCTGTTCCGCCGCATCGGCATCACCTTCGCCGTGTATGGCGACGCCGAGGCCCAGGAACGCCTGATCCCGTTCGATGTCGTGCCCCGCATCCTGTCGGGCAAGGAGTGGACCCTGCTCGAGCGCGGCCTCAAGCAGCGGGTCAAGGCGATCAACCTGTTCCTGCGGGACATCTATCATGGCCGCGACATCCTGCGCGCCGGGATCGTGCCCGACGACCTGATCTTCCAGAATCCGGTGTTCCGGCCGGAGATGAATGGCCAGGAGGTGCCGCACGACGTCTATGTCCACATCGCCGGCATCGACATCGTCCGCGACGGGCCCGATGATTTCTATGTGCTGGAGGACAATGCCCGCACCCCCTCCGGGGTCTCCTACATGCTGGAGAACCGCGAAATCATGATGCGGCTGTTCCCGGACCTGTTCGCGCGGCACCGCGTCGCACCGGTCGAGAACTATCCGGACGAGCTGTTGGCGGCGCTGCGCTCGGTGGCTCCGCTCACCGCCGCCGCGGAACCCACCGTCGCCCTGCTCACCCCCGGCGTCTACAACTCCGCCTATTACGAGCACTCGTTCCTCGCCGACAAGCTCGGCATCGAGCTGGTCGAGGGCCGCGACCTCATCGTCAAGAACGACGAGGTGTTCATGCGCACCACCGAAGGCCTCAAGCGGGTCGACGTGATCTACCGCCGGCTCGACGACGACTTCATCGATCCCCTGACCTTCCGCCCGGATTCCGTGCTCGGCGTCCCCGGCCTGATGTCGGCCTACAAGGCCGGCACCATCACCCTCGCCAATGCGGTCGGCACCGGGATCGCCGATGACAAGGCGGTGTACAGCTACATGCCGGAGATCGTGCGCTTCTACCTCGGCGAGGAGCCGATCCTGAAGAATGTGCCGACCTGGCGCTGCCGCGAGCCGGACGACCTCGCCTATGTGCTCGACCGCCTCGAGGACCTCGTGGTCAAGGAGGTCCACGGCTCCGGCGGCTACGGCATGTTGATCGGCCCGGCCGCGACCAGGGAGCAGATCGCGGCCTTCCGCGCCAAGCTGATGCAGTCGCCGGAGGGCTTCATCGCCCAGCCGACGCTGGCGCTGTCCACCTGCCCGACCGCGACGCGGTCCGGCCTCGCGCCGCGCCATGTCGACCTCCGCCCGTTCGTGCTGACCGGCCGCGACCATGTCACGGTGGTGCCCGGCGGGCTGACCCGCGTGGCGCTCAAGGAAGGCTCGCTGGTGGTCAACTCCAGCCAGGGCGGCGGCACCAAGGACACCTGGATCCTCGACGAATAGCCGATGTCATGACCAGCGCCCGCGGTCATCGACCGCGGCGCCCAAAAAACGGAGGACGCCGCCCACCCCTTTCCCTGAGTCCGATCCGACCGTCCCGCCCCCGTTCCCTGTCACGGCACGAGCAAGATCCTGATCCCATGCTGTCGCGCACCGCTGAAAACCTGTTCTGGCTGGCCCGCTATGTCGAACGCGCCGAATATCTCGCGCGCACCATCGAGGCGACGTTGCGCGCCACCGCGCTGCCGGCCGCCTATGCCGGCAAGACCAACGAATGGGAGTCGGCGCTGCTCACCGCCGGCGTCGGCGACAGCTTCGCGCAACACCATGCGGAGGCGAACGAGCGCAGCGTCGTCGACTACCTGGCATTCTCGCCGGACAACCCGTCCTCGATCCGCAACTGCATCGAGGCGGCACGGCTGAACTCGCGTTCGGTGCGCACCGCGCTGACCAGCGAGATGTGGGACACCATCAACAGCGCCTGGATCGAATTGCAGCAGACCTGGCACGGTGGCGTGCGCTCGCGCGAGGACCTCGCCAAGTTCCTGCGCTTCGTCCAGGAAACCTCGCTGCGCTTCGACGGCTCGGCCTACCGCACCATGCTGCGCAACGACGCCTACTGGTTCTCGCGGCTCGGCCTGCACCTCGAGCGCGCCGACAACACCGCGCGCATCCTCGACGTCAAATACCACATGCTGCTGCCGGAGCAGGAGCATGTCGGCGGTCCGCTCGACTACTACCAGTGGACCTCGATCCTGCGCTCGGTCTCGGCGCTGACCGCCTATCACTGGGTCTATCGCGAGACCATCAAGCCCTGGCTGATCGCCGACCTTCTGATACTCAACGACACGCTGCCGCGCTCGCTGTCGAGCTGCTATGGCAACCTCGTGCGCAATCTCGACCAGATCGGTGTCGCCTACAGCCGCCAGGGCCCGGCCCAGCGCCATGCCCGCGGCATCCGCAACCGGCTGGAGAACAGCGACATCGACAACATCTTCCAGCACGGGTTGCATGAATTCATTCAGGAATTCATCTCGGACAACAATCGCCTGGGCGACATCATCACCAAGCAATACCTGCTATAGTCACGTCGTCCCTGTCGTCGCCTCGCCCAGAGGAAAGCGGTCCGTCCGTCATGCGCCTGCGAATTGCCCACTCGACCACCTATCGCTACGAGCCGCCGGCAAGCGGCGTGATCCAGCTGATCCGGATGACGCCGCGCAACCATGACGGCCAGTATGTGGCCGACTGGCAGATCTTCGTCTCCACCGACTCGCGGATGCAGATGCATCATGACGCGTTCGGCAACATCACCCATGTGCTGACCCATGGGGCGATCGGCGAGCTGACCATCAATGTCGAGGGCCTGGTCGAGACCCAGGACACCAGCGGCGTGCTGCGCGGCACCGACGAGCGGTTTCCGCCGAGCCTGTTCCTGCGCTCGACCGATCTGACCGCGCTCGACGGCGGCATGCGGGAGCTGACCGAGGAGCTGCGCCCCCGCGGCGACGACGATGTCGTCGGTTTCCTGCACGAGCTGCTGGTGCGGATCAACGAGCACATGACCTTCGACGTCGATCCGACCCATGCCGGCACCACCGCCGCCGATGCGTTCACGCTCCGGCGCGGCGTCTGCCAGGACTACGCCCACATCTTCATCGCCTGCGCCCGCGCCGGCGGCGTGCCGGCGCGCTTCGTGTCCGGACACTTCCTGCGCTCGGATGGCGTGGTGCAGCAGGACGCCGGCCACGCCTGGGCGGAAGCCTTTGTGCCGCGGCTCGGCTGGGTCGGCTTCGACGCCGCCAACGGCATCTCCACCACCGACGCCCATGTCCGCGTCGCCATCGGCCTCGATTATCTCGGCGCCGCGCCGGTGCGCGGAACCCGCTACGGCGGCGGCAGCGAACAGCTCGCGGTCGCCGTCAGCGTCAACCAGGCCGGGCGGCAGAGTCAGTCACAGAGCCAGTCCTGATCGATCCCTGAGTGTGGGTTTGTGCGGCGAGGTTGCCGCACGCTCGCGCAGCGCGTAAAACTCCGCCTCGCAAGACGCTGGGGATCAGGACGCTGGGGATCAGGTCATGACTTACTGCTGCGGAATTCTGGTGCGTGACGGCCTCGTGATGATCGCCGACACCCGCACCAATGCCGGCCTCGACAACATCTCCACCTTCCGCAAGCTGCACGTCTTCAGCAATCCCGGCGAGCGCATCATGGCGGTGGCGAGCGCCGGCAATCTCGCGATCAGCCAGTCGGTGCTCAGCACCCTGACCGAAGGCCTCGAGGATCCGGTCACCGGCGAGATCGAGACGCTGATGAACGCGCCGAGCATGTTCAAGGCGGCACAGCGCATCGGCCGCGCCATCCGCCATGTCCACCAGATGGAAGGCTCGGCGCTGCGCGCCGAGGACATCTCGTTCGACGTCTCGTTCCTGTTCGGCGGCCAGATCGCCGGCGCGCGGATGCGCCTGTTCATGGTCTACTCGGCCGGCAATTTCATCGAATGCACCACCGACACGCCCTATCTCCAGATCGGCGAGCACAAATACGGCAAGCCGGTGCTCGACCGAGCCATCGCCTATGACGTCGACCTCTATGACGCGCTCAAGGTCGGCCTCGTCTCGATGGATTCGACCATGCGCTCCAACCTCGGCGTCGGCATGCCCATCGACATCCTGGTGGTCCGGCCCGACGCCTGCGACGCCGAGCTGAACTACCGCATCGAGATCGGCGAGCCGTATTTCCACGACCTGCGGGCCCGCTGGTCGGCGGCGCTGCGCGCCGCGCACCAGAACATCCCCCGCCCGCCCTATGGCGGCGCGGCAACGACCACTCCAACCAAGACAGGATGAGGAAATGACCAGGATCGCACTCGTGACCGGCGCCGGCTCCGGCGTCGGACGTGCCACCTCGCTCGCGCTGATGAAGGCGGGCTTCACCGTGGTGCTGACCGGCCGGCGCGCCGACAAGCTGGAGGAGACCGCCAAGCTCGGCGCGAGCTTCGGCAAGAGCCTGCCCGTGCCCGCCGACATGGCCGATCCGGCCTCGATCGCCGCGCTGTTCGCCAGGATCACCGACAGCTTCGGCCGGCTCGACCTGGTGTTCAACAATGCCGGCATCGGCGCGCCCGCCGTGCCGTTCGAGGATGTCAGCGTCGAACAGTGGAAGGCGGTGGTCGACACCAACCTCACCGCGCCGTTCCTGTGCACCCAGCACGCCTTCCGCATCATGAAGGATCAGACCCCGCGCGGCGGCCGCATCATCAACAACGGCTCGATCTCGGCACATGCACCGCGGCCGTTCTCGGCTGCGTACACGTCGACCAAGCACGCCATCACCGGCCTCACCAAGTCGACCGCGCTCGACGGCCGCGCCTATGACATCGCTTGCGGCCAGATCGACATCGGTAACGCCGCCACCGACATGACCACCCGCATGGTCGACGGCGTGCTGCAGCCCGACGGCCGCAAGATTCCCGAGCCGCGCATGGACGTCGAGGCGGTCGCCAACGCGGTGGTCTACATGGCGAGCCTGCCGCTCGACGCCAACGTGCTGTTCATGACGGTGATGGCGACCAAGATGCCGTTCGTCGGCCGTGGGTAACCCTCGCGCGGCGGGCGCGGAGGCCTTTCCAAAGCGCCCGTCTGCTGCTCTCATGGCCCGATGGGTGGGCTGGCGGTTGTAGCGCCCCGCGATTCCGCGGGGCGACGCCGGCGCAGGTGGCGGGCCGGCGCGCGATGCCTCAGCTGCAATCCGCATTCGGGATCGTGGTGCTGCTCCTCCTCGCCTTCGCGCTCGGAGAGAACCGCCGCGCCGTCAACTGGACGCAGGCCGCCGGTGCCCTTGCCCTCACCTGCGTCACCGCGCTGGCGCTGCTCAAGCTGCCGGTTCTCGCGGCGGCGTTCTCCACCATCAATGATGCCGTCGGCGCCATCGCCGCGGCGGCCCGCGCCGGCAGCGCCTTCGTGTTCGGCTATGTCGGCGGCGGCCCGCCGCCGTTCGACGTCAAGACGCCCGGCGCCGACTTCATCCTTGCCTTCCAGGCCCTTCCCGTCGTGCTGGTCACCAGCGTGCTGACCACGCTGCTGTTCTACTGGCGCGTGCTGCCGCCGGTGGTGCGTGGCATGGCGTGGGCCCTGGAGCGCACGCTGGGCATCGGCGGCGCGGTCGGCCTGTCGACCGCCGCCAACATCTTCCTCGGCATGGTCGAGGCGCCGCTGTTCATCCGCCCTTATCTTGCGCGGTTGACCCGCAGCGAGCTGTTCCTGGTGATGACCGGCGGCATGGCCGGCATCGCCGGCACCGTGCTCGTGCTGTACGCCACCTTGCTCGCACCGCTGATCCCGGACGCCGCGGCGCACTTCGTCATCGCCTCGGTGCTCGGCGCCCCCGCCGCGGTGCTGGTGAGCCTCGTCATGGTGCCCGAGACCGAGCCGCGGCGCACCGGCGGCGCGCTCGACGATCCCGGCGCGATCGCCGCCAACACCATGGACGCGATCGTCAAGGGCACGGCCGCCGGATTGGAGCTGCTGCTCAACATCATCGCCATGCTGCTGGTGCTGGTGGCGCTGGTGCATCTCGCCAATGCCATGCTCGGCCTGCTGCCGCAGGTCGCCGGCAGCCCGATGTCACTGCAGCGCATGCTCGGCGCCGTGATGGCGCCGGTGTGCTGGCTGATGGGCCTGCCATGGGACCAGGCGCTGACCGGCGGCCGGCTGATGGGGATCAAGACCATCCTCAACGAGCTCGTCGCCTATGTCGAGTTCGCCAAGCTGCCCGACGGCGCGCTCGATCCGCGCGCGCGGCTGATCATGCTCTACGCGCTGTGCGGCTTCGCCAATTTCGGCAGCCTCGGCATCATGGTCGGCGGCCTCGACATCATGGCGCCGGAGCGGCGAGCCGACATTCATGCGCTGGGCTTGCGGTCCGTGGTGGCCGGCACCATCACCACCTGCCTGATCGGCGCCATCGTCGGTGTGATGACCTGACGCCTCACGGCTTCGGCGGCGGCAACGGACACCATGGCATCGGCAGCTGCTTCTCGTAGATCTGGTTCCACTCGCAGATGTAGGCTGGCCCGCTCTGCTTGGTCATCATCTTGACCGGCTCGGGCTGGCTGCCGACCATGTGGACGAGCGACAGCACGAGGCCGATCGCGTAGGCGCCGCGCATCTGCGCGACCTGCGGCAGCGCGTCGAGCAGCAGCGCCCCGGCGATGATGATGAACGGGTCGGACAGCAGAAAGTATTCGGCCTTGAGATAGCGCACCGCGCTCAGCGTATCGATGCCGGTGGCGACCAGCAGCATCAGCGTGGCCTGCAACGCGACCTGGCGCCGGCCGACGACCCACGCATAGACGATGCCGGGCACGATCAGCCAGATCAGGAAAATCGCCGGGCGCGCCGAGGTGTAGAGGAAGAAGCTGTAGCGGCGCAGCACCGCGACGAAGCTGTCCTGCAGCAGCGCGAGGTCATGGCCGGCCTCGCTGACCCCGCCCGGCGCCAGGCCGGCGAAGCCCAGCATCTTTTCCAGCGGATTGACCACCGCCACCGCGTTGCCGGCATTGAACTGCAGGTCGAGCGCCAGCAGGCCAGCGGCGGCGCCGGCGACGATCGCAGCCATCGCCGCGGCCGTCTCCGCCGCCGAAACCCGGTAGAGCTTTGCGAACACCGCCATCGCAAGCCAGGTGGTGAGCAGCAGCGCGCCCTGGTAGACGCCAAACCGGCCGAACAGCAGCGGATGCAGCTCGGCGGCGGCGCGATTGTCCGGATCGATCCCCGCGGCGACGATCGGCCAGGCCAGCCCGCACAGTAGCGCGGCGCAAGCGAGCGTCGCCAGCACCACGGGCCACGCCCGCGACGGCGCGCGCCAGAACGCGACGCTCGCGCCCTGCGGCGTACCGAAGGTCAGCGCCAGCATCGGGAATGCGGCGATCATGACGATGGCATGGACCTTGTTTTCGAGCGCCAGCATGCACAGCGCCGCGGCCGCGGCGAGCAGCAGTGGCCGCCACTGGCTGGCGCGGCGCGCGGCGATGATGAGCACGAGCAGCGCGAAGGTGGCGAGCGATCCGGCGATCAGCTCGCTGCGCAGGATCCGCGCATGCACCGCCATGCCGCCGGAGAACGCGAATGCCAGCGTCGCCAGCAGCGCCACCCGCCAGTCGCGCACCGCGCGGCGCATCAGGGCCGCGAACAGCAGGATCATGGCGGAGGCTGTCAGCAGCGCGACCACGCGGCCGGCGCGCACCGCCTGCGTCATCGCGGCGTCAAAGGCCGCGCCATGGCTCGCCGACGGGATCGCCGACAGCCTGTCGGCGTCGAGCATGCCCAACGCATGCAGCAGGCGGAAGAAATACTCGACCGAGAGGATGGTGAAGAACGACGGATGATCGAAATACTCCTGCGGCTTGCCGTCGTTCAGCACCAGAGCGTTGTAGACGATCATGAAGTCCATGTCGGCGTTGCGCCAGTAGATGGCGAAATAGCCGAACAGGACGAACGACAGCACGACGCCTGCGATGATGGCGGCGAGCCCGCCGCGCCAGCCCAGGAACGTCAGGCGGTCGAGTGTCGCGCGGGACGGGCGCGCCGATGCCGGCGCGGCACTGAGGGAGGCGGTGACGGCTTGATCCATGCAGCAGGTCTATCCGGGGTCAGGTCGCCAGTTCAATCGTGTCGAACTCCGCGGGCAGGATGATCTCCAGCAATTCACAGGTGTCGGAATAGTCCAGGATCATGTGCTGGATCCGCGGCGGCTGGATCCAGCAGCTGCCCTCGCGCATGGTGATGTCGCCCTGCCCCGCGAACGAGGCCCGGACCCAGCCCTTGAGCACGTACACCATCTGAAACTCGACGTCATGATAGTGCAGCTTCGACACCTCGGTCGGATCGCACGGGCCGATGAGACGGATCACATGGGCCTGGGCGAGACCGCCCGTCGCCTGCGCGATGCCGAGGTCGCGGTACTGCGCGTAGGCCCGCAGCCCGGTGGCAAAGTCCTCGTCCCGGTGATGGCTGACCACGAAGCGCTGGGGCGGCCGGCGCGCCGGGCGCGACGCACTCCGCGCCGGTTTGCGGACGGCCTTGCGCGTATCGGCGCGTCCGGCCGTCTTGGCGGCGCGCTTCGGCGCCGACGGCCGCGCGGCGGCCTTGCGCGTGGAGGATTTACGAACCGCGGTCTTGGCCCGCGCGGCCTTGGTCCCGGTTTTGGCCTTTGCCGCCCCCGCCCGTGCGGTTCGGGCCGATTTTGCTCGTGCGGCTTTTGCGCGTGTCGTTTTGTCTCGTGCCATGGCGCGCCCTCCCCTAAGCGTGCCGGCGAGCTTAGCGAGCGCGGCAGGCGGCCACAACGTGGCCGCGCGGCCTGTTCAGTGCAGGCGGAAGATCCCGTCGACGACCTTGATCTCGGCCGGCTTGATCAGGCGCGAATGCGCCACCGTTACCGAGAACAACGCCCCTTCGATCTTCTGCTGCCAGAACGCCAAAAAGCCCTTCAGCGCGGGAAAGTCGGGACACAGGTCGTAGTCCTGCCAGACATAGGTCTGCAGCAGCCAGCGATGGTCGGGCCGGCGGTACAGGATCTCGGCCGTGGTCAGACCATAACCGGCGAGCTGCTTGGCGAAATCCCCTGCGGCGGTTCCCTTCAAGGTCACGTTCGACGTCATGCCAGTCTCCCCATGCACGGGCGCATTCACGCGCATCGCAAAATGTTTGGCATTCACGTCGCTAATCTCAAGCTCAAATAACGAATAAAGTGTTGATTATCAAAGCATTAGCAGCAACGTT
Source organism: Bradyrhizobium sp. 2TAF24 (assembly GCF_052115025.1). Lineage (NCBI taxonomy): Bacteria > Pseudomonadati > Pseudomonadota > Alphaproteobacteria > Hyphomicrobiales > Nitrobacteraceae > Bradyrhizobium > Bradyrhizobium sp. 2TAF24. The sequence goes on along the minus strand of NZ_JBFRFW010000013.1, from coordinate 226,050 downwards.
GCAATAGTGCTGACAATTGCGCCGCGTTTTGTGTTAACGACGATGTCAGACCCTTGGCAGTCCATTGATCAGAGTGCCAAATTTTTCCCCAAATACCCTTGATCATGGCATGAGCGCCGACTATCTCGGAGCCAGCCTCGATAGCACTCACCTGTCGAGACTGCCAAAATAAGCAAAATTCAAGTTTTGTCATAGGTTTAGGAGAAACGCGATGAAATTCCGTCCGCTTCACGATCGTGTTGTGGTCAAGCGTATCGACGCCGACACCAAGACGGCCGGCGGCATCATCATTCCGGATACCGCGAAGGAGAAGCCGTCTCAGGGCGAGATCGTCGCCGTGGGTCCGGGCGGCCGCGACGAGGCCGGCAAGCTGATCCCCCTCGACCTCAAGGTCGGCGATGTCGTGCTGTTCGGCAAGTGGTCGGGCACCGAGGTGAAGATCGACGGCACCGACCTGCTGATCATGAAGGAAAGCGACATCCTCGGCGTGCTGGAAGGCCAGGGCGCCGGCAAGAAGGCCGCGTAAGCGCCTCTCGTCCATTCATCCTCTAAGGAAGCGAAACAATGGCAGCTAAAGAAGTCAAATTCTCCGCCGAAGCCCGCGAAAAGATGCTGCGTGGCGTCGACATCCTCGCCAATGCGGTGAAGGTCACGCTCGGCCCGAAGGGCCGCAACGTCGTGCTCGACAAGTCGTTCGGCGCGCCGCGCATCACCAAGGACGGCGTCACCGTCGCCAAGGAGATCGAGCTCGAGGACAAGTTCGAGAACATGGGCGCCCAGATGGTGCGCGAAGTCGCCTCGAAGTCGGCCGACCTCGCCGGTGACGGCACCACCACCGCCACCGTGCTCGCCCAGGCGATCGTCCGTGAGGGCGCGAAGTCGGTTGCCGCCGGCATGAACCCGATGGATCTGAAGCGCGGCATCGACCTCGCGGTCGAGGCTGTCGTCGCCGATCTCGTCAAGAACTCCAAGAAGGTCACCTCGAACGACGAGATCGCCCAGGTCGGCACCATCTCGGCCAACGGCGATGCCGAAATCGGCAAGTTCCTCGCCGACGCCATGAAGAAGGTCGGCAACGAGGGTGTCATCACCGTCGAGGAAGCGAAGTCGCTGGAGACCGAGCTCGACGTCGTCGAAGGCATGCAGTTCGACCGCGGCTACATCTCGCCCTACTTCGTCACCAACGCCGACAAGATGCGCGTCGAGTTCGACGACGCCTACGTCCTGATCAACGAGAAGAAGCTGTCCTCGCTGAACGAGCTGCTGCCGCTGCTCGAGGCCGTGGTGCAGACCGGCAAGCCGCTGGTCATCGTCGCCGAGGATGTCGAGGGTGAGGCGCTGGCGACGCTGGTCGTCAACCGTCTGCGCGGCGGCCTCAAGGTCGCGGCCGTCAAGGCTCCGGGCTTCGGCGATCGCCGCAAGGCCATGCTGCAGGACATCGCCATCCTGACCGGCGGCACCGCGATCTCGGAAGACCTCGGCATCAAGCTCGAGAACGTCACGCTGCAGATGCTCGGCCGCGCCAAGAAGGTGATGATCGACAAGGAAAACACCACGATCGTCAACGGCGCCGGCAAGAAGGCCGACATCGACGCCCGCGTCGCCCAGATCAAGGCGCAGATCGAGGAGACCACCTCGGACTACGACCGTGAGAAGCTGCAGGAGCGTCTCGCCAAGCTCGCAGGCGGCGTCGCGGTGATCCGCGTCGGCGGCGCGACCGAGGTCGAGGTCAAGGAGAAGAAGGACCGCGTTGACGACGCGATGCACGCGACCCGCGCGGCTGTCGAGGAAGGCATCCTGCCGGGCGGCGGCGTCGCCCTGCTGCGCGCCTCCGAGCAGCTCAAGCGCATCCGCACCCAGAACGACGACCAGAAGACCGGCGTCGAGATCGTGCGCAAGGCGCTGTCGGCTCCGGCCCGCCAGATCGCCACGAACGCTGGCGAGGACGGTTCGGTGATCGTCGGCAAGGTGCTCGAGAAGGAGCAGTACTCGTACGGCTTCGACTCGCAGACCGGCGAGTACGTCAACATGGTCAGCAAGGGCATCATCGACCCGACCAAGGTCGTGCGTGCGGCGATCCAGAACGCGGCGTCGGTCGCGGGCCTGCTGATCACCACCGAGGCGATGGTCGCCGAGCTGCCGAAGAAGGCGTCGGCTGGCCCCGCGATGCCTCCGGGCGGCGGCATGGGCGGCATGGACTTCTAAGTCCAGCTCCCCTTCGAAATGCGGAAAGCCCGGCAGCGATGCCGGGCTTTTTGCTGTTCCGGATGCCCGCGGCACATGACGTTCAGCGCCGCTCGCCGCCATCGTCGCGGCGGCCGCCATGGCGGTCGCCGGACGCGCCCTGCGTTCGCGTCAGAAAATAGCCGCCGAGCCCGCGCCGCAGCAGCGGACTGATCCGGATCAGGTCCGCAAGCGCGATGACGGATGTCGCGAGCAGCGCCAGCACCACCGCGATCAGCCCCAGCGTCATGGTGACCTCTCCACGCCTCGTGATCCGCGCCAGCATAGACCAATGCGCCGCAGCCGTGTGTTCACACCTGATCAAGCTTACGAGGCGCGCGCTGGCGGACTGAAGCCGCCGGTTCGTGCCGACACGCCTTGCGCAGACGCCGCGCCGCCGCGCGCATCGATTCATTTAACACGTTAATTTACGGGGCAAACGCGATGCGCCAACGAGTTGGACACATCGAGACATTGTTGTTCCCGACGCCCAGCAAACGAGCAGGCGCGTCCGTTTTGACAGTTGCCCAACGCGCGGCGAATCGGCTTAGATTCATTTCAAGTCAATAATGCCAGGGGGAATGCCATGATATCTGCACATAGCAGACCTCGAATTATTGTGACTGATGACGAGCACACCGGACAGCCGACGAGCGCCGCTGTCGAGAACCTGAGTGCCGCGGTCGACGAGCTCAAGCGGTTCGCCGAGCTGGTCAGCCAGCTTGCCTTGCAGCCGTGCGAAGCACCCGAGCTGAAGGAGCTTCGCCTCGAAGCCCTCAGCGACCTCTGCCTCGCCGCACGCCAGCTCGCCGACGACGACGACACCTTCCGCGCGTTGTTCGACATGGCGCTGCTGCACGCCAGCAATCGCCTCTATCAGCACCGGCCCGCACCGGCGGCGAACGACGTGATCACGGTGCCGTCCAGGGCGCGCGGCGACATCGGCGCCAACGTCTGACGGCCCGCCGGCGCCGAGGCCTACTGCAGCTCCGGCGGCGGCGAACGATCCAGGACGGCTGTCCTCGCGCCCTCGAGCAGATCGATTTCGTAGGTCTCGATCGTCAGCGGTCCGCGCTTGCGCGGCAGGTCTGCCACTTTTGTGAAATGCGCATAGGCCGCCCTGAGCGCCGCCTGGCCGTCGGCGCGGATCTCGTCGACGTACAGCAGCTTGCCGGCCAGCAGCGCGGGATCCGGCTCCGGGGCGTTGACCCAGCGGATGCGCTGCGCCGGCTGCACCACGCAGCTGCCCTTCGGCAGATAGAACATCAGCCACGACACCGTGCCATAGTCGGGCGCCAGCACGCAGGCCGCGCCGGTGCGCTGGCGCACCGTATCGATCTCGGCGGCGAGCTGCGGCCAGCCGACGCCGATGCTGCGCACCGAGGCGTCGCGGCGATAGCCCGTCAGCAGGCCGGTGTTGGCCTGCAGGATCAGCGCCAGCAGCAGCACCACGCCGCCCGGTGCGGCCCAGCGGCGGCACAACGCCACCGTGCGCTGCGCGCCGCCGCGCCACAGCGGGCTGTGGGCGGCTGCGGCCGCCGCGATGGCGAACGGCGGATACACCGGCCCGAGCCAGTTGGCCTCGACGCGGCTGTGCAGCGAGTGCCAGATGAAATACAGCGCGATCGGCCAGAACAGCGCGTTGACCAGCACGCGGGCCGGCGCCGCGCCGCCGTCGCGGCGGGCCAGCACGTACAGCCCCATGACGCCGAGAATGAACACCGCCGGGGTCGCGAACACGAACTGGGTCGGGATCATCTCGCCGACGAACCGCAGCGTCAGGCCGTCGACGCGCGCGCGGCCGAGCTGCTTGATGAACGACACCCAGTGGTGCTGCTGGTTCCACAGGATCACCGGCGCGAACACCGCGAACGCCACGACGCCGCCGAGATACGGCCATGGCGACCACAGCCAGCGCCGCAGCTTGGGCACCGCGAGCAGCCAGACCAGGATGCTGAGGCCGTAGAGCAGCGCGGTGTACTTCGACAACAGCGCGGCGCCGACCGCGAGCCCGACCGCGAGCCACCACGCCCCCTGCCCGGTCTCCAGCACCTTGGCGAGCGCCAGCAGCACGAAGGCCGCCGCCACCATCAGCGGCGCATCCGGCGTCACGATCAGCGTGCCGACCGCGACCATCAGCGTGACGTTGAGCAGAATGGTGGAGCTCGCGGCGACGCGGTGGCTGCCGGACAGGATCCGCGTCGCATGATAGACCGCATAGCTCATCGGCAGGCCCAGCAGCACGGCAACGAGCCGCACACCGAGCTGGGTATCGCCGGCGATCAGCGTGCCGAGGCGGATGACGAGCGCGACCATCGGCGGATGGTCGTAGTAGCCGCCGGCAAGATTCTTCGACCAGGTCCAGTAATAGGCTTCGTCGAAAGTCAGCGGCGTGACCGCGGCGGCGACAAGGCGCACCAGCACCAGCGCCACGACCGTCAGTGCCACGCCCTGGACGTCGCGGGCGCCGAGGCGGATCATCGCCGGCGCCACACCAGCAGGCTCGACAGCGCGTAGTTCCACACCGCGCCCATCAGCGCGCCGGCGGCGCCCGCCAGCCACCAGATCGGCCGCTGGTTGTAGATCGAGAAGGCGACGCCGACATTGGCCAGCAGCCCGACGCCGCAGACGATGTAGAACACCACGAGGCCGCGCAGGATCGCGAAACCCTTGAGGCGCTGGTCGCGATAGGTCAGGACGTTGTTGAGCAGGAAGTTGCTGGTCATGGCGACGAACGCCGCGATCGTCTGCGCCTTGGTGAACGAGCCCGGCCACACCAGCATCGCAAGGTCGAGCGTGACGAGATGCACCGCGAGGCCGACCGCGCCGACCAGCGCGAACATCAGGAAGCGCAACGACACCAGATCGCGCGTCAGCTTCGCCAGCACGAGGCCGAAGAAATCGAGCGCCACCATGGAATCGAGCTTGCTCTCGCCATGCTGGCGCGAGCCGAACACGAACGGCACCTCGACGGTCCGCAGCTGACCCCGCGCGGTGGCGACGATGTCGAGCAGGATCTTGAAGCCCTGCACCGACAGCGACGGCGCCAGTTCCTCGAAACGGTCGCGGCGGATCATGAAGAAGCCGCTCATGGGATCGGCGATCTTCACCCCGAGCAGGCGTTTGGCGACCATGGTGGCCGCGACGCTGATGCCGAGCCGGCCGCGGCCGAAGGCGTCCGCACTGCCGCCCTCGACATAGCGGCTGCCGACGACGAGTTCGGCGGCGCCGCTCTGCAGCAGCGCCAGCATCTTCGGCAGTTGGGTCTCGTCGTGCTGCAGATCGGCGTCGATCACCGCGGCAAAGGGCGCGCTGGCGGCGAGAATGCCCTCGATGCAGGCGCCGGACAGGCCGCGGCGGCCGATGCGACGGATGCAGCGCACGCGGGTGTCGCGCGCGGCGAGATCCCGCACCACCTGCCAGGTGCCATCAGGCGAATTGTCGTCGACGAAGATCACCTCCCAGTCGACGCCGGCCAGCGTGGTCTCGAGACGGTGATACAGCGTCACGACGTTGTCACGTTCCTTGAACGTCGGAACGATCACCGAGAGCTGGCGGGCGACCGCCCAGGAGGCTTGTGCCCCGCCCGTATCCGGCGCGGGAACCCGCGGCGCGCGGGCCTCGGCCACGAGCGGGATTTTGGTCGGAGTCGGAGCCGTGGTCGCCGATTCGGTCATGGCGGCAGCATATAGCGGCGCCCGGACATGGTGCCAAGGCGAAGTTCCTGAAAGGCGGAGGCAGACCCGGGGGATAGGGCGGAAAACGGGTGGCCGGCGGCAGTCGCGGCCGGCCACAAACGCCAACGACCACGAGCGACCGATCGCGCGTACATCCGGCGCGACCGTATCTCGTGGTCGTCTCGGCGATGGAGCCTCGGGGAAGCATCGACATCGCCGTTGAAGTCCATATGGTAGGCAACTTTCGGAATTCAAGGGGGCCCGGGGAATGGCCAAGAAAAGTGGCAACATCTATCTCGGCATCGGCGGCTGGACGTTCGAGCCGTGGCGCGGCGTGTTCTATCCGGAGAAGCTGCCGCAATCGAAGGAACTGAGCTACGCCGCGAGCCAGCTGACCTCGATCGAGGTCAACGGAACCTATTACGGCTCGCAGAAGCCGGAGACCTTCCGCAAATGGGCCAGCGAAGTGCCCGACGGCTTCATCTTCTCGCTCAAGGCCTCGCGCTTCACCACCAATCGCAAGGTGCTGGCGGAGGCCGGCGACTCCATCAAGCGGTTCTACGACCAGGGCCTCACCGAGCTGCGCGACCGGCTCGGCCCGGTGCTGTGGCAGTTCGCGCCGACCAAGAAATTCGACGAGGCGGATTTCGGCAAGTTCCTGGAACTGCTGCCGCACGAGCAGGACGGACTGAAGCTGCGCCATGTCGTCGAGGTCCGCCACGACAGCTTCCGCACCCCGGCATTCATCGCGCTGCTGCGGCAGTTCGGCATCCCGGTGGTATTCTCGGAGCACAATACCTATCCGGCCATCGCCGACGTGGTCGGCGACTTCGTCTACGCCCGCCTGCAGAAGGGCAACGACGACATCAAGACCTGCTATCCGCCGAAGGCGCTCGATGCCTGGGCCGAGCGGCTGAAGCTGTGGGCCGCGGGCGGCGAGCCCGATGACTTGCCCAAGGTCGACGACACGGCGCCGAAAAAGCAGCCGCGCGAGGTGTTCGCCTATGTCATCCACGAGGGCAAGATCCGGGCGCCGGCCGGCGCCATGGAGCTGATCGCCCGGTTGAAATGACCGAACGGAGCGTCCCGGTGGCCAAAGCCCGCAAGCACACGCTGTTCACCATCGGCTACGAGCAGACGCCGGCGACAGCCGTGCTCGACGAGTTGCAGCGCGCCGGTGTCAAGCTGCTGGTCGACGTGCGCGCCATCGCCGCCTCGCGCCGTCCCGGCTTCTCCAAGACCCAGCTCGCCGCCGGCCTCGATGCGCGCGGCCTCGCCTATGTCCACCTGCGCGGCCTCGGCACGCCCAAGGACGGCCGCCTCGCCGCCCGCGCCGGCGACGTCAAGACGCTGACAAAGGTCTACACCGCCCATCTCAAGACGCCGCAGGCCAGGGAGGAGATGGACGAACTCGCCACGCTGGTGCGCACCGCCGGCCCGGTGTGCCTGTTGTGCTATGAGCGCGACCACACCAACTGCCACCGCCGCTTCATCGCCGAGATCATTGAAGAGCGCGAAGGCGTCAGCATCGACAACCTGGCGGCGCCGCAGTTCTAACCGGCGTTCCCCTCACCCCAGTTGCCAGATCGCCATCGGCCGGTCGTAGCCGCGGATCGACACTTCGCCGAGTGGCCGGGCGTCGGCGACGGCGCTGTCGAGCGCATCGTGCACGCCGGCGGACACCAGCACCTGGGAATTGAACTCCTTGTTCAGCGCCTCGAGCCGCGCCGCAAGGTTCACCGTGTCGCCGATCACCGTATATTCCTTGCGCCGCGGCGAGCCGACGGTGCCGGCCACCACCTCGCCGACATGCAGCCCGATGCCGATCCGCAGCGGCCAGTCACTGCCGGCATTGATCCGCTCCATGGCCGCGAGCATCTCGCGCGCCGCCTCGACCGCATGGCGCGCGGCATCGGGCGTCTCGAACGGCGCCCCGAACAGGGCAAGAAAGCCGTCGCCGAGAAACTTGTTCACGATGCCGCCGTGCCGGTCGAGGATCTCCACCAGCACGGCAAAGGCGCCGTCCAGCCGCGCCACCACCTGCTGCGGCGTGCGCGAGCGCGCCTGCGCGGTGAAGCTGCGGAAATCCACGAACATCACCGCGACGCGGCGGATGTCGCTCTCGGTGCTGGTGCCCTCCGCCAGCAACCGTTCGACGACCTGCGGCGAGACGTGCTGGCCGAACAGGTTCGCCACCCGGTCGCGGGCGGTGGCCGCCGCGATGCTGGCCTCGAACTGGCGGCGGAGCTGCACGCCGACCGCGCCGGCGAGCACGCCGCACAGCAGGATGATCAGGCTGCGTGCGAGATGGTAGACGATGTCAGGCGGCGCATCGGGGTGATACCACACCGCCATGGCGAACAGCTCGACAGCCGCGGCCGCTCCCGTGAACGTCGACAGCCAGAAGTCGAGCCGCAGCGTCGAGAGAATGATGAAGATGAAATAGGCAAACGGCGTGACGAAGCCGAGCGCCTGGACCGACCCCATGTTGTCGATATGGAGCATCAGCGCAACGGTCGGCAGGCTGGTCTCGATCAGGGCGCTGAGATAGCGCCGCAGCACTGGCACGTCGCGATCGAGCCCGAGCCGCCGCTTGATCACCGCATGCAGCACCAGCTCGTAGGCGATGAACGGACCGAGGATGAGGTAGAGGTAGTCCGGCTTGAGGCGGCCGCGCCAGATCAGCTGCACATGATCCAGCGCGTAGGTGTACATGCACCACAGCGCGGCGGCGAGCACGGTGGTGGTCACGATCAGCGCCTTGATCCGGATCAGCTCGGTCTTGAGGATCTGGCGCGTCAGCTCCTGCCGGAATTCCGGCGAGACCACCGGCTGGTCCGCTCCCCCCTTTCGCCATCGCGACCACATGGATTGCCTCGTCAGCCGCGCAAGTCCCCCGGACGATGCCGGGGCGCGCTAGTGTCCCGGTTCTAACATTCGCATCCCTTTGGGGTAGGCTCTTTTGCGAATGTTAGAACCATAGGGACACTAGCAAATATAAGCTTCTAGTGTGGTTTTGGATCTGACATTCGCTCGGAGAACTCGCGGCGATTCTGAAGCGAATGTCAGATCCACCACACTAGAATTTTCCATAACGGAGATAGGCCTGCTGCGGATCCATGCCCGACAGGATCGCGGTGCGGACCTGGCTTTCGGTTGCGATGGCCTGCTCGGCCGCCGCAACGATCTCCTCGACCCGCGCGGCCGGCACGCGGATCAGGCCGTCGCGATCACCGACCATGTAGTCGCCCGGCGCGATCACCACATCGCCGATCCGGATATCGACGCCGGTCGCCTCCGGCAGCCAGTAGCCGACGATGTCGCGCGGGGTGAAGCCACGGCACCAGGTCTGGAAGCCGATCGCGAGCAGGAAGTTGACGTCGCGGACGAAGCCGTCGGCGACGCAGCCGCGCACGCCCTTGTTCTTGAGCGTCTCGGCCGACAATTCGCCCATGTGGGCGACGACGCGATCGTTGGGCTGCGACACCCAGATCGAGCCGGCCGGCGCCTGCGACAGCAGCCCGGTCCAGGCCAGCAGCGTTTCGTGCGGATCGGCGGCCGGATCGACCTTGCCCTGGATCGTGAACGCCGGCCCGGCCATCGCCTTCTCGGGAAGAATGGGGCGCAGTTCCGCCGGCAGCGTGAAGGCGCGCAGCCCCATGCCGCGCATCACGTCGTGCACGACGCCGGTGTAGCACGCCTCCAGCCGCTCGGTGATCGACGCCATCGCGAAAAATCTCCCGTGTTGTTGGACCTGCGGTCGGCGGCGATTATGCCGCCCGACGGCGGGCTGTCCAGCCCGTGCGTCAGTCCAGCGTGCGGCGGAAGCGCGACACTGCGATCGCCATCGCCACCAGCACGAGGCCGGCGAGCGCGATCGCATCGTATTGCAGGTGGTGCAGCGTCGACCCCTTGAGCATGATGGCGCGCACGATGCGGATGTAATGGGTCAGCGGCAACGCCTCGCCGATCCACTGCGCCCACACCGGCATGCCCGCGAACGGGAACATGAAACCCGACAGCAGGATGTTGGGCAGGAAGAACATCATCGACATCTGCATCGCCTGCAGCTGGTTCTGCGCGATGGTCGAGAAGGTGTAGCCGATCGACAGGTTGGCGGCGATGAACAGCGTGCTCAGCCCTGCGAGCAGCGCAAGGCTGCCGAAGATCGGTACGCCGAACAGCACGACGCCGATGCCGATGATCAGCGCCGCCTGCAGGAAGCCGACCAGCACATAGGGAATGATCTTGCCGAGCATGACCTCGACCGGCGTGATCGGCATCGACAGCAGGCTCTCCATGGTGCCGCGCTCGATCTCGCGTGTCACCGACAGCGCGGTGAAGATCAGCATGGTCATGGTGAGGATGGTGCCGACAAGGCCCGGCACGATGTTGAGCCGCGACGCCGCCGCGGGGTTGTAGCGGGCGTGGGCGCGGAACTCGAACGGCGGGTCGGCGGGATTGCCGGCGACGCGGTCGTGCGCCAGCGCGGTCTGCCACAGCACACCGAGCGAGGACAACGCCGCACTCGCCGCCACCGGATCGGTGGCGTCGGCGGCGACCAGCACCGCCGGCTTGTCGCCGCGCCGCACCCCGCGCTCGAAGTCGCGGGGGATCTCGACGCCGAACAGCACCTTGCCCGACAGCAGCAGGTCGTCGAATTCGGCGACCGTGCGCACCTCGCGGGTGAAGCGGAAATAGGCGGTGTTCTCCATCGCCTTGACCAGCGAGCGCGCAAGGTCGCTGTCCTCCTGCAGCAGCACCGCGGTCGGCAGGTTGTGCGGCGTGGTGTTGATGGCGTAGCCGAACAGCATCAGCTGCATCACCGGCAGCGCGATGATCATCGCGAACGACACGCGGTCGCGCTTGAGCTGGATGAACTCCTTGATCAGCATCGCCCACGTGCGCAGCAGCCAGCCGCCGAACCTGCGATCGGCACGGTGCGGAGCGATATCGCCGTTAGGCCCACTCATCGGAAATTATCCTTCGACCGGCCCATCAGCTCGATGAACACGTCTTCCAGCGACGGCTCGGACTTCTGCCAGGCAATGCCGTCGCGGGCGCGATACGGCGCGATCGAGGTTTCGAGCGCAGCCGCGTCACGCCCGGAGACGTGCAGGCTGTTGCCGAACGGCGCCACCATGTCGACGCCGTCCTTGTTCGCAAGCTCAGCCGACAGCCCGTTCAGGTCGGCGCCGGTCACGGTGTAGGTGGTCAGCGCCGACTGCGCGATGACCTGCTCGACCGTGCCATGGGCGAGCAGCTTGCCGTAGGCGATGTAGGCGATCTCGTGACAGCGCTCGGCCTCGTCCATGTAGTGGGTGGAGACCAGCACGGTGAGGCCTTCGGCGGCAAGGGCGTGGATCTCGTTCCAGAATTCGCGGCGCGCCTTGGGATCGACGCCGGCGGTCGGCTCGTCGAGCAGCAGCAGGTCCGGCCCGGGCAGCGTGCAGGCGCCGAGCGCGAGGCGCTGCTTCCAGCCGCCGGACAATTCGCCCGCGAGCTGCTCCTCGCGGCCATCGAGACCGAGGCGGCGGATCATGTCACGCGCCGCCGTGCGGGGGCGCGCCATGCCATAGAGGCGCGCGACGAACTCGAGGTTCTCGCGCACCGAGAGATCCTGATAGAGGCTGAAGCGCTGGGTCATGTAGCCGACGCGCAGCTTGATCCTGTCGGCGTCGCGGCGGATGTCGTAGCCGAGACACGTGCCCTGCCCGCTGTCGGGGGTCAGCAAGCCGCACAGCATGCGGATGGTCGTGGTCTTGCCGGAGCCGTTGGGCCCGAGGAAGCCGTAGATCGAGCCGCGCCGCACCTGCATCGACAGGTTCTCGACCACGGTGCGGCCGCCGAATGATTTCGACAGTCCGGAGACGTCGATGGCGATCTCGGGCGGCGCTGATGCGTGGCGGGGCTCGACCATCTGCGGCTCACGGATTGGCTGCGACGGGCTTGCCGATCGGCACCACGGTGACGGGCTGGCCGACCCGCAGGCTGGTCGGCTTGTCGGGCCTGGCCTGGATCAGGTAGACGAGCTTGTTGCGCTCGTCGAGGCTGTAGATCACCGGCGGGGTGTATTCCGCCGTGGTGGCGATGAAATAGATCCGCGCGGTGAGATCCGCGGCGCAGCCGTCGCACGTCACCCGCACCTGATCGCCGAGCGCGAATGTCGGCAAGGCCGGCTCCGGCACGAAGAACCGCACCTTCATGTTGCCCGGCGGCAGGATCGACAGCACCGGCCGCTGCGCGCCGACCATCTCGCCCTCACGGAAATAGATCTGCTGGATCGCGCCGGCGACCGGCGCGAAGGCATTGCGCCGGGCGAGCCGCGTCTGCGAGGTGTTGACCCGCGCCTCCGCCACCCGCAGCGCCGACACCGCGCCATCGAGATTGGCCTGCGTGCCCGAGCCGGTGCGGCTCAGCGACTGCGCCCGATCGTAGGTCTGCCTGGCATTCTCCAGCGTCGCGATGTTCTGGTTGTGGTCGGCGCGCTGCAGGTCGTCGTCGAGCGAGAACAGCGGCTGGCCGACGGCGACCTCGTCGCCCTCGCGCACGGTCTGCTTGACCACCCGTCCCGCCTCGTCGGGGCTGACGAAAATCAGATCGGCCTCGACCCAGCCCTGATAGCCGGTGGTTTTCGGCTCGTTGCAGCCGGCGAGCAGCAGGCCGAGCGCCAGCACGCCGCTCCATCGTACGAGATGTGACGTGGCGCTCATTCCGCCCTCCGCGGTCCGAAGACCAGATCGATGTGAACCTGCAGCATGGCGAGGACGTCGAGCGGCGCGTAGGCGCCGAACAGGCCCTGCCAGATGACGCCGAGCATGGCGGGGGCGGCCACGAGTTGCGGGAAACGCACCAGTGCTTCGTTGCGGATCTCGCCCCGTGCCACGCCGAGCGCGATCATCCGGCTCATCGCCTCGATGCCGCGCGACACCACCTCGCGGTAGTAGAACTCCGACAGCGCCGGAAAGCGCGCGCCCTCGGAAATGACGAGACGCACGATGTCGCCGCGCCGCGTGCCGATCACCTCGCGCGCGAAGGTGGTGGCGAAGGCCTCGACCATGGCGCGCACCGAGCCGCCGCCCTGTGGCGGCCGCGCAAGCTCGGCGATCAGCGGCCCGATATTGGTGCGCACCAGTTCCTGGAACAGCGCTTCCTTGTCGGCGAAGTGCAGGTAGATGGTGCCCTTCGCCACCCCGGCCTGGGCGGCGATGTCCTCAAGGCGGGTGGCGGCGAAGCCGCGCTCGACAAAGGCATCCAGCGCGGCCGCCAGAATCGCTTCGCGCCGCTCCTGCGCGCGCGCCACCCGCGCCGACACGGCGCGGGATGTCCCGCCACTGCTGCCGCGGGACGCCGGACGCATGTCGCGCGGGGTTTTCGGTTCACTCATGAAACAAAATATGACTGACTGGTCAGTCATAAGCAAGCCGTTTCCTTCGGTGTAACGGCAATCCCCGGTGTTTTCGGTCAGGCGACTGTCATCATTGACTTATTCATGCGAGTTGCGACAGTCTGCACCCTCGTCCAAAAGTTGCATTTCCGACCACACGGACCGGCCTTTCGCAAGGGGAGCAGCGGACACATGGACGGTTTTTCAATCTGGCACTGGGTCGTGGTGTTGGCCCTTCTGGCGACGCCGCTGCCGATCGCGCGCATCCTCAAGCGCGACGGCCTCAGCCCGTTCTGGGCCCTGCTCTACTTCATTCCGCTGGTAAACCTGATCGCGCTGTGGGTGTGGGGCTACTCGCGCCCCTCCGGCAGCTGAACGCTCAGCCGCGGGCGTCGCACGCCCAGGCGCGGATCACACATTCCTTGCCGCCATACTGGTAGCAGTACCTGGTCGCGGCGTTCAGCGCCGAGGAGATGCGCGGCGCGACCGCCTGGCCGTAGGCGCCGCAGGGATTGGTCATGTCGATGGCGAGCGCCACGCAGGCGCGGCGCATGGTGACGGCCGTGCATTCGCCCTTGCACTTCTGGCGGGCGGCCGCAATCGCGGCAGCGGGCGTCGGATAGTCGAAGGCCTGGCCATAGGCGCCACACTTGCCGATGGCGAGCGCGCCCGCCGCCAGGGCGTCACCGAGGAGGCCACAGCCGGCCGCGGCCAGCATCAGAACGGCAATCAGCGCGCGGCGACGCGTAGCCACCGCCCAAAAGGCAAGCCGAAACACGGAAAATCCCCTCCCCCGAGGTGCCCAGTATGGCCGGCAATCTAGTCGGGGGGTCGTTTCAACTTGGTGAACGCGAAGCAAACGAACAGGGTTAACCGCCCTCGGCCGCCCCTCAACTCCCCTTCAACTCCCCCTGGCGAGCTCCAGCGCGTCCGGCGTGTCGATATCGAGGAAAGCACCCTTGCCCTCGACCGGGACTTCGGCGAGCGCCTCGCCATGACGGGCGATCAGGTGACGCGCGCCGGTATCGCCGTCCAGCGTCATCAGTTCCGGGAAGAAGCGGCGCGACCACAGCACCGGGTTGCCGCGGCGGCCGTCGCTGACCGGCACCGCGATCAGCGCGCCGCGGTCGGGATCGAAGGCCTCGATCAGGCGGTCGATCAGCGCGGCCTCGACCATCGGCATGTCGCCGAGGCACACCACGGCACCATCGACGTCCGCCGGCACGGCGGCGACGCCGGCCTTGACCGAGGAGGCAAGGCCGCTGGCGAAATCCGCGTTATGCACGAAGGTGACATCGAGGCCGGCGAGCGCCGCCCGCACCGCGTCGGCCTGATGGCCGGTGACGACGATCACCGGCGCCGCCTTCGAGCGCAGCGCCTGCTCGGCGACAATCCGCACCAGCGCCTTGCCGGCAAGCTCGGCGAGCAGCTTGTTCGGCCCGCCCATGCGGGTCGAACGACCGGCCGCCAGCACAACCGCGGCGACACGGCGGTTGCCCTCGGTGCCCGCCGCCACACGCGGCTGCGGCCGCGTGACGATCTCCATCAGGAGGCCGCCGACCCCGAGCCCGGTGATATCGGCGCGCGCCACCTTGAGGCCCGCGAGCAGCCGCATCAGCACCCAGTCGAAGCCGTTCTCGGTCGGCGAGCGCGCGCAGCCCGGCGCGCCGAGCACCGGCACGTCCTGCGCGCTGCCGATCAGCAGCAGATTGCCGGGATCGACCGGCATGCCGAAATGCTCGATGCGCCCGCCGATGGTCTCGATCGCCGCCGGGATGACATCGCGACGGTCGGCGATCGCGGAGGCGCCGAACACGATCACCAGCTGCGCGCCGAGCCCGAGCAGTTCGCGGATAGCATCTGCAAGGGCGGCCTCCTCGTGGGGCACGCGGCGCTCGGCGATGATGGCGGCGCCGGCCGGTGCGAGACGCTCGGCGGTGACACGCAGCGTCTTCTCGATCACCTTGGGCGCGAGGCCCGGCAGCAGGGTCGAGACCACGCCGACCTTCTTCACCGCATAGGGCACGACCTTCAGCGTGTCCGGCGCCACCGCAGCGACCGCCTGATCGCGCAGCCGCCCGGCGACGCCGAACGGAATGAGCTTCACCGTGCCGATCATCTCGCCGGCGACCACCGCCTTGAAAGCCGGCAGCGTCGCCAGCGTGATCGCCTCGTCGATCTCGTTGATGCGATCGACTGCGCCGCGGTCGACCACCAGCACGCCGGCCTGGGCGGCAAACAGGTTGGCGCGCCCGGTCACCGCGCGTTCCACGGTCACGCCGGGCCCGGCCACCGCGCTGGCGATGCTTGCGGCCGCTACATCCTCCGAGACGTCGCCGTCCTCGAGCCGCGCCACCACGATCTCGCGCACGCCGGCACGGGTCAGCGCCTCGACCTCGGCGACGCTCACCGTCGTGCCCTTCTTGAGCACCAGCGGGCCCTTGCGGATGGTGTGGACGGTGACGCCGCCGACCGCATCGGCGGGGGCTACAGGACCGAACTTCATGCCGCGCTCTCTTGCGCCTTGGCAGCCTTCGGCAGGCGCAGCTCGGCAGTGATCTCGGCCATGATCGCGACAGCGATCTCGGCGGGCGAGATCGCGCCGATGGCAAGCCCGATCGGCGCATGGATGCGCGACAGATCCGCCTCGCGCGCGCCCTGTGCCTTCAAGCGATCGAGCCGCTTGGCGTGGGTTTTACGAGATCCCAGCGCACCGATGTAGAAGCAATCGCGCGCCAGTGCATGCAGCAATGCCGGATCGTCGATCTTGGGATCATGGGTCAGCGCCACGAACGCGGTGTAGCGGTCGACATTGAGCGGCGGTAGCGCGGTGTCCGGCCACTCGGCGATCAGCGGCACGCTCGGGAAGCGCTCGGGCGATGCGAACGCCGTGCGCGGATCGACGATGATGACGTCATAGTCGAGCGAGGCGGCGAGCGGCGCCAGCGCCTGGCTGATGTGAACAGCACCGGTGATGACGAGCCGCGCCACCGGCGCATGCACGGTGAGGAACAGCTTGCGGCCGTCGACCTCGATCATCGCGCTCTTGTTCATGCGCAGGTGCTTGTCGAGCTCGGCGTGCAGTGGATCAGTGGCGAAGTCCGCCGCCTTGACGAGGCGCTGCGCGTTGCTCGCGACATCGGTGACCACGATCGCAGGCCGCCGCGCGGTGCGCTCGGCATTGAGTTCGGACAGCAGGGCGAGCTTCACGATGACGATCCCGGTTGCAACGTTCGCTGTTCCTCGCAGTGCCTTCCGACAGCGAACGTCGGATTCGAAAGGCAGGGCATGTTCAGACGCGCCGCGGTTGCGGGGCGGCGCTGAGGGGTCAGGCGACCTTCTCGACGAACACGCGGATGGTGCCGCCGCACGACAGGCCGACATTCCAGGCGGTCTCGTCGGCGACGCCGAACTCCAGCATCTTGGGCTGCCCCGACGCGATGACGTCGAGCGCCTCGGTCACCACCGCGCCCTCGACGCAGCCCCCCGACACCGAGCCGAGGAAAGTGCCGTCGTCGTTGATGATGAGGTGCGAGCCGGTCGGCCGCGGCGCCGAGCCCCAGGTCTCCATCACGGTGGCCAGCGCCACGCCATGACCGGCCTTCTGCCACTGTTCGGCGGTTTTCAGGATATCGTCATCACGGTTGAGCATGGGGTGATCTCCTAGGCGGCGGCTTTGGGCGAGAACCGGTGCCCTGTTTCGGCCGGCGCGGCGAGCGCATCGATCAGGCCTTCGATCGACTTTAGATTGTGCACGGGGCGGAATTCGTCAACATGCGGCAACATCATTTTGATGCCCTGCGCCTTGGCCTGGAAGCCGTCATAGCGCAGCAGCGGGTTGAGCCAGATCAGCCGCCGGCAGGAGCGGTGCAGGCGGTCCATCTCGAACGTCAGCCGCTCGTCGACCTCGCGCTCGAGGCCGTCGGAGATCAAGAGCACGATCGCGCCCTGTGACAGCACCCGCCGCCCCCACAGCTTGTTGAAGCTGTGCAGCGAGGTCGCGATCCGCGTGCCGCCGGACCAGTCCTCGACCGACGCCGTGCACGCCGCCAGCGCCTCGTCGGGGTCGCGGGCACGCAGGCTCCGCGTCACATTGGTCAGGCGGGTGCCGAACAGGAACACCGAGACGCGCTTGCGGGCATCCGTGATGGCGTGGAGGAACTGGAGGAACAACCGCGTATAGTCGCTCATGGAGCCGGAGATATCGAGCAGCGCCACGATCGGCGCCGGCTTGTCGATGCGGCCGAGCCGGCGAACGCTGACGATGTCGCCGCCGGTGCGCAGGCTGGCGCGCAGCGTGCGCCGCAGGTCGAGGCGCTGGCCCTTCGCGTCCGGCTGGAAGCGGCGCGTGCGCAGCTCCGCCTGCGGCAATCGCATCCTGGCAATGGCGCGGCTCGCCTCCGCGATCTCCGCCGCGCTCATCTGGGCGAAGTCCTTCTTCTGCAGCACCTCCTGGTCGGACACCGAGAGCTGCATGTCCTGCTCGACGGTCTCCTTCGTCTCCGTCGTTTCGCGCTGCGCCAGCGCCTCCTGCACCCGCCGTGCGGCCGGCGGCGGCGGCTTCTTGGCCTGGTCGGGCAGCGGCACCGAATCCAGCATGTGCTGCCAGCCCTGGTCGACGCGGAAGAACAGCGCGAACGCCTGGGCGAAGATCAGCATATGCTCGTGGCGCATCACGAACACCGACTGCAGCGTGGCAAAGACGTCGGCGCGGTTGCCGATGTCGATCAGGCGCAGCGCGTTGACCGCGTCGATCACGGCGCCGGGGCCGACCGGAATGCCGGCGGCGCGCAGCGCGCGCGCAAAGCCGACGATGTTGTCGGCGATCAGTCCACTGGCAGGCGTTTCGGTCATCTCGGGCATCGAGGTCCCGGCAGCTTGAGCGGTCAGGCCGGATCGCTGACCGCGTCCTTGATAGTTTTCTGCAGCGCATCGCCCTGCATGCGGGCGATGTCGTCCTGGTACTTCAACAGCGCGCCGAGCGTATCTCCAACCACCTGCGGGGTGAGCGTGCGCGCGTCGAGCTGGGTCAGCGCGGTCGCCCAGTCGATGGTCTCGGCGACGCCCGGCACCTTGAACAGGTCCTGGTCGCGCAGCGTCTGCACGAAGCGCACCACCTGCTCGGACAGTTTTGCCGAGATGCCGGGCACGCGCGACTTGACGATGGCGAGCTCGCGCTCGGCGGAGGGATAGTCCACCCAGTGGTAGAGGCAGCGCCGCTTCAGCGCGTCATGGATCTCGCGGGTGCGGTTCGAGGTCAGGATCACGATCGGCGGCTGCGCCGCGCGCACCGTGCCGAATTCGGGGATTGTGACCTGGAAGTCGCTGAGGATCTCCAGCAGGTACGCCTCGAACGCCTCGTCGGCGCGGTCGAGCTCGTCGATCAGCAGCACCGGCGCTCCGGCGGCATCGGGCTCCAGCGCGCGCAGCAGCGGCCGCTTGATCAGGTACTGCTCGGCGAAGATGTCGTGCGACAGCTGCTCGCGGTCGGTGGCGCCGGTCGCTTCCGCGAGGCGGATGGCGATCATCTGCGCCGCACTGTTCCACTCATAGACGGCGGAGGCGACGTCGAGGCCCTCATAGCACTGCAGGCGGATCAGCGAGCGGCCGAGCGCCGCCGACAGCGCCTTGGCGATTTCGGTCTTGCCGACGCCCGCCTCCCCTTCCAGGAACAGCGGACGCCCCATGCGCAGCGACAGATAGGTGACGGTCGCAAGCGCGCGCTCGGCGAGGTAGCCCTGCCGGGTCAGGAGGTCGAGCGTCGCATCGACCGAGGTGGGCAGTGCCGACGGCGCGCTCATCACAACATCCAATCTGCGCGTTACTTCGCGTTCGCCGCATCCACGGCGCGGCGCGCCAGCACGCCGATCAGGTGCGCGCGATACTCCGCGCTGCCGTGGATATCGCTGTTGAGGCCATCGGCCGACACGGCGATGTCTTCCAGCGCCTTCGACGCGAACCGCTTCTTCAGCGCTTCCTCGAACGCGGTGACGCGAAACACGCCGTCGCTGCCGGCGCCGGTGACCGCGACGCGGACCTCCGACGGACGACGGGCGACGAACACGCCGACCAGCGCATAACGCGACGCCTGGTTGCGGAACTTGATGTAGGCCGCCTTCTTCGGCAGCGGAAACTGGATGCGGACGATGATCTCGTCACTCTCCAGCGCCGTGGTGAACAGGCCCTGGAAGAATTCTTCCGCCTTGAGCCTGCGCTTGTTGGTGACGATGGTGGCATCGAGCGCAAGGCACGCGGCCGGATAGTCCGCGGTCGGATCGTTGTTGGCGAGCGAGCCGCCGATGGTGCCGCGATGGCGCACGGCCGGATCACCGATCTGCCCGGCAAGGCTCGCGAGCGCCGGGATCGCCTCGCCGACGATGGCCGACCCCGCGACCTCGGCATGGGTGGTCATGGCGCCGATCGACAGCGCACGCCCCTTCATCTCGATGCCGACGAGGTTCTCCACCTTCGACAGGTCGACAAGATGGGGAGGGCTTGCGAGCCGCTGCTTCATCACCGGGATCAGGGTGTGACCGCCGGCGACGATCTTGGCGTCCTCGTTCTTGGCGAGCAGATTGGCGGCCTGCCGCACGGTCGCCGGACGATGGAATTTGAATTCGTACATGGATGATCCTTGATGGTCCTTGGACGATCCCTGGGGACCGCGGGGCCGCGCCGAACAGCCGATCAGGCCGTCTTCGCCATCGCCTTGGCGCCGGCGGCAATCGACTCGACGATGTTGTGGTAACCGGTGCAGCGGCACAGGTTGCCTTCGAGCTCCTCGCGGATGGTGTGCTGGTCGAGTTCGTGGCCCTTGCGGCGAACGATATCGACCGCGGTCATGATCATGCCCGGGGTGCAGAAGCCGCACTGCAGGCCGTGATGCTCGCGGAACGCCTCCTGCATCGGGTGCAGCGGCGCGCCTTCCGGCGCCAGCCCCTCGATGGTGGTGATGTTCTGGCCGTCCACCATCACCGCCAGCGTGGTGCAGGACTTCACCGCCTTGCCGTCGACATGGACCACACAGGCGCCGCACTGCGAGGTGTCGCAGCCGACATGGGTCCCGGTCAGTCGCAGGTTCTCACGGAGGAACTGAACCAGCAGCGTGCGCGGGTCGACATTGCCCGTCACAGGATTGCCGTTCACGATGAGGGAAATCTTGGCCACCAGCGGTTCTCCTACACGCCGCATTGCACGGCGCAACGCCTCCAGGGATGACGTCCCTGAAAGGGGGACTTCTCAAACGGTTCTAAATCATCATAGGTGCCCGAGGCGGGCTCGGCAACCACGGCAAGGGCCTGACGGCCATGCCGTTTTTGAATTTCTTGTTTGAATTTCGCGGGAATTCCCCGGGGCGGGAGGCTCGCCGCGGGGCCCCCGCGGCGGCATGTGATCCGTCAGGCCGAGGCCTTCACCGCATCGGCGAACTTCGTAAAAAATTCGTCGGCGAGCTTCTTGGCGGCGCCGCTGATCAGGCGCTGGCCGAGCTGGGCGAGCTTGCCGCCGATCTGGGCGTCGACGTCATAGGTCAGCAGCGTGCCGCCGTCCTTGTCCTGCAGATGCACCGAGGCGCCGCCTTTGGCGAAGCCGGCGACGCCACCCTCGCCCTCGCCGGAGATCTTGTAGCTGGTCGGCGGATCGAAATCGCTCAGCGTCACCCGGCCCTTGAAGCGGGCCGAGACCGGGCCGACCTTCATCTTGGCGGTGGCGCGGAATTCGTTGTCCGAGGTCTTCTCCAGCTCCTCGCAGCCGGGAATGCAGGCCTTGAGCACATCGGGATCGTTGAGCTTGGCCCACACCACCTCGCGGGAGGCCGGGAGTTGAACCTCCCCATTCATTGTCATAGCCATGCAGTCGACTCCGTTCGCTTACGATCCTAAATAGCCACCTTCCGGCGCAATTGAAACACCGCCCACGCAAAAAGTGAGCGCGTGACATCAGCCATGCGCGCACCTTTTCGCAATGCGGCGAGACGCTTTTGACCTGATGACAAAATGCTTTAGGGTGCCGGCCATGAGCACATCCCTCTCGCCCCTGCTCGCGCCCATGCTGTCGAGCGCAGCCATGCGCGCCGTCTGCGACGACGCCGCCACCCTGCAGTTCATGCTGGATTTCGAGAGCGCGCTGGCGCGCGCCGAGGCCAAGAGCGGCGTCATCCCCGCCGCGGCCGTGGCGCCGATCGGCGACGCCTGCCGGGCTGATCGATTCGATTTCGCAGGGCTCGCCGACGCCGCCAGCCGCGCCGGCAACCTCGCCATTCCCCTGGTCAAGGCGCTGACCGCGCATGTCGCCAAGGCCGATGCCGCGGCATCCCGCTATGTGCACTGGGGCGCGACCAGCCAGGACGTCATCGACAGCGCCACCATGCTGCAGCTGCGCGCGGCGATCGACGTGCTGCTGCCCGACCTCGACCGCGCCGTCGCCGGCTTCGCCGCGCTCGCCCGCCGTCACCGTGACACCGCCATGGTGGCGCGCACCTGGCTGCAGCATGCGCTGCCGATGCCGTTCGGATTGAAGCTCGCCGAATACGCCGCCGCGCTCAACCGCAGCCGCCAGCGCCTGCGGCAGTTGCGCGCGGATGGTCTCGCGCTGCAGTTCGGCGGCGCCGCCGGCACGCTGGCGGCGCTCGGCGACAAGGGCCTTGCGGTGTCGGAGCAACTCGCCGTGGAGCTCGCGCTGCCGCTGCCGGAAGCGCCCTGGCATACCCATCGCGACCGCATCGCCGAAGCGGCCTCCGTATTCGCCATCCTCACCGGCAGCTGCGGCAAGATCGCGCGCGACGTCTCGCTGATGATGCAGACCGACGTGCAGGAAGCCTACGAGCCGGCCGGCGAAGGCCGCGGCGGCTCCTCCACCTTGCCGCACAAGCGCAACCCGGTGGCTGCGGCCTCGGCGCTCGGCGCCGCCACCATGGCGCCGAACCTCGCCGCCACCATCTTCGCGGCGCAGGTGCAGGACCACGAGCGCAGCGCCGGGCCCTGGCATGCCGAATGGCCGACGCTGCCGACCCTGATGCTGGTCACCTCCGGCGCACTCGCCGCCATCGTCGACATCGCCGAAGGCCTCGACGTCGACGCAGAGCGGATGCGCGCCAACCTCGACGCCACCCACGGCCTGATCATGGCCGAGGCGGTGTCGATGGCGCTTGCCGACGCCATCGGCAAGAGCGAGGCCCATCACATCATCGAGACCGCGAGCCGCACCGCGATCGCGCAGAAGAAACACCTGCGCGATGTCCTCGCCGCCGACAGCCGCGTCACCGCCCATCTCGACGCCGCGCGGCTCGACCGCCTGTTCGACCCCCTTGCCTACCAGGGCGCCTCGCAGGCGCTGATCGATCGCCTGCTGGCCTCGCTCGGCGCCTGAGCACGAAACGACACGAACGACAAAAGGAGAACACCATGCCCATGGTCGATGCCGACGGTTGCCGGCTCAATGTCACGGTCGAGGGACGCGACGGCGGCCCGACCCTGATGCTCTCGAACTCGCTGGGCACCACGCTGCACATGTGGGAGCCGCAGATGGCGGCGCTGACCAAGGTGTTCCGCGTCATCCGCTACGACCGCCGCGGCCACGGCAAATCCGATGTCGGCGCAACGCCCTACTCGATCGAGCGCTTTGGCCGCGACGTGCTCGCCATCCTCGACGACCTCAACATCGAGAAGACGCACTGGTGCGGCCTGTCGATGGGCGGCATGGTCGGCCAGTGGCTCGGCGCCAACGCGCCGGACCGCCTCGACCGCATCATCCTCGCCAACACCACGAGCTACTATCCGGATCCGACCAACTGGGACAACCGCGTCAAGCTGCTGAGGGAAAGCGGCTTCGAAGCGATCGCCGACGCCGTGATGACCGCGTGGTTCACGAGCGACTTCCGCGAGCGCGAACCGCAGACGGTGGTGAAGATGCGAGCCATGCTCACCGCAACGCCGCTTGCGGGCTACATCGCCTGCTGCGAGGCGCTACGCGCCCTCGACCAGCGCGCGCTGCTGCCCACCATCACGCGGCCGACGCTGGTGATCGCCGGCCGCCACGATCCCGCGACCAACCTCGCCGCCGGCGAGTTCATCCGCAGCCAGATCCCCCGCGCCAGCCTCACAATTCTCGACGCCGCACACATCTCCAACGTCGAGCAGCCGCACGCCTTCACCGACGCCGTGGTCGGCTTCCTGACCCAGCGCTGAGATCTTTTTGGGAGAGTGATCGATGGACGACAATGAACGCCGCGCCGGCGGCGACACGCAGCGGCGCAAGGTGCTCGGCAACGCCTGGGTCGACAAGTCGGCGGCCGGCCGCAACAGCTTCAACGCCGATTTCCTCGACCTCATCACCCGCTACGCCTGGGGCGAGATCTGGACCCGGCCGCATTTCGAGGAGCGCACCCGCCGCGTGCTGGTGATCGGCACCATGCTGGCGCTCGGCCAGTGGGACGAATTCCGCATGCATGTGCGCGCGGCCCTCACCGAGGGCGGCTTCACCGCCGACGACATCAAGGAGATCCTGCTGCAGCAGGCGATCTATTGCGGCGTGCCGGCGGCCAACCATGCCACCAAGGAAGCCGCTGCGGTGCTCAAGGAGCTCGGGCTGCTCGAGAGTTAGCCTGCAATCGCCGAGGGAGCGTCGGCCACGGGCACGCCCGCCTCCGCGGCCGGCAGGCTCCGGGCCGGCTTGTCGGTCTCCACCAACATCACGATGCCCAGCGAGAGCAGCAGCAGCGACTCGGTGGCATGCAGCCGCAGCGCCGCGACATCGCCGACCTGCGACGTCAGCACCATGCTCGCGACGCTGACCATGCTGCCGAGCAACAGCGCGATGGCCAGCGCCTCGTCGCCCGCCCCGCGCTTGCGGCTCGGCGCGCGCAGCGTCGCCGCCGCGAACACCGCAAAGAACCCGACCACCGTGAGTTTCGCCAGCGCCAGCAGCCAGGCGAAGCGCACGGTCGCGAGCGTGCCGAACTGCAGGATGTCGCTGACGAACATCGCCGGGCCGACATTGCCGCGCTCGTAGAACAGGCCATGAACCGGCGAGACCACGATCTTGAGCGCCGGGATCGCCCAGGCCGGGATGAAATACGACGCCAGCAGGACGCCGTTGAACGTGCTGATCTTCCAGTCCCTGTACATGCCGCGGCCCTGTCGAATGACGTGCCGGACCTTCTCCGCACAGACGGGGTCCGATCAGACATCGAGCTAACGCGCGACAATTGCCGCGGGCAATTGAAACCCTTTGTTTACCTTAACGGGCGGCCCGGCCCCTGTGCACACCGCCCCCGGGGCGGGCCTGGTGATGCACAGAAAAATCCCGCCTTGCGGCGGGATTTTCCTTGTCGTCCAGCCCAGTGGTTCAACCGGGCAGGGATCAGCGGGCGGGTTTCTGCTCCGTACCATGGCCCGGCTGACCGCCCTGGCGGCCCGGATCCTGCTGCTGCTGGCCGGGCTTGTGCCCGCCGCCCTGCTGCTGACCGGGCTTCTGGCCCGGGGTCTGGTTCTGCTGGCTGCTCTGGTTCGACATGAGGCCTTCTCCCTTGGTGGCTTGGTGGACGGCCAACCAACGGCGCAGCACGGCGGTGGTTTCAGTTCCACCAGGGCGGCCGCAGGGCATTTTGGCGGCGGCTGGCCGGCCGGCGGAACGTGACACTGCGATGTGCGAAAGTCAGCCGTGGACAAAGGCTTATCGGGGTACCCGCGCTGTTGCCGCTCCCGGGTCCCACTGTTAAAAACCGACGAAAGATGCAACGGTCCGGCTGCCGGAGCCACACGGCGCGTCTTGCCATCCGAGAACGGCGGCCTATGGATTATTTCGCCCAACAGCTCATCAACGGCATCGCGCTGGGCTCCATCTACGGCTTGATCGCCATCGGCTACACGATGGTCTACGGCATCGTCGGCATGATCAATTTCGCCCATGGCGATATCTTCATGATCGGCGGCTTCATCGCGCTGATTTCCTTCCTGGTGCTGGTCTCGATCGGGCTGACGGCCGTGCCGGTGATCCTGCTGCTGGTGCTGGTGGTGTCGATGGCCGTCACGGCGCTGTACGGCTGGACGGTCGAGCGCATCGCCTACCGGCCGCTGCGCCACTCCTTCCGCCTCGCCCCGATGCTGTCGGCGATCGGCATGTCGTTCGTGCTGTCGAACTACGCACAGGTGTCGCAGGGCGCGCGCATCAAGTCGGTCGCCCCGATCATCACCGGCGGCTACACCCTGTCCGAGCGCGACGGCTTCGCCGTGCAGCTCTCCAACATTCAGATCTTCATCGTCGTCAGCACCGTTGTGCTGCTCGCGATCTTCTCCTGGCTGGTGGCGCGCACCCGGCTCGGCCGCGACATGCGCGCCTGCGAGCAGGACCAGACCATGGCGGCCCTGCTCGGCGTCGACGTCGATCGCACCATCTCGATGACCTTCGTGATCGGGGCGGCGCTCGCCTCGGTCGCCGGGCTGATGTACCTGCTGTACTACGGCGTGGTCGATTTCTTCATGGGCTTCGTCGCCGGCATCAAGGCGTTCACCGCCGCCGTGCTCGGCGGCATCGGCTCGCTGCCCGGCGCCATGCTCGGCGGCCTCGCCATCGGCCTGATCGAGACGTTCTGGGGCGGCTATTTCTCGTCCGAGTACAAGGACGTCGCCGCGTTCTCGATCCTCATCGTCGTCCTGATCTTCCTGCCGACCGGCCTGCTCGGCCGCCCGGAAATCGAGAAAGTCTGATGGATCCCGGCGTGGCAGCCCCCGCATCCGATGCCGCCGCCGGACCCCAGCACGGGGCGGCCTTCATCCTGAAAAAAGCGCTGCTCAGCGCGCTGGTCGCACTGGTGCTGTTCTCGCTGATGATCGGCGTGCGCACCGAGGCCGGCCCCGAGGGCAAGCTGATCTACTGGACGCGGTTCGGCGACCTCGCACTGCTGGTCGGCCTCGTGTTCGTCGGCAGCATCGCGATGGAGCTGGTGCGGCGCTGGATCGGCCCGCTCGGCCTCACTGAACGGATGCCCGAGGGCGTGAGCCAGGTCGGCGCGACGCTGCAGCGGGTGCTGGTGCCGGCGCTGCTGATCTTCACCGTCCTGATCCCGGTGATCTTCTACGACCAGCGCTACATCCTCGACCTCGGCATCCTGGTGCTGACCTATGTGATGCTGGGCTGGGGGCTGAACATCGTGGTCGGCCTCGCCGGCCTGCTCGACCTCGGCTATGTCGCGTTCTACGCCGTCGGCGCCTACTCCTACGCCCTGCTCGCCACCACCTTCGGCCTGTCATTCTGGGTCTGCCTGCCGCTCGCCGGCATCCTCGCCTCGTTCTGGGGCGTCCTGCTCGGCTTCCCGGTGCTGCGCTTGAAAGGCGACTATCTCGCCATTGTCACGCTGGCGTTCGGCGAGATCATCCGCCTCGTGCTGCTGAACTGGCAGGATCTCACCGGCGGCCCGAACGGCATCAGCGGCATCCCGCGCCCGAGCTTCTTCGGCATTCCGCTCACCCCCGGCGACGACGGCCTCGCCGCCATGCTCGGCATCGAGTTCTCGCCGACCCATCGCGTCGTGTTCCTGTTCTATGTCATCCTGGCGCTGGCGCTGCTCACCAACTGGGCGACCATCCGCCTGCGCCGCCTGCCGATCGGCCGCGCCTGGGAGGCGCTGCGCGAGGACGAGATCGCCTGCCGCGCCCTCGGCATCAACACCACCACCACCAAGCTCACGGCCTTCGCGCTCGGCGCCATGTTCGGCGGCTTCGCGGGGGCGTTCTTCGCCACCCGCCAGGGCTTCATCAGCCCGGAATCGTTCTCATTCCAGGAATCGGCGCTGGTGCTCGCCATCGTCGTGCTCGGCGGCATGGGCTCGCAGCTTGGCGTCGCGCTCGCCGCCCTTGTCATGATCGGCGGCTTCGAACTGTTCCGCGGCTTCGACCAGTACCGCATGCTGGTGTTCGGCCTCGCCATGGTGATGCTGATGATCTGGCGGCCGCGCGGCCTGATCGGCCATCGCGCACCCTCGGTCTATCTCGAACGCCGCGCCGCGATCTCCGCCGAGCTCGTCAAGGAAGGCCACGGATGAGCGGCGCCGACATCCTCGATGTGACGCATCTGTCGATGCGCTTTGGCGGCATCCTCGCCATCAACGACCTGTCGTTCGCGGCCGGGCGCGGCCAGATCACGGCGCTGATCGGCCCCAACGGCGCCGGCAAGACCACCGTGTTCAACTGCATCACCGGCTTCTACAAGCCGACCACCGGCATGCTGCGCCTGACCCACGACGATGGCAGCGAATTCCTGCTCGAGCGCCTGTTCGACTTCCGCATCGCCAAGCTCGCCAAGGTCGCCCGCACCTTCCAGAACATCCGCCTGTTCGCTGGCATGACGCTGCTGGAGAACCTGATGGTGGCGCAGCACAACCCGTTGATGCGCGCCTCCGGCTGGACCGTGCTCGGCCTCGTCGGCGTCCCCGCCTATCGCGCCGCCGAGCGCCAGGCCATCGACCGCGCCCGCTACTGGCTCGACCGCATCGGCCTGATCGACCGCGCTGACGACGCCGCCGGCAACCTCGCCTATGGCGACCAGCGGCGGCTCGAGATCGCGCGCGCGATGTGCACCGAGCCGGCGCTGCTGTGCCTCGACGAGCCCGCCGCCGGCCTCAACGCGCGCGAGGGCGACGCCTTGAGCGAACTGCTGCTGTCGATCCGTGGCGAGCACGGCACCTCGCTGCTGCTGATCGAGCACGACATGGCGGTGGTGATGGAGATTTCCGATCGCATCGTCGTGCTCGACCACGGCGTCAAGATCGCCGACGGCACGCCGCGCGAAATCCGCGACGACCCCAAGGTCATCGCCGCCTATCTCGGCACTGATGAGGATACCGCCATCGCCGTCATGGAGAAGTCGCCATGACCGCCGGCACGCCGCTGCTCGCCATCCACGGCCTCACCGCCGCCTATGGCAAGATCATCGCGCTGAAGGGCGTCGATCTCGAGGTCCATGCCGGCGAGATCGTGGCGCTGATCGGCGCCAACGGCGCCGGCAAGTCGACGCTGATGATGTCGGTGTTCGGCCGCCCGCGCGCCCGCTCCGGCCGGATCGAATTCGACGGTCATGACATCACCCACACGCCGACCCATCACCTCGCGCGGCTGCGCATCGCCCAGTCGCCGGAGGGCCGCCGCATCTTCCCGCGGATGACGGTGGCGGAAAACCTGCAGATGGGCGCCGACGCGGCGCAAGCCAGCGAGGCCGATCGCGCTGCCGACCTCGAGCGCGTGCTGACGCTGTTTCCCCGACTCAGGGAACGCCTGACCCAGCGCGGCGGCACGCTGTCCGGCGGCGAGCAGCAGATGCTGGCGATCGGCCGCGCGCTGATGATGCGGCCGCGCCTGCTGATGCTGGACGAGCCCTCGCTCGGGCTCGCGCCACTGATCACCCGCCAGATCTTCGATGCCATCCGCACGCTCAACCGCCAGGACGGCCTCACCGTGCTGATCGTCGAGCAAAACGCCAACCACGCGCTGCGGCTCGCCCATCGCGGCTATGTCATGGTCAACGGCCTCATCACGCTCAGCGGCGGCGGCACTGAGCTGTTGCAGCGGCCGGAGATTCGCGCGGCCTATCTCGAGGGCGGACGGCACGGCACATGACCCGCACGATCACCATCGCGATGAGCCTTGCCGCCATCCGCCACGGAGGGGTGCGATGAGCGATCCCGTCTCCGCCACCGTGTTGCTGCGCATCTTCTTCATCACCGTCGTGCTCGGCTGCGGCTGCGCCTGGCTCGCCGGCCGCGCCATCGCGCTGACCTGGCGGCCGCTGCCGATGGTGTTCGGCGCCGCGGTGCTGATGGGCCTTGCGGTGCGCTTCGTGCACTTCGCCCTGTTCGGCGAGCCGCTCAATGCGCCGCTGACACTCGTGGTCGAAACCGCGATCCTGTTTCTCGTCACCCTGCTCGCCTACCGGCGCACCCGCGCGCGGCAGATGGTGCAGCAGTATTATTGGCTCTACGAGGCGAACGGCCCGCTGGGCTGGCGGCCGCGCCAGGGGCAGCCGGACAAGCCCTGATTTCACAAAATTTGCAGTGACTTTGCAGGCAAATCGGCCAACAATCGCGCCGGTTTTGCCGCGCCCTCCGCTCCTCCGGGGCGTCGCATCCATTGCAAGGAACACCCCATGACATCCCTGAAAGTTCTCGGTCTGACGCTGGGTGCAGCGCTGGCACTGACGAGTGCGGCCGTGCCCGCCGCGATGGCGCAGGACATCACCATCGCGGTCGCCTCCTCGATGACCGGCGGTGAGGCCGCCTTCGGCCGCCAGATGCGCAACGGCGCGGAACTCGCCGTCGCCGACCTCAATGCCTCCGGCGGCCTGCTCGGCAAGCAGCTCAAGCTCGAAGTCGGTGACGACGCCTGTGATCCCAAGCAGGCGCGCTCGGTCGCCGAGAAGCTCGCCGGCATGAAGATCCCGTTCGTCGCCGGGCACTACTGCTCGTCGTCGTCGATCCCGGCCTCGGAAGCCTATGCCGAAGGCAACGTGCTGCAGATCACGCCCGGGTCCACCAACCCGCTGTTCACCGAGCGCAAGCTGTGGAACGTGCTGCGCGTGTGCGGCCGCGACGACCAGCAGGGCGCGATCGCTGCCGACTTCCTGGTGAAGAATTACAAGGGCAAGAACATCGCCATCCTGCATGACAAGTCGACCTACGGCAAAGGTCTCGCCGACGAGACCAAGAAGGCGCTGAACAAGGCCGGCGTGCAGGAAAAGATGTTCGAGTCCTACACCAAGGGCGACCGTGACTTCTCCGCCATCGTCTCGCGCCTCAAGCGCGACAACATCGATATCGTCTATGTCGGCGGCTACCATCAGGAGGCAGGGCTGCTGGTGCGGCAGATGCGCGACCAGGGCCTGCAGACCACACTGATGGGCGGCGACGCGCTCAACGACAAGGAGTTCGCCTCCGTCACCGGCGCGGCCGGCGCCGGCACGCTGTTCACCTTCGGCCCCGACCCGCGCAACAAGCCGACCGCCAAGGCGATCGTCGAGAAGTTCAAGGCCAAGGGCATCGATCCGGAGGGCTACACCCTCTACACCTACGCCGCGATCCAGGTGTGGTCGCAGGCGGCCGCCAAGGCCGGCACCACCGATCCCAAGAAGGTCGCCGACACCATCAAGGGCGGCAGCTGGGACACCGTGATCGGCACGCTGTCGTTCGACGTCAAGGGCGACATCAAGGCGATCGACTATGTCGTCTACAAATTCGACGACAAGGGCAACTACGCCGAGCTCAAGGGTTCCTGATCACCCTGTCCGATCGTGCAATGCACAAAGCCCCGGCCGTCATGGCCGGGGCTTTTTGCTGCGACGACTTGCCAGCGCCAGCGGCATCCACGCCCAAAAAATGGCGGTGACTTGAGGGGCAAATCGGACAACAATCGCGCCAAGCTTCCCGCGCCGTGGGGGACGGGCATCTTGAGCGAGGACAAGCATATGGCACACATCACGCAGCTGAAATTCGCGCATCTCAAACGCGCGGCCGCGACGCTCGGTGCGGTCGCGCTGATGGCCGCCGGCACCGTGGTGCCGGCTTCGGCTGAGGACATCACCATCGCGGTCGCCGGCCCGATGACCGGCGCGCAATCGCCGTTCGGACGCCAGATGAAGAACGGCGCAGAACTCGCGGTCGCCGACATCAACGCCGCCGGCGGCGTGCTCGGCAAGCAATTGAAACTCGAGGTCGGCGACGACTCCTGCGATCCCAAGCAGGCGCGCTCGATCGCCGAAAAGTATTCCGGGATGAAGATCCCGTTCGTCGCCGGCCATTTCTGCTCGTCGTCGTCGATCCCGGCGTCGGAAGCCTACGCCGAAGGCAACGTGCTGCAGATCACGCCGGCGTCCACCAACCCGCTGTTCACCGAGCGCAAGCTGTGGAACGTGCTGCGGATGTGCGGCCGGGACGACCAGCAGGGCGTGATCGCCGCCGAGTTCCTGGCGAAGAACTTCAAGGGCAAGACCATCGCCATCCTCAACGACAAGTCGACCTACGGCAAAGGCCTCGCGGACGAGACCAAGAAGGCGCTCAACAAGCTCGGCATCCAGGAGAAGATGTTCGAGTCCTACAACCAGGGCGACAAGGACTTCTCCGCGATCGTCACCCGCCTGAAGCGCGACAATGTCGATCTCGTCTATGTCGGCGGGTACCATCAGGAGAGCGGCCTCCTGGTGCGGCAGATGCGCGACCAGGGCCTGCAGACGACGCTGATGGGCGGCGACGCGCTCAACGACAAGGAGTTCGCCTCCGTCACCGGCCCGGCCGGCGCCGGCACGCTGTTCACCTTCGGCCCCGACCCGCGCGACAAGCCGACCGCCAAGGCGATCGTCGAGAAGTTCAAGGCCAAGGGCATCGATCCGGAGGGCTACACCCTCTACACCTATGCCGCGATCCAGGTCTGGGCGCAGGCGGTGACCAAGGCCGGCACCACCGATCCGAAGAAGATCGCCGAGACCATCAAGGGCGGCGCCTGGGACACCGTGCAGGGCAAGCTGTCGTTCGATATCAAGGGCGACATCAAGGCGATCGACTATGTCGTCTACAAGTTCGACGACAAGGGCAACTACACCCAGATCGCCCCGCCGAAGGGCTCGTAGACATATCGCAACGAACCGAAACGGTTCCGCATGCCAACGAACAAGGCCGGCAGCCACCCGCTGCCGGCCTTGTTCGTGTCAAGGCAGGATGGTTCGCCCGGTGTGCCGGCCTCAATCGCTGATCGGCGTGAACACGGCCCGCAGCAGCAGGCCGGGCAGTTGCAGCGGGTTCCCCTCGAAATCGACGACATCGCCGCTGGCACGGCCGCGCATCACCACGGTGACGCGATCGGTGCCGAGCAGGGCCGGCAACCGCGGATCCTCGGTGTGGCGCACGGTGGACACGCGGGCCACGATCTCGTCACCGTCGATCGAATAGCTGCCGATGAAGGCAAAGCCGGAGTTGCCGCCGCGCAGCTTGCCACCGACCGCATGCATCACGCCGGATCCCCGACCCTCGCTGGTGTGGAACTCGACCTTGTAGAGTCCGTCCTTCATCGCACCCCTCGATCTCGCATCGTCCCGTCAAAGCCTAAGGCCCCGCGGACAGACGAACAATCTCGAAGGCGCTTCATTCCCCGGCATGTTGGCTGGGAAAGACCGCGCTACGGAATTCGTGGCAAATCAGCCGAAATTGGCAAGCCCCGGGAAGGTCTCGAGCAGCCAGATGCTGACATTCGACACCGCGCCGGTGAGAAAGCCGATTCCCGTCAGCACCAGCAGCACCCCCATCACCCGCTCGACCGTCGCCAGATGGCGCTTCATGCGGGCGAAGGCGCTGGAAAACTGCTCCACCGCGAAGGCTGCCAAAAGAAAGGGAATGCCGAGGCCGGCGGAATACACCGCGAGCAGCACGGCGCCCTTGCTCACGGTGGTGGCGGAAGCCGCCACCGACAGGATCGCCGCCAGGATCGGCCCGATGCACGGCGTCCAGCCGAAGGCGAAGGCGAGGCCCATGACATAAGCGCCCCACAGGCCGACGGGCCTGGGGATCGGCAAGCGCCCCTCGCGCATCAGCAGGCCGATCCGCGTCAGCCCGAGAAAGTGCAGGCCCATGACGATGATCACGATACCGGCGACGATCGACAGCTCGGCCGCCCATGACCGCACCACTGCGCCGATCAGGCTGGCGCTGGCGCCGAGCGCCACGAACACCGTGGCGAAGCCCAGCACGAACACAAGCGCCGACAGCATCACCGCGCGCTTGGATGCCTTCACCTCCTCGACCGCGACGTGCTCGATGGTGGCGCCGGTCAGATAGACCAGATAGGGCGGCACCAGCGGCAACACGCAGGGTGACAGAAAGCTGATGAGGCCGGCAACGAAGGCCGCCGGAAAGGTGACGTCGGTGATCATGGCGCTACATGGCCCAGCCGGCCGCTCCGATGCAACCCCTCCACGCCCCTCGCTCCGCCCGTTGTGATCGCCGCGTGATCGCCCCCAGGTGCGATTGACCTCGCGGTGACGATGCGGTCATCTCGGCGCGGCGCGAACAGCGGCGCCGGCGCAGCCGCCCGGGAGACCTTGCCATGAACAACCTCCTCACCGACGTCGCCGGTGTCCGCGTCGGCCATGCCGACGACGCCCGCATCGCCTCCGGCGTCACCGCGGTGCTGTTCGACGCGCCGGCGGTGGCAGCCATGGATGTGCGCGGCGGCGGCCCCGGCACCCGCGAAGGCGCCCTGCTCGACGTCGCCAACACGGTCGAGCGTATCGACGGCCTCGCCCTGTCGGGCGGGTCGGCGTTCGGGCTGGAGGCCGGCGGCGGCGTGCAGGCGTTCCTGGCCGCGCAGGGGCGCGGTTTCCGGGTGCGCGAGGCCACCATTCCGATCGTGCCCGGCGCCATCGTGTTCGACCTGCTCAACGGCGGCGACAAGGCATGGGGGCGCTTCGCGCCTTATCGCGATCTCGGCTTCGCCGCGGCGGAAGCCGCCACCACGCGTTTCGCACTCGGCAGCGTCGGCGCGGGCCTCGGCGCCACCACGGCGACCTTCAAGGGCGGCATCGGCTCGGCCTCGGCCATGACAGAGGGCGGCATCACCGTCGCCGCCCTCGCCATCGTCAATGCCGCAGGCAGCGCCAATGTCGGCGATGGTCCGTGGTTCTGGGCGGCGCCGTTCGAGGTCGGTAGCGAGTTCGGCGGCCGCGGCCTCCCCGACGCCTTCACGCAGGACATGCTGCGCATGCGGCTGAAGGGCGCCCCCGTGGTCACGGCGGTGGAGAACACGACGCTCGCGGTGGTCGTCACCGACGCCGATCTGACCAAGCTGCAGGCCAAGCGTCTCGCCGTCATCGCCCACACCGGATTCGCCCGGGCGATCTATCCGGTTCACGCGCCGCTCGACGGCGACGTGGTGTTCGCCGCGGCGACGGGACAGAAATCCGTCGACCCGCTCCATGGCCTCACCGAGCTCGGCATGGTCGCCGCCAACGTCGTCGCCCGCGCGATCGCACGCGGCGTCTTTGAGGCTGCCGCGCTGCCGTTCGCCGGCCAGCCCCCCGCCTGGCGCGACCGCTTCGGACACTGAAGCCGCGCCACTACGCAGCGATCGGTCCGACGCCATCAACGCGATCGACGTGGCATTGCTGCCAAGCTGCCCAGGCGCAAGCGCGGTTGCTTTTGATGAAGGCAGCGGCTTATGGCAACCGCCGCGCCGCTGCTCAGGCGGTGACCGATACACCCTGTGAGGTGGAGGCCGACAGCGCCTTGGCCTGGCGCTGAATCATCTTCTCGATGAAGTTGTAGGACGAAGCCGCGTTGCTGCTGGCGCTGGCGCCCGCGCCCGCCGCCGTGGTGCTCGAGACCTTCGAGCCGTCGGCATAGGTGATGGTGGTGGTCACCGAGCCATCGCTGTTGGCGGCAACGGTCGTGGTCGCTCCCTTGGACGAGCCGGTCGCGCCCGAACCGTCACTGTCACTGTCGCCCTGCGCGCCGCCTGCGCCCAGCGCCTTACCAGCGCCGTCGGCACCACCCGCGTGGTGATGGCCATGCCCGGCCCCCTTCAGCGCCGCGGCCAGTTCCTTCAGGCTCACCGAGCCGTCGCCATTGGTGTCGAGCTTGGCGAACACGCTGTCCGCCGCCGCCAGGTTGGTGCCGCCGGCGCCGAGCTTGGCCTCGAATTCGGCCTTGCTGATCTGGCCGTCACCGTTGCCGTCAAGCTGCGAGAACAGATCCTTCAGCGCATCCGACGGGCTTTGCGAGGACTGCGATGCATTCGTTCCGCCATTCTGCGCCGCCTGCAGCAGCGCCGCATAAGTATCCGGCGACAGCAGCCCGCCACCCTGGCTCGGGCTGCCGGAGCCCGTGGCTGACGACGAGGCGGATGAGGACGACGAGCCGGATGTACTGGAGAGCGTATCGAACAAATCAGCGGCGGGGGCCGACCCGCCCGCCGCGCTGGACGATCCGGAGCGCTGTAGCGCTGCCAGCAAATTGATGGCGCCCGAGGCGGCACCGATTGCACCCAACATGACTCAACCCCCAACGCAGGCCCCAGGACGGAATTGTCCCTGTACCCGCGTCAGCAAGTCACATGCCGCAAGAGCACCTTTGAAAACACATGCATTTTGCCGCGATCGCGCCGCGCGAGCGCGGCAAATCCTGCCGCCGCGGCAGAACCTGCCGGGCACGGTGAGCCAGGCACCGCTCAGCCGCGCGCCAGATAGCGCCGCCGCATCGGCTTCAGCACGAAGAACGCCAGCAGCGCGGTGATCACGTCCATGGCGATGATCAGCGCGAACACCGGCAGCCAGCTGCCGGTCCCGACATAGATCATCGCCGCCACAGGCCCGCCGAGCACCGAGCCGATGCCCTGCGCCATGTAGAGGAAGCCATAGTTGGTGGTGGCGTGGCGGGTGCCGAAGGTGTCGGTCAGCGTCGAGGGGAACAGCGAGAAGATCTCGCCCCAGCCGAAGAACACGACCCCCGACAGCAGGACGAACAGCGCCGCGTTGTCACGAAACTGCAGCAGCAGGGCGATCGCCGCGGCCTCGAGCAGGAACGCGATCAGCATGGTGGTCTCGCGGCCGATGTGGTCGGACACCCAGCCGAAGAACGGCCGCGTCAGCCCGTTGGTGATGCGGTCGAAGGTCAGCGCGAACGGCAGCGCCGCGAGGCCGAGCACCAGCGTGTCGGCGACGCCGAACGATTTGCTGAAGGCCGCGAACTGCGAGATCACCATCAGCCCGCCGGTCGACATCATGGTCATCATGGCGAACATCAGCCAGAACACCGGCGTCTTCAGCATCGCCAGCGGCGGCACGTCCGGCGCGCCGGCCGCGGCCGCGGGCGCCGCGGTCTCGACCTCGCCGGCGGCGGGCTCGCGCAGGCCGAGCGCCGCCAGCGCCCCGACCGCCCCGAGGATCAGGCCAAAGGTGACGAGCGTCGGCTGGTAGCCGGCGCTCTTGATCATGCCGTCGATCGGAAAGGTGGTGAGGATGGCGCCGAAGCCATAACCGGCGGCGACCACCCCGGTGGCGAGGCCGCGCCGATCCGGGAACCAGCGCACCATCAGGCCGACGATGCCGACATAGACGATGCCGGTGCCGGCCCCGCACAACAGCCCGTAGGTCAGATAAAGGCCCCAGATGCCGTGAATCTGGGCAGAGGCGACCCAGCCGAGGCCACTGAGCAAGCAGCCCGCGGTGATCAGCAGCCGCGCGCCGAACCGCTCCACCAGCCAGCCCTGCAGCGGCGACAGCCAGGTCTGGAGCACGATGAGCAGCGAGAAGGTGACCTGGATCGCTGGCAGATCGGCCCCTGTAGCCCCTTGAAAAGGCTTCACAAACAATGTCCAGACGTATTGCGGGCTGCTGATCGCCATCATCGCGACGAGCCCGAGACCCAGCTGGATCCAGCGGGTTTTCGGCAGGTCGGCGGCTAGCGGCTGGGTGATCACGCTCATGGGAAACCTCTCGGTTGTCGGGGACCTGTCGGGTTCCATCGCAAGCCATGTGCCAGCTGGCATGCGGCATGGCAGGGTGGCGGAATGCCAGACAAAACCCCGCGCGCGGCAATTTCTTCACCCGCCGGCCGGGCCCGCGCGCATTTTTCTGTCCGCAAGGGGAATTTCGGGGCCCTCGTGGCCCTGCGATCTGTGCATGTCCGCCCGGCCGCGTTTGCCCCTGCCCGTTCCGCATGTTAGGCGGTGCCGTACCGCAAAAACCCCGGAAATCCGTCGATGTCGTCCCAGCCTGCGGCCCGCCCGCTGATCATCGCGCCATCCATCCTGGCGTCCGATTTCTCCCGTCTCGGCGAGGAAGTTCGCGCCGTCGACCAGGCCGGCGCCGACTGGATCCACATGGACGTGATGGACGGGCATTTCGTGCCCAACATCTCGTACGGCCCCGACGTCATCAAGGCGATGCGGCCGCACACCAAGAAGATCTTCGACACCCACCTGATGATCGCGCCCTGCGATCCCTATCTCGAGGCCTTCGCCAAGGCCGGCTCCGACCACATCATCGTCCATGTCGAGGCCGGCCCGCACCTGCACCGCTCGCTGCAGGCGATCCGCGCGCTCGGCAAGAAGGCCGGCGTGTCCCTCAACCCGGCGACGCCGGTGTCGAGCATCGAGCATGTCGTCGACATCCTCGATCTCGTGCTGGTGATGTCGGTCAACCCCGGCTTCGGCGGCCAGGCCTTCATTCCCGCGGCGGTCGAGAAGGTGCGCCAGGTGCGCGCGCTGACCGCCGGTCGCCCGATCGACATCGAGGTCGACGGCGGCGTCACGCCGCAGACGGTCGGCGCCATCGCGGCCGCCGGCGCCAACGCCTTCGTCGCAGGCTCCGCCGTGTTCAAGGGCGGCACGGTGGAGGCCTACAAGGCCAACATCGCCGCGATCCGCCATGCCGCCGCCGAGGCGCGCGGCGAGATCGCGTAAGTTGCGTCCCCATGGCGAGGGGCCGGGCGCAAGCCCGCTGTCCACGCCGTGAGACGGAAAGAGGACGCTCTGCAAGGGCCTCATCCTTCGAGACGCGGCCTTGCCGCTCCTCAGGATGAGGATCAGACTACACTCAGGAGTTCACCATGATCCCGCGCTACACCCGCCCCGAAATGGCTTCGATCTGGGAGCCGCAGACCCGCTTCAAGATCTGGTTCGAGATCGAGGCGCACGCCGCCGACGCCATGGCCGAGATCGGCGTGATCCCGAAGGACGCCGCGAAGACGATCTGGGCGAACGCCAGGGACGCGGTGTTCAATGTCGCGCGCATCGACGAGATCGAGCGCGAGACCAAGCATGACGTGATCGCATTCCTCACCCACCTCGCCGAGATCGTCGGCCCCGAGGCGCGCTTCGTGCACCAGGGAATGACGTCGTCGGACGTGCTCGATACCTGCCTCAACGTCCAGCTGGTGCGCGCCGCCGACATCCTGATCGCCGACGTCGACAAAGTGCTGGCCGCGCTCAAGACCCGCGCCTTCGAGCACAAGATGACGCCGACCATCGGCCGCTCGCACGGCATCCATGCCGAGCCGGTGACCTTCGGCCTCAAGCTCGCCTACGCCTATGCCGAGTTCTCGCGCGCCCGCGAGCGCCTCGTCGCCGCCCGCAAGGAAGTCGCGACCTGCGCCATCTCCGGCGCTGTCGGCACCTTCGCGCAGATCGATCCGCGCGTGGAGGAGCATGTCGCCAAAGCCATGGGCCTGTCGCCGGAGCCGGTGTCGACCCAGGTGATCCCGCGCGACCGCCACGCGATGTATTTCGCCGTGCTCGGCGTCGTCGCCTCGTCGGTCGAGCGCCTCGCCACCGAGATCCGCCACCTGCAGCGCACCGAGGTGCTGGAAGCCGAGGAGTTCTTCTCCGAGGGCCAGAAGGGCTCCTCGGCGATGCCGCACAAGCGCAACCCGGTGCTGACCGAAAACCTCACCGGCCTGTCGCGCATGGTGCGCGCCTATGTGACGCCAGCGCTGGAGAACGTCGTGCTGTGGCACGAGCGCGATATCTCGCACTCCTCCGCCGAGCGCATGTTCGGCCCCGACGCCACCGTGACGCTGGACTTCGCGCTCAACCGCCTTGCCGGCGTGATCGAGAAGCTGCTGATCTATCCGCAGAACATGCAGAAGAACCTCGACCGCCTCGGCGGCCTGGTGCATTCGCAGCGCGTGCTGCTGGCACTGACCCAGAAGGGCGCGAGCCGCGAGGAGTCGTACAAGCTGGTGCAGCGCAACGCGATGCCGGTGTGGCGCGGCGAAGGCGACTTCAAGACGCTGCTCAAGGCCGACGCCGACGTGAAGAAGTACCTGACGGACGCCGACATCGACGAGAAGTTCGACCTCGGCTACCATCTCAAGCACGTCGACACCATCTTCAAGCGGGTGTTCGGCGCGGCGTAACGCGTCAGGCCGGCTGCACGGCGCCGCCGCTCGCCGGCCGCGCCAGCGTCTTCATCAGGACAAAGGTCACGAGCAGGATCGCCACGTAGACGACGAGCTGCATGGCGGTCGGCTGGTCGGTGTAGCCGATCAGGGTGTGCATGGCTTTGCCGACGAGGCTCTGGTCGGAGAGCAGCCAGCTCGAATCCCAGACAACGGTATCGAGCGCGGTGAGCCAGTCGGCGCGCGCCAGGAACGCGACCGCCTGGGCCCCCATGCCCGCCGCCAGCAACGCGATGAGCAGCGTGGTGACGCGGAACAGCGGCCGTGCCGGAATCCGCACCAGACCGAAATAGGTCAGCAGGCACACGGCGATCCCGAGGACCAGGCCGAGCACGCCGCCGAGCAGAAGGCTGAGGCCCGAACTGCCGTCGCCCACCACGACGCCATAGAGAAACAGCGCCACCTCGCTGCCTTCACGCAGCACCGCGACGGCAACCACCACGGCGAGCGCCAGCAGCGACTTCGAGCCTTCGGCAACGGCCTGTCCAGTGGCGCGCACCTCGTTCGCGAGCTCGCGGCCATGCTGCGCCATCCAGACATTGTGCCAGGTCAGCATCAGCACGGCGATGCCGAGGATCGCCGCGTTGAACAGCTCCTGGCCCATGCCGGCGAACAATGCCGAGATCGCGCCGGCGAAAGCCGCGACCAGCGCGGCACCCGCCGCCCCTGCCGCCACGCCGCCGATCACCCAGCGGTTGCGATGCGGCACGGTCCGCGTCACCGCAAGGATGATGCCGACGATCAGGCCGGCCTCGAACACCTCACGGAATACGATGATGAGTGCGGCGAGCACGGCGGCGGCTCCGTTGCGTTACTTGACGACCAGCGCGCCGCGGGCGTTCTTCTCGTTGAATTCGTCGAAGAACTCGTAGCGGCCGGCCTTCTGCGGACGCACGTTGATGGTGGCCTCGGCATTTGCCGCGATCACCTTCTCGACCTTGAGCGTCTTGCTCTCGAACTCGATCGCCTTGCCGTCGAGGTTCTTCACCTTGAACACGATCGGGGTGTTGGCCGGCGCGCTGACCTCGTTCGGCTGGAATGCCTTGTCCTTGTGGGTAATCTGGATCTCGACCGCCTGCTGCGCGACGGCGGGCGCTGCGATGAGGCCAGCCGCAACAGTCGCGGCGGCAAGGGTCGACAGAATTCGGTTCGATGACAGCACGATGAGTCCCCCCGTCTGGCGTGACGCCAGCATGATGACGATGTGGCCATCAAGCCGTTAGCAACAGCGCTGCGCAGGCGCAAAGGCCGGGCGTGCAGACTGGAGAGATTCTAAGTCCGCAGCGACCGTCGACGCGACGATTCGGCGCAGCCTCGTCCCCGCGCGCCGGCTAGGTGCCGGAGCGGCCGAGCATTCGCGCCAGCACACGGTCGCGCCGGACGAAATGGTGGTAGAGCGCAGCGAGAATGTGCAGCACGATCAGCGCCAGCAGCGTATAGGCCAGATAGATGTGCCAGTCCTCGAACAGCCCCGCATTGGCGCGGTTCTCCGAGGTGAACTGCGGCACGCGAAACAGGCCGAACCAGTCGGCATAGTCCGGCTTGTGCGCCCCGGAATGGGCCCAGCCCAGCAGGGCGACGAGCATCGTGACGAGATACAGAGCGCCGTGGTTGACCGTTGCCAGCCCGCGCTCCCAGCGCCGCATCTCCTCGGGCAATGCCGGTGGCGGGCTGAGGGCCCGCCAGATCAGGCGGACAGTCGTCAGCAGCAGCACCGCATAGCCGATATCGGCATGGATCGAGCGATGGAAGAACCGGTCCGGTCGCGGCACCATGTGGTTCATCCACCAGCCATAGGCCAGCATGCCGATGATGGCGAAACCGAGAATCCAGTGAAAGGCGCGGGCCACGCTGCCCCAGGTCGCGGTGGAGTTCTTCATCGTCGGATCCGATCGCGGTTGGCGGGTGGGGACGGACGACAAGCCATACCCCGTCGCCGCGGACATTGCACCGGGCAGCGATCGTTCCGGATAAATGGCGGAAACACGGCAATGCGCCGTGCCGGCGGGCAGCCCTGCCCAGGCACAATGACAACTGTCTCGTAACCCGTCTTCGGCTAGGATACCCCGGTGTCCAGTGCTCCCCAGATCCTCGTCTTCGACTCCGGCCTCGGCGGCCTCACCGTCTTCCGGGAGATCGTGAAGGCGCGCCCCGACGCCGCCTACACCTATGTCGCCGACGACGCCTTCTTTCCCTACGGTCACCACAGCGAGGACGAGATCATCGGCCGTGTGGTTCCACTGGTCGGCGAACTGATCGACAGGTACACGCCGGATGTGGTCGTGATTGCCTGCAACACGGCCTCGACCCTGGTGATGCCGCACTTGCGTGCGGCCTACGCGACACCCTTTGTCGGCACGGTGCCGGCGATCAAGCCGGCCTGCGCGGTTTCGAAAAGCCGCCGCGTGTCGGTGCTTGGCACCAAGGGCACGGTCCGCCGGGAGTACACCCAGGGACTGATCCGGGACTTCGCCGGGGATTGCGAGGTCACGCTGGTCGGCGCCGCTCACCTCCCCGCGCTGGCCGAGGCCGTCCTGAACGGCGACATGGTCTCCGACGCGGCCATCGCCTCCGAGGTCGCGCCATGCTTCCGCGACGGGGAGGCCCGCACCGACACCGTGGTGCTGGCCTGCACTCATTTCCCGCTGGTGCTCGACCGGCTGGAGCGGCTGGCGCCATGGCCCGTGGACTGGATCGACCCGGCCCCGGCCATCGCCCGGCGCACCGCGGACCTGCTGGCGCGATCGCTGGGCGCCGCCATGACAGCCACGCCTGCCAGCCCGGCCCGCTTCCAGTTCACCTCCGGCGCGGCGCCCTCGCCGACACTTGCCCGCGCGCTTGGGCCGCTGTTCGCCCAAGACGCCTTTGCCTGAGACGTCTTTGCCTGAGACGTCATCCCCCTGCTGCAGCCTTGCTCCACAGCAAACCGCGCTGCTAGCTTTTCGTTTGCAAGGCAATGGCAGGGAGGCAAATCAATGCAAAAGACAGTCGTGATCGGGCTCGCCGTGGTCGCCGCGCTGGCGATGACGGGATTGGCCGTGGCGCAGCAGGGCGGCATCAAGCGCACGCCGCTGCAGAAGGTCGAATTCCCCGACGGCTACAACACCGTCACCGGAATCGCCGAAATCCAGCCCGGCGGCACCGCCGGCCGGCACACCCACCCCGGTATCGAGACCGGCTATATCCTGGAAGGTGAGGCCGACCTGATCATCGACGGCCAGCCGGACAAGCACCTCAAGGCCGGCGATTCCTACGCCATTCCGGCCGGCGTGGTGCATGACGCCAAGGTTCATGGCGACAAGAGCCTGAAGGTGCTGGGCATCTACGTGGTGGACAAGACCAAGCCACTGGCCACCCCGGCCCCCTGACGGCCGGTTCCGGAGCATCAGCGGGCCATTTTGGCTCCCGAAAGGCCTAAACCCCGCTGATTTCGCTCGATTTTGCCGGGTTCGGGCGGCAGTTTTCATTGACCCTGCCCCCCTTTTCTCCTAAACACCCCCTGCTCGCGGGCCGTTTCGGCCCGCGAAGCGTTTCGCGACCCGTGGTCCGCTTCCAACGCTTTTGGAGGCCGGCCTGTCGGCACAGGGCTTTGGCCCGGTGCACAGGAGGGCGCGATCCTCAAAATCCTTGAACCAACGCATCATGAGGACGCGATGACAAAGCGCAGTGAGTCGAAGTACAAAATCGATCGCCGTATGGGCCAGAACATCTGGGGCCGCCCGAAGAGCCCCGTCAACAAGCGCGAGTACGGCCCCGGCCAGCACGGCCAGCGCCGCAAGGGCAAGCTCTCCGACTTCGGCGTGCAGCTGCGCGCCAAGCAGAAGCTCAAGGGCTACTACGCCAACATTTCCGAGCGCCAGTTCCACGCCATCTACGTCGAAGCGACCCGTCTGAAGGGCGACTCCGGCGAGAACCTGATCGGCCTGCTCGAGCGCCGTCTCGACACCGTGGTGTATCGCTCCAAGTTCGTCTCGACCATGTTCGCCGCCCGCCAGTTCATCAACCACGGCCACATCAAGGTGAACGGCAAGCGCGTCAACATCGCCAGCTACAAGGTCAAGGTCGGCGACGTCATCGAGGTCAAGGACGCTTCCAAGCAGCTCGCCATCGTGCTCGAAGCCAACCAGCTCGCCGAGCGTGACGTGCCGGACTTCATCGACGTCGATCACAACAAGCAGACCGCGACCTTCGCCCGCATCCCCGGCCTCTCGGAAGTGCCGTTCCCGGTGCAGATGGAGCCGCACCTGATCGTCGAATTCTACTCGCGCTGATCCGTTCAGCGCCGTCTCGAACGTGGTCAAAGGCCGCCCCTCCGGGCGGCCTTTTTCATTGCAGACAATGCGGCCGGCCGTCGCGCCGGGCTTCGTCTTCGCACGCCACGAGATTGCAACCGCCCCGCTCATCGCGCCGCAGGAGTTTGCCGACGCGATCGGCGGACGCTACCATGGCACCGATTGGCGAACGCCAGATGCGCTCGCCTCTTGCCGGTCCCGCCCTGTCGCGAGCGAGGCGCTGCACAAGCCCCGCCCCTGTCACCGTCGAGACCGCGCAGTTCGCAGAAACATGCTGCGGCGCTGCCGCCGTTGTCCGACGCGCCGCACGATCGTGATCGCCCGCCCGCACCTCGGCGACCGGACCATGACCGACGGCATCGGAGACCGGCCACGACGTCAGGGACCGCGCGCAACTTCAGTTCTGACCACAAGGGAGCATGCCATGAGAATGATCTTCGTGATCCTCGGCGCATCGGTCCTGCTGCTGGGGAATGCGGTTGCTCAAGCCAGGAGCGGACCGAAGCCATTCTGCACCTATGGCGAGTGCATGCCGCGCTGCCAGAAATCCGGCGGCACCTATTGCAGCGCTTATTGCACCAAGGAAGTCGCCTCGCGGCGCGTGTCCGGCGTGTGCAAATAGCCGTTCGCACCGGCGCTGTTCCGGCACGCAGGGCCGCTTGATCGCCGCAGCGCGTTCGCGCTAAGCATGCTGCATCGACGGGCGTGCTCGCGTCGCGCCCGCCGCAGGCATCGACGCGAGCGAGGCGACCGAGCACGGCCATGGCGTACACGCCCGTTGCGCAGGACCCGCACCT
Organism: Bradyrhizobium sp. 2TAF24; assembly: GCF_052115025.1. NCBI lineage: Bacteria > Pseudomonadati > Pseudomonadota > Alphaproteobacteria > Hyphomicrobiales > Nitrobacteraceae > Bradyrhizobium > Bradyrhizobium sp. 2TAF24. The sequence continues at coordinate 181,750 of NZ_JBFRFW010000013.1, read as the reverse complement.
GCCGCCGATCCGCATCAACCTGCTGTCGGACACGCAGACCCGTCCGACACCGGCGATGCGTGACGCAATGGCCCGCGCCGAGGTCGGCGACGAGCAACTCGGCCTCGATCCCACCGTCAACGCGCTGTGCGAACGCGTCGCCGCCCTGCTCGGCAAGGAGGCGGCGGTGTTCATGCCGACCGGCACCATGTGCAATGTCGCGGCGCTGCTCGCCCACGCCCGTCCCGGCGACGAGATCATCGCCCATGAGACCGCGCACATCCTGACCAGCGAGGGCGGCGCCCATGCCGCCTATGGCGGCCTGCAGATCCTGCCGCTGAAAGGCCCGCGCGGCCAGTTCACCACCGCGGCGCTGCAGGCGGCGCTGCGCACGCCGTCGCGTTATGCGCCGCGCCAGCGCGTCGTCAGCGCCGAGCAGACCGCGAACATCGGCGGCGGCACAGTCTGGCCGCATGACCAGCTCGACGCCGTGGCGCGGCTCGCGAAGGCCCAGGGGCTGTCGACCCATCTCGACGGCGCCCGCCTGCTCAACGCCTGCGTCGCCAGCGCGATCGACCCCCATGACATGGCCGCGCACTGGGACACAGCGTGGATCGACTTCACCAAGGGCCTCGGCGCCCCGCTCGGCGCCGCGCTTGCCGGCTCGCGCGACGTCATCGACGAGGTGTGGCGGATCAAGCAGCGGCTCGGCGGTGCGATGCGCCAGGCCGGCATCTGCGCCGCGGCCTGCCTTTATGCGCTCGATCATCATGTCGGCCGCCTCGCCGACGATCATGAACTGGCGCGCCGCCTCGCGACGGGGCTGGCGCAGATCCCCGGCTTTCATGTCCAGGCGCCCGAGACCAACCTCGTGTTCTTCGACAGCACCGCGAGCGGCCTGCCGCCGCAGCAGTTGATCGCCGACCTGCGCCAGCACGGCATCCTGATGGCCCTGCTCGGCGGCCGGATCCGCGCCTGCACCCATCTCGACGTCACCAGAGCGATGGTCGAGGACACGCTCGAGGTGATCCGCACCTTGGTGCGCGAGGAGACCTGATGCTGGTGTCTCTTACGCTTGCCACGGCGCCAAGTCGATCCGGTATCGTGTAAGCGAAATTAGCCAAGCATTATGACGATGAAGACAATAACGCCCACCGCTAAAAACGACAGAAGACTTAGATAAAATTCTTTCTCGAAATACTTTCGATACATTTTCGTCAGCGATGAAAATGAAAATGAAAGGCCGAGCTTGCGTATCAGGCGCTCTTGCATCAAAGAACCAAAAACAAGCAGCGCAAACACGACACCAAACAAAACCACGCCAGCAACACTGTTACGCAGCATCTTGATGACACCTCTCTGCCGATGATGCGCGCCAAATATTCGCGCCACCGTTCCGCTCAACAGCGAGATCCCCTTTAGGCAAACTTACCCGCTCAAGACGCCCTACGGCTCGAGCGCGTCGTAGATCATCCGCTTGAGGTCCTGCTGGATGCGGCCGCGCTGCGATGGCGACTGCACCATGAACAGCACGAACATGTCGTTCTTCGGATCGACGAAGAAATAGGTGCCGCCAGCGCCATCCCACTTGAACTCGCCGATCGAGCCCGGCGGATCATGGTCGCCGCGGTCGATCCGCACGCCGAAGCCGAGCCCGTATGCGAAGCCGTCGCCGGGAAAATAATACGGCCCCTTGCGAACCGGGGACGCCGGCGTGATGTGGTTGGATGTCATGTTCTTGAACATCGCCTCGCTGAGATAGCGATGACCGTCGAGCTCGCCGCCATTGGCAAGCATCTGCACGAAACGCGCATAATCGGTGACAGTCGACACCATCCCGCTGCCGCCCGCCTCCCAGGTGGTCGGCGTGCGGACGTCACGCTCCAGCGCCGCAACGAAGGTCTTGTCGTTCGGCAGCGGCTCGGCGATCCGCGGGAACTTGGCCGGATCAGCTACGTAATAAGCCGTATCCTGCATGCCGAGCGGATCGAGCAGCATCTCCTTCTCGGTCTGGTACAACGACTTGCCGGTGACCACCTCGATGACCCGCCCCATCACGTCCATCGAATGGCCGTAAACCCAGATCGTGCCCGGCTGCACTTCCAACGGCAGTTGCGCGATGCGGTCGGCGAAGGTGGCGTTGGTGAGCTCGGGACGGAACAGGTCGGCCGCGCGGTAGGCCTTGCGCACCAGGTTGTCGCCGTAGAAGCCGTAGGTGATGCCCGACGACTGTCGCAGCAGGTCCAGGATCGTGATCGGTTGGTCGGGCGGGACGAGGTCGAGCTTCGGCGCGCCGTCCGGCCCCTTGACCTCGACCCCGACTTTGACATCCGCAAATGACGGGATGTACTTGGCCAGCGGATCGTCGAGCTTCATCTTGCCCTGATCGATCAGCATCACCGCGGTCACTGCGGTGATCGGCTTCGACATCGAGAAGATGCGGAAGATGGTATCCGGGGTCATCGGCTGCTTGGTGGCGACATCGCGCACACCGAAGCTCTTGAGGTAGACCGGCTTGCCATGGCGCTGGATCAGCACGATGGCGCCGGGAATCTTGCCCAGCCCGATTTCGTGGGCGAAATAGTCGTCGATCTTGGTGAGACCGCCGGCCGAAAATCCGGCAGCCGTGGTGTTCACCGGCGCCTCGGCGCGCACAGGCTGCGCCAGCACCATCACCAGCGCCACCAGAACAAATGAGATCACGCGCCGCCGCATTCGCCGCCGCTCCCTCTGCGTTGCAACCTCCCTGCCCGTGAGGGCTTTCCGCAAAGGATACCGGCGCAGCGGGAGAACGCAAGGATCAAGGCTGGTTCATGCCGCCCGATCGGGCGAACGATGCCCCGATCAGCGAATGCCCAGCAGACGCTGGAACACGGTGCCGCCGAGAAAGCGGGGGAAGACGATGAAGTAGAGCACGACCACCGCGAACAGCACGAAGGCCGGGCCTCCGTTGAGATTGAAGCCGCCCTCGGTCAGCCCGCCGGTGAGATAGCCGATCACATAGCCACCACCGAAGAAGATCAGCAGCAAATCGAGAATGGCGGCGCACACCTTGCGGAATGTCGAAACAGGTTTGGTCGTCGCGGTTTCGGTCATGGCGAAGCCCTCCTTCACGGAACGCGCCACTCGCACGCGCAGCCGCGCGGGGCGCTTCGAATCTGCCTGAAGATAGGAGCAGGTATTCAGCCACCTGTCATCATCCCGTCGGACCGTGACCTCGGGCGTCGCGGCCGGCCTTATCGCTCGAACGCGCCGTAGACGAGATTCTTCAGCGCCGCCTCGATACGGCCGCGCTGGGTCGGTGTCTGCACCATCAGCAGCACCAGCATGTCTTCCTCCCGGTCGAGCCAGAAGTAGGTGCCGGCGGCGCCACCCCAGTCGACCTGCCCGATCGAGCCGGGCCAGGGGCTCACCCCGGCGTCGGTGCGCACGGCAAAGCCGAGGCCAAAGCCAAACCCCGCGCCAGGATAGTAGAACAGCCAGGGCTTGACGCCGGCTGCGGGACCGATGCTGTCGGCCAGCATGAAATCCACGGTGCGCGGGCTGAGATAGCGGCGGCCGTCCAGCGTGCCGCCGTTCAGCAACATCTGGAAAAACCGTGCGAGATCCGCCGTGGTCGACACCATGCCGCTGCCGCCGGATTCCCAGCGCTTGCGGATGCGCGGGTTCTCGTGCACCGGATCGCTCGGCAGCGGCTCCGCGACCTTGTCCTGCTGCTCCGGCCGCGTCACATAGAAGCCCGTACCGGTCATGCCGAGCGGCCCGAACAGGCGCTCCTGCTCGAACTGCCGCAATGTCTGCCCCGACACCACCTCGACCACCCGCGCCAGCACATCGAAGGAATAGCCATAAGCCCAGGTGGTGCCGGGCTGATAGGCGAGCGGCAACCGCGCGATCCGCCGGGCGAGTTCGGCGTTGTCGAAATCGCCGGCGAGGATGTCGGCGCCGATATGGTTCTGCTTGATCAGGCCGAACACGACATAGTCGTAGACGATGCCCGACGAATGCCGCAGCAGGTCCTGGATGGTGATCGGCCGGCGCGCCGGCATGAGGTCGAGCACCGGCTGGCCGTCGGTGCCGACGCGCTCGACCCCAACCTTCATGTCGGCGAATTCGGGAATGTATTTCGACAGCGGGTCGTCGAGGGACAGCCGGCCCTCTTCCACCAGCATCATCGCCGCGACCGCGGTGATCGGCTTCGACATCGAGTAAAGGCGGAAAATGGTATCGCTGGTCATCGGCCGCCCGGTCGCGACATCCCGCACGCCAAAACTCTTTATGTAGGCCGGGCGGCCGTGGCGCTGGATCCGCACGATGGCGCCGGGGATGTTGCCGGCGGCCACCTCGTGGCGAAAGAACGCGGTGATGCGATCGAGCCGCGCCGCCGACAGTTTCAGCTCGCCCGCGACCGCACTGCCGAGAACACCCATGGCCAGCACCGCCGCCGCCATGCCGCGCCAAAGCGCGCCACGTCTCCCGCTCGCCGGCGCGACGCGCCGCGCCGCCGCCTCACTTCTCGAACGCGCCATAGACGATGTTTTTCAGCACCGAGCGCAGGCGATTGCGATGGGTCACGGTCTGCGCCATGAACACCACGACCATGTCCTCCTTTGGATCGATCCAGAAGGTGGTGCCGCCGGCCCCGGACCAGGTCATCTCGCCGACGCTGCCCGGCAAGGGGCTGACGCCGACCTCGGTGCGCACCGCGAAGCCGAGGCCGAAGCCGAAGCCCGCGCCGGGCAGATAGTACGGCCCGGGCACGATCCCGGGACCGAGGTGGTTGGCGCCCATGAAGGCGACCGTCTTCGGGCTGAGATAGCGCTTGCCGTCGAGCGCGCCGCCATTCAGCAGCATGCGCGCGAAGCGGGCATAGTCAGCGATGGTCGACATCATGCCGCCGCCGCCCGACTCCCATTTCTGCGGCAGGCGCGGATCGGTCATGTCCGCGTCGTTGCCGATATGCCGGTCATTGGGAAACGGCTCGGCCACCAGCGCCTGCTTGGCCTTGTCGGTGACGTAGAAGCTCGTGTCCGTCATGCCGAGCGGATCGAGCAGGCGCTCCTTCTCGAACTGGTAGAGCGACTTGCCGGACACCACCTCGATCACCCGTCCCAGGATGTCGGTAGAGTGGCTGTAGTCCCAGGTCGAGCCGGGCTGGTAGGCGAGCGGGAGTTTGACGATTCGCTCGGCGAACTCGGCGTTGTCGAAATCGCCGGCGAACACATGGGCGTCGACATACATCTTCTTGACCGCGCCGACGCCGAAGAAGCCGTAGGTGATGCCCGAGGTGTGGCGCATCAGGTCCTGGATGATGATGGGGCGCAGCGGCGCGACGAGGTCGATCACCGGCTTGCCGTCCTCGCCCTTCTTCTCGACGGCGACTTTCACGTTGGCGAAGGCAGGAATGTACTTCGCCAGCGGCTCGTCGAGCGCGAGCTTGCCCTCCTCCACCAGCATCATCGCCGCCACCGAGGTGATCGGTTTCGACATCGAGTAGATGCGGAAGATGGTGTCCGCCGTCATCGGTGCCCTGGTCGCGGGGTCGCGCTCGCCGACGACATCGAAATAGGCGAGCTTGCCCCTGCGCTCCACCAGCACCACTGCGCCGGGGATCCGCTGCGCGGCGACCTCGGCCTTGAGGAAGGTATCGATCCGCGACAGCCGCTGGCGCGACAGCCCGGCGTCCTCGGGGGCCGTGCGCGGCAGCACCTCCGTGCGCGCCTCGCCGGTCAGCAGAATCAGCGCTGCCGCCAACGGCAGCAGGCTTTTATGCACCATCTTCATGTCGCGGAGCCCCCCGAATCCAGATCTGGCGTCCAGTTTGACCAGAAGTGTATCGAGCGTGGATGACGGCGCAAGCAACGAACCTGTGCGAAGGCCGATCTGCCCCATGCGCCGGCGCTCAGCCGCGATGCAGCATCCACCATCGCCTGGCCTCGCCGCCCGCCGGGCGCAATTTCCGCCAAGAGATCGCATGGCGACCTGTCGGATCGTCGCTTCGACCGACCGCCGTGTCGCGGTCGGGAGCACCGGACGAGAGCGATGCGCCTGGGATCACGACAGAACCATGAAAACGATCGGGCCGCGCTGCGATCGAGGATCGCGGCACGGCCCGGCGGCAATAACGGAACGATGCAGATAGGCTCAGTTCGCCGGCTGGTGCAGCGTCACGCCCTTGTCGGTGAACAGCTGCTGCAGCTCGCCGGCCTGGAACATCTCGCGGACGATGTCGCAGCCGCCGATGAACTCGCCCTTGACGTAGAGCTGGGGAATGGTCGGCCAGTTGGAGAAGGTCTTGATGCCGTTGCGCAGGTCGGCCGATTCGAGCACGTTCAGGCCCTTATAGGCGACGCCGATGTGGTCGAGGATCTGGACCACCTGTCCCGAGAAGCCGCACTGCGGAAACTGCGGCGTGCCCTTCATGAACAGCACCACGTCGTTCGACTTCACTTCGTTTTCGATGAATTGCTCGATGCTCATGATCTCGTCCTTGTGCGCCGGAGCCAACCGGCCAGCCTTCTGACTGATATATGTAGCAAAAACGCCCCCGCCGCCCAAACATTTTCCCGGCCGGAAGCGTCCCGCATGGCTGCCCCTCCCCCAAAAGATCGCGCTGCTGCCCCTTCTTTTACCGGTGGCGCCCCCTATCTACCGGAACACCATGCTTCGGAACCGACCCCGGGCAGCCACGTTCTTCTCCCAGATTGGAGTTCTGCGTGACGAAAGCAGCTACGACCGCCGCCGCCGACCCGAACATGATCTCCAGGCCCCCTGTCCCGGCCTCCCACGGCGGGACCGCCGCCGGGCTGATCGCGGCCTTCCGGACCGTCCGGGACGAGACCGAGCGGCGCGCGGCGCCACTGTCGGCGGAGGATCAGACGGTCCAGTCGATGCCGGACGCCAGCCCCGCCAAATGGCACCGCGCCCACACCACCTGGTTCTTCGAGCAATTCCTGCTCGGCCAGCACTGCAGGGGATATCAGCCGTTTCATCCGGACTACGCCTTCCTGTTCAACTCCTATTACGTCTCCGCCGGCCCGCGCCATGCCCGCAACCAGCGCGGCCTCCTGACGAGGCCCGGCGTCGACGACGTCACCGCCTATCGTCGCCATGTCGACGCGGCCATGATCCGCTTCCTTGAAAGCGCCGATGCGGCGACGCTTGCGAGCGTCGCGCCACTGATGGAGGTCGGCCTCAACCACGAGCAGCAGCACCAGGAGCTGATGCTCACCGACATCCTGCATGTCTTCGCACACAACCCGATCCCGCCCGCCTACCACGCGGGCTGGCGCTTCCCCGCCGCACGGCGCGATGGCACCGCCGAGGTCGCATTGACCGAAGGCATCCACAGCATCGGCCACGCCCCCGACACCTTCCATTTCGACAATGAGCGGCCGGTGCACCGCGCTCTCGTCGGCCCGGTTCACCTCTCGCGCCATCTCGTCACCAACCGCGAGTGGCTCGCCTTCATGGCAGACGGCGGCTACCGCACCCCGACGCTGTGGCTGATGGACGGTTTTGCGACGGTGACCAGCGAGGCATGGGATGCCCCCGGCCACTGGCGCCAGGTGCATGGGACCTGGCACATCATGACCCTCGGCGGCCTGCAGGCGGTCGATCCCGACGCGCCGGTCTGCCATGTCAGCTACTACGAGGCCGATGCGTTCGCGCGCTGGGCCGGCAAGCACCTGCCGACCGAGATGGAATGGGAGGTCGCCGCCCGTGCCGGCCAGCTCGAGGATGCCTTCGGCATCGTCTGGCAGTGGACGCGAAGCGCCTACGCCCCCTATCCGGGCTATCGCGCCATCGAGGGCGCGCTCGGCGAATACAACGGCAAGTTCATGGTGAACCAGCTGGTGCTGCGCGGCTCGTCACTGGCGACACCGCAGGGCCACAGCCGCGTCACCTACCGTAATTTCTTCTACCCGCACCACCGGTGGCAGTTCACAGGGCTGCGCCTCGCCGATTACCGCAATTGAGGGAGACGACAGCGCCGCGGTGGTGATGCCCCGGCGCCGTTGCGCATTGACGACATGACAACGGCGCGCTGGCGCCATGTGGGAGAGATTCCAATGAGCATGCACTCCGCCGCCATGGCCGCCGCGTGTCCGCTCGACGCCAACGATACCATCGCCGATCGCGCCTTCGCCGGCGACGTTCTCGCCGGATTGTCCGAGCCGCAACAGAAGATGCTGTCGCCAAAATACTTCTACGACGCCGCGGGCTCGGCGCTGTTTGAGCAGATCACCGTGCTGCCGGAATACTATCCGACCCGCACCGAGCTCGGCATCCTCAAGGCGCGCGGCAAGGACATCACCGCCATCATTCCCGATGGCGCAGCGCTCATCGAGTTCGGCGCCGGCGCGACCACCAAGGTGCGCCTGCTGCTGGAGCGCGGCCGGCTCGGCCGCCGCCTCGGCGCCTATGTGCCCGTGGACATCTCCGGCGAATTCCTCAACGGCCAGGCGCGCGACCTCAAGCGCGACTATCCGACGCTCGACATCCGGCCCGTCGTCGCCGACTTCACCACCCCCTTCGCACTGCCGGCCGAGGTCGCGGCGATGCCGAAGGTCGGCTTCTTCCCGGGATCGACGCTCGGCAATTTCGAGCCGCACGAGGCCGGCGCCTTCCTGCGCAGCGCGCGAACGCTGCTCGGCGCCGGCGCGCTCCTGATCATCGGCATTGACCTCGAGAAGGACGAGCAACTGCTGCAGGCGGCCTACAACGATGCGGCCGGCGTCACCGCGCGCTTCAACCTCAACCTTTTGGTGCGCATCAACCGCGAGCTCGGCGGCAATTTCGACCTGTCCGGCTTCGCCCATCGCGCGGTCTACAACCGCGAGCGTCACCGCATCGAGATGCATCTCATCAGCCGCAAGGCGCAGACCGTGCGCCTGCTCGGCCACAGCGTCGCGTTCCGCAGCGGCGAGACCATCCATACCGAGAACAGCTACAAATACAGCATCGGTCGCTTCAGCGCGCTGGCGTGCGACGCCGGCTGGAGCACGCTGCAGACCTGGACCGATCCGGAGGCGATGTTCTCGGTGCATGCGCTGCGGGCGGAGGCGGGCTGATCGCACGACAGCATGCGATGTTTTTCTCCGTCATGCCTAGGCTTGTCCCGGGCATCCACGACTTAAGGCACCTCAGTAAGAAAGACGTGGATGGCCGGGACATGCCCGGCCATGACGAGTTCAACAGCAATTGCCGCGTTTCATGGCTGCTTTCGATTCAGCCTCTCAGGGGAAATTCCGCCCTCAGGTGCCCCCGCCCGGCGCGGCGCTCGATCCCAGCGAGATCGCCTCCCACGCCGCCACCACCACCAGCACGACGGTCGTCAGCACCGACAACACCAGCGGCGACATCAGTTCACCGGTCGCGGCCAGCGCCAGCAGCGCGGCGATGCCGACGACATGCGACGGCTGCCAGTGGCCGCGGATCGTGCGCTTGAACAGGATGGTGCCGATCAGGAACAACAGTGGTCCGCCGACGACGCTGAGAATGGTCTTGAGGTCGGTATGGCCGTTCGGATGGGCCAGCACCAGTTCGTCGGCGACCGCCGACATGATGATGCCCGCCACCATCGGCATGTGGAAATAGGTGTAGGCGAGCCGCGCGATGCGCCCGGGGTCGTCGGCGCTGGAGATACGCTCCGCCCCCGCCTCCGCGCCCTTGTGGAAATAGATCCACCACATCGCGATGCTGCCGACGAACGAGGCGACGAAGGCGGCGATGGTCGGGCCAGACCAGGGGAGATCGGCGAAGGTCGCCCCGGTGACCACGACGGATTCACCGAGCGCGATCAAAATGAAGGCCGACGAGCGCTCGGCCATATGGCCGCCCTCGACATTCCAGTCGTCGATGGTCGAGGCGCCAAGCCCGGGGGTGCGGAAGCGCGTCACCGGGCCCATGTACTCGATGAAGACCGCAAGAGCCCACAGGCCGAGCCGCGTCTGCGGGTCGGCAAGGCCGCCCGCGATCCACAGCACGCCGCTGACCGACAGCCACGCCAGGATGCGGATGAAATTGCGCCGCATGCCCTGTTCGGAGGCCGGCAGCAGCCACAGCGTCACCGCCGAGCGGCCGACCTGCATGGCGGCAAAGGCGACGCCGAACGCCAGTCCCCGCGCGTCAAACGCCGCCGGCAGCGACGTCGACAGCACGAGGCCGCCGAGCATCAGCAGAAACAGCAGGATGCGCACGGGCGTGCGGTCCGGGTCGAGCCAGTTGGTGACCCAGGACGTGAAAATCCACACCCACCACACCGCCAGGAACAGCACGGTGACCCGCGCGCCGCCGAGCAGCGAGAAATCCTTCAGCAGGGCATGGGAGATCTGGGTGACCGCGAACACGAACACCAGGTCGAAGAACAGCTCAACCGCGGTGACGCGGCTGTGCTGGTGCGCCTCGCGCACCCGCAGCACCGAGCGGCGTCCACCCTCGTTCATGCCGTGCGGCAGCCTGCGGCCACTCCGCGCAAGCTCACGCCTCCGGCGTCCCGGTCTGCAGCGCCAGGGCATGCAGCACGCCGCCCATCTGGCCCTTCAGCGACTGGTAGACGATCTGGTGCTGCTGCACCCGCGACTTGCCACGAAACGATTCGGAGATGACGGTCGCGGCATAGTGATCACCGTCCCCCGCAAGGTCACGGATGGTGACCTCAGCGTCGGGAATGGCCGCCTTGATCATGGCCTCGATATCCCGCGCATCCATAGGCATTTCTAAGTACTCCAGCGATCGCCCTGCGGCCCCGTGCCGCTGCGATCCCAGCAAATTTAACGCGATCGGCGGGCCCCGTCACGTCTTCCGGACCCCCTCAGGGGTACTATATCCACGGTCTGCGTGGTCGCACCCCGTCCCCGCCCGGGGTCGGGACAGCCGCGCCCGGCTTCCAGGATCGACCTCCCCCTCGAACCGCTCCAGAACCGCTCAAAAAAAACTTACCAGGACAGGCCTTCCCTCATGAAAGTTCCCGGCCCCGACCACCCCATCACGATCGCGTCAAACCCCAACCATATCCGGGTCTCCGTCGGCGAAACGGTGGTCGCCGAGACCGGCCGTTCGCTCACCCTGAAAGAGGCGAGCTATCCGGCCGTCGAGTACCTGCCACGCGAGGCTGCCAACATGGCGCTGCTGACGCGCACCAACCACACCACGCACTGCCCCTATAAGGGCGATGCGAGCTATTACAGCATCACCGTGGACGGCAAGACACTGGAGAATGCGATCTGGACCTACGAGCAGCCCTATGATGCGGTTCGTGCCATCGCCGGACATCTCGCCTTCTATCCCCACAAGGTGACGATCCAGCAGTTGACCAACTGATCACGATCGGTTCGCCGCGCATCCTGCCGGCGGATGCCGCGTCATCCGCCGGTCATCAGTAATTGTGCCTAGTGCGCATGGGGCTTGTGTTTCGGCTTCCGCGCCCGCATGGAGTCCCCTAAGGTCGAACCGTCAGGCAGGGGGAAGCGGCAAGCCATGTCCGATCGCAATGCGGCGCTCGATCGCGCACGGACCTTCATTACGGTTCTGGTGCTCGCCAACCACACGGTGGTGGCGTACACCGCGTTCGGCCGCTTCTATCCCAACCACTATCTGTGGTCGACGGCGCCGATCGTCGATGCGCAGAAGTGGATCGGCTTCAACGTGCTGACGCTGTTCAACGACGCGTTCTTCATGTCGTTGATGTTCTTCCTGTCGGGGCTGTTCGTGTGGCCGAGCCTGCAGCGCAAGGGCGTCGGGCACTTCCTGCGTGACCGCGCGCTGCGGCTTGGCGTGCCGTTCCTCGCCGCGATCCTGCTGCTGATGCCGATCGCCTACTATGCCTCCTTCAGCCTGACACCCGCCAAACTCAGCTTCGGGGAATTCTGGCTGCAGAACGTGCGGACCGGCATCTGGTTCGATGGGCCGGCCTGGTTCATCTGGTTCCTGCTGCTGCTGGACCTGCTGGCGATTCCGCTGTTTCTGTTTGCGCCCGCGCTGGTGAGCGCGCTCAACCGCCTCTCGGCGGCCTCCGCCGCGCGTCCGTGGCTGTTCATCGGGGGACTGTTCGTCGCCTCGGTCATCGCCTACGTGCCGATGCTGTTCCACTTCGGCGCGGTAAGCTGGTTCAACCTCGGCCCGCTGCAGGTGCAGGCGAGCCGTGTGGTGCTGTACGGCGTGTTCTTCCTCGCCGGCATGGGCGTCGGAGCCGCTGATATCGACAAGGGCCTGCTGGCGCGAACCGGCAACCTCGCCCGGTTCTGGTGGGCCTGGGTGCTGACGGCCGCGGCAGCATTCGGCGCGCTGACGGTGCTGATCAACTTCCGCCGGATGCGGCTGAGCAATCTCGCCGGCGCGCCGCCGTTCTGGTGGCAGAGCAGCTATGGCATCGTCTATGCGCTCGCCTGCGTCACCATCAGCGTCGCCATCCTGGCGCTGTTCCTGCGTTTCGCCCAGGGCGACAAGAACCTGCTCGATCCGCTGCGCGCCGATGCCTACGGCATCTATGTGCTGCACTACATTCCCTGCCTGTGGCTGCAATACACGCTGCTGCCGAGCACGATGCATGTCGCCTTCAAGGTGCTGATCGTGTTCGCCGGCACGCTGCTGTCGAGCTGGGCCGTCACCGCGGCGCTGCGCCGGATTCCCGGCGCCACCCGCATCCTCTAGGACGGCGACACGACACCGCGCAGGCGGTCGCGGTCGAGGCGCGCGCAGGCGGTGACGAAATCGATCACCGCGCGCATCGGCGGCAGTTCCACCAGGTCCGGATGCGCCAGCAGCCAGATGTCGGACAGGCCGGCGAGCTTGTTGGGCGCGACGCGGACGAGATCGTCATGGGCGTCGCCGACGATGCAGGACATCGCACAGATGCCGATCCCGGCCCGCACCGCCGCCAGCATGTCGGCCTGCGACGAGCAGCGCATCGCCACGGTGGCGCGCCGCGCGACATGGTCGCTCCAGCGCCCCAGCTCGGCGTTGGAGGCCTTGTCGGCGAAACCGATGATCTGATGGTCCTGCCATTCCTCCCGGCTTTCCGGCAATGAATGGCGTGCCACATAGGCCCGCGACACGTAGAAGCCGACCCCGAGGCGGGCGATCTTGCGGCCGATCAGGTTCTCGTCACCGGCCTGGAAGATGCGCAGCACGATGTCGGCCTCGCGCCGCCGCACGCTGACCGGGAACGGATGGGTGACCAGCTCGATCTCGACGTCGGGGTGACGGCCGAGGAAGGTCGCCATGTGCGGCATCAGCCAGTAGGCGGCGAGCGTCGGCCCGATCGACAGCCGCACCCGGCCGCGCGCCCGCATCCCGCGCGCCGACACTTCGGCCTCGGCGCGTAGCGCTGCGGCGGCCATGACCTCGGCATGCTCCCGCAGCCGCTCGCCCTGGGGGGTCAGCACCAGCCCGTCGTTGCCACGTGCGAACAGCTTGGTGCCGAGCTGGGTCTCCAGCGCGGCCACCGCCCGGCTCACGGTCGGGTGGCTCGTGCGCAGCCGCCGTGCCGCGCCGAGATAGCTGCCCGCCTCCGCCACCGCCAGGAAGGTGCGGCACTGCTCCCAGTCCATTGCCATTGTACAAATCCGATGCCAACTCTGTTCAAATTCGAACACAGCGGGGGCGTCCGTCAAGGCTAGACTGCGCCGCAACAGACCAGGAGGAACCATGACTCTGCCCGCTTCGCTGCACGGAAAACTCGATCTGCCCGTGGTCGGCTCGCCGCTCTTCATCGTCTCGGGCCCGGAGCTCGTGATCGCGCAGTGCAAGGCCGGCATCGTCGGCTCGTTTCCCGCCCTCAACGCCCGCCCGGTCGAGAAGCTCGACGAATGGCTGAGCCGCATCACCGACGAACTCGGCGAATATCAGGCTGCGAACCCGGACAAGAAGGTCGCGCCCTACGCCGTCAACCAGATCTGCCACGCCTCCAACGACCGCCTGATGAAGGACATGGAGACGTGTGTGAAGCACAAGGCGCCGATCATCATCACCTCGCTGCGCCCGCCGGCGGAGATCGTCGAGGCCGCGCATTCCTATGGCGGCGTCGTCTTTCATGATGTCATCAACGTCAAGCACGCCCGCAAGGCCGCCGAACAGGGCGTCGACGGCCTGATCCTGGTGTGCGCCGGTGCCGGCGGCCATGCCGGCACGCTGTCGCCGTTCGCGCTGGTGCGCGAGGTCAAGCAATGGTTCAAGGGCACGATTCTGGTGTCCGGCGCGATCTCCGACGGCTGGGGCATCGCCTCGGCGCTCGCGCTCGGCGCCGACCTCGCCTACATGGGCACGCGCTTCATCGCCACCGAAGAGGCCAACGCCGACGCCGCCTACAAGCAGGCGCTGATCGACTACGCGGCCCATGACACCGTCTACACCAACCTGTTCACCGGCGTGCACGGCAACTATCTGGGACCGTCGATCGCCGCCGCCGGGCTCGATCCCGCCAACCTGCCGGTCGCCGACAAGTCGAAGATGAATTTCGGCTCCGGCGGCAACATGAAGGCCAAGGCCTGGCGCGACATCTGGGGCTCGGGCCAGGGCATCGGCCAGATCACCGACGCCCCGCCGGTGGCGGAGCTGGTCGGACGGCTGAAGCGCGAGTTCGGCGAGGCGACCGCCGACTTCGCCCAGCGCGCCATCGCCTGACCCGGCCGGCCCGCACAAGCGGGCCGGTTCAATCAAGAAACATCGAGGGAGAACGGACCATGGCAGCCGCTTTGCTGCGAACGATGACGGTCGGCCTGATCGCGGCCTGCGCGGTCGCGACCGCCCACGCGGACAACGCCCCCGCCGAAATCCGGATCGGACAGACCCTGCCCTACAGCGGCCCGCTGTCCGGTTTCGGCGCCATCGGCCGCGTGCAGGAAACCTACTTCAGCAAGATCAATGCCGACGGCGGCATCAACGGCCGCAAGGTCAGGTTCATCAGTCTCGACGACGCCTACTCGCCGCCGAAGACCGTGGAGCACACCCGCCGGCTGGTCGAGCAGGACGACGTGCTGCTGATGTTCGGCGCGCTCGGCACCGCGACCAACAACGCGGTGCACCGCTATCTCAACGGCAAGAAGGTGCCGCAGCTGCTCGTGCTGAGCGGCGCGACGAAGTGGAACGATCCGCAGCGCTATCCCTGGACGATGCCCGGCATGGTCGCCTACGCCTCCGAAGGCGTGGTCTACGCCAAGCATGTGCTGCAGGCGAAGCCGAACGCGAAAATCGCCATCCTCGCCCAGAACGACGATTTCGGCCGCGACTATGTCGGCGGCTTCAAGCGCGCGCTCGGCGACAAGGCGGCGTCGATGATCGTCGCGGAGGCGAGCTACGAGCCGGCCGCCCCCACCATCAGCTCGCAGCTCGCGGCGCTCAAGGCATCCGGCGCCGACGTGCTGTTCGGCGTCACGCTCGGCAAGTTCACCTCGCAGATGATCAAGGGCATCGCCGAGATCAACTGGAAGCCGGACCTGTTCTTCGTACCGACGTCGGCCTCCTCGATCACCTTCCTCGAGCCGGCCGGCCTCGACAACGCGGTCGGGCTGATTTCGTCGAGCTATACCAAGGACGTCGGCGACGCCCAGTGGGCCAACGACGCCGACGTCAGAGAGTACTTCGCATTCATGCGGCAGAACATGCCTTCGGTCGATCCGCGCAACGGCCACTACGCCACCGGCTACATCAACGCGCGCCTGCTGGCGGCCGTGCTGACGGCGTGCGGCGACGATCTCAGCCGTGACAACGTGCTGCGGCAGGCGACCGCCCTGCGCGAGCTGCAATTGCCGTTGCTGCTGCCCGGCATTACCGTGTCGACGGCTCCGGACGACTACCTGCCGTTCCAGACGCTCCGGCTGCGCCGCTTCGACGGCCAGAGCTGGATCGGCTTCGGCAACCTGATCGACGATCGCTAACCCCTCAAGGCGGCCACGACATGATCATCAGCGGCGAACGCGCCATCGACACCCCCACCATCCAGGCCCGCATCGCGCGGGCGGCCACCGGCTTCAACAGCCTCGGCGTCAGCGACGGCCGCCCCGTCGCCATGATGCTGCGCAACGACTTCGCGCTGTTCGAGGCGTCGAGCGCGGCGGCGGCGCTCGGTTCGCCGGTGGTGCCGATCAACTGGCATCTCAAGGCGGACGAAGTCGGCTATATCCTCGCCGACTGCGGCACCGACATCCTGGTCTGCCATGCCGACCTCTTGCCGCAGATCCGCGACGGCCTGCCCAAGCGGCTGCAGCTGCTGGTGGTGACGACACCGCCGGAGATCGCCGCCTGCTACGGCGTGCCGCCGGAGCTGTGCGCCGTGCCGGACGGTTGCGTTGACTGGGACACATGGCGTGACGGCCATGCACCGTGGACCGCAGCGCCGCTGCGCGCCTCGCCGATGTTCTACACCTCCGGCACCACCGGGCGGCCGAAGGGCGTGCGGCGCGCGCCGATGCGGCCCGAGCAGGCCGCCGCCGCCGAGCACATCAGCGGCATCACCTATGGCGTCAAGCCCAACGAAAACCAGATCATCCTGATGAACGGGCCGATGTACCATTCGGCACCGAATTCCTATGGCATGCTCGCGTTCCGCCACGGCTGCACCATCGTGCTGGAGCCGCGGTTCGATCCGGAAGACCTGCTGCAACTGATCGAAAAGCACCGCATCACCCACATGCACATGGTGCCGACCATGTTCGTGCGGCTGCTGCGCCTGCCCGACGAGGTCAAGACGCGCTACGACCTGTCGTCGCTGCGCTTCGTCGTGCACGGCGCCGCGCCCTGCCCGATCGAGGTCAAGCAGGCGATGATCCGGTGGTGGGGCCCGGTGATCAACGAGTACCTGGGCTCGACCGAAACAGGCATTCCGGTGTGGCACAACTCGGCGGAGGCGCTGGCCAAGCCCGGCACGGTCGGCCGCGTCATCGAAGGCGGCGTGGTCAGGATCTATCGTCCCGATGGCACGGAATGCGCGGTCGGCGAGCCCGGCGAGATCTACATGCGCCAGACCGCGATCTCGGACTTTGACTATCACGGCAAGACCGGCGCGCGCGCCGCCGCCGGCCGCGCCGACCTCGTCAGCGTCGGCGACGTCGGCTTCTTCGACGCCGACGGCTATCTGTTCCTGTGCGACCGCAAGTCCGACATGGTGATCTCCGGCGGGGTCAACATCTATCCGGCGGAGATCGAGAACACGCTGATCGGCATGGACGGCGTGCGCGACTGCGCCGTGTTCGGCATTCCCGATGAGGAGTTCGGCGAGCGGCTGTGCGCCTACATCGAGCCGGAGACCGGCGCGGAGCTGACGTCCGCCGCCGTGCAGGACTATCTCAAGCGCCGCCTCGCCAACTTCAAGGTGCCGCGCGAAGTCAACTTCATCCCCGCGCTGCCGCGCGAGGCCAGCGGCAAGATCTTCAAGCGCAAGCTGCGCGCGCCATACTGGGAGGGGCGGACGGGGGCGTGAGCCTCGGGGCGGCATCGCCAAAGCCGATGCGGTCCTGCGATCCCGCATGTCGCTGCACTCATCCGGCTACGCGCTGGACCGAGTGATCATTGTTAAAACTCGTCATGGCCGGGCTTGTCCCGGCCATCCACGTCTTTGCTGCTGAGATGCGCTAAAGACGTGGATGCCCGGCACAAGGCCGGGCATGACGGAGAAAACTGACGCGCTGCGTTCTGACAGCACTCGGACGAAGAAGAATTTACGCCTTGCCCGCCATGTACTCCGGCAGCCAGCGTTCGAAAGAGGCGTTGAGCTGCTTCACCGGCACTTCGCCCTCGCCGGCGATGGCCAGCGTATCACCGCCGGTGGTGCCGATCTGCAGGTACGGCACCTCGACCGCCTTGAGCTTGGTCAGGACGCCGAGCAGCTCGCTCTGCGGCACAGTGACGATGTAGCGCGCCTGGTCTTCGCCGAACCAGAAGGCGTGCGGCACGAGGCCTTCGGGCGCCGCATCGAGGTTGGCGCCGATGCCGCCGGCGATCGCCATCTCGGCGAGCGCGACCAGGAGACCGCCGTCGGCGATGTCGTGCACGGCGGTCGCCGAACCCGCATGGATCATGCCGCGCACCACGTCGCCGTTGCGCTTCTCGATCGCGAGATCGACCGGCGGCGGAGCGCCCTCCTCGCGACCGCAGACGTCGCGCAGATACGCCGACTGGCCGAGCCAGCCTTCGGTGGCGCCGATCAGCAGGATCGCTTCGCCCTTGGCCTTGAACGCCAGCGTCGCCGACTTGGTGAAGTCGTCGAGCACGCCGACGCCGCCGATCGACGGGGTCGGCAGGATGCCGCGGCCGTTGGTCTCGTTGTAGAGCGAGACGTTGCCGGACACGACCGGGAAGTCGAGCGCGGTGCATGCCGCCGAGATGCCGCGCAGGCAATACACGAACTGGCCCATGATCTCGGGCCGCTCGGGATTGCCGAAATTGAGGTTGTCAGTGATCGCCAGCGGCCGGCCGCCGACGGCGGTGATGTTGCGCCAGGCTTCCGCCACCGCCTGCTTGCCGCCCTCGAACGGATCGGCCTCGCAGTAGCGCGGTGTGACATCGACCGTCAGCGCGAGACCCTTGGGGCCGTCGGCGACGCGCACCACCGCGGCATCGCCGCCCGGGCGCTGCAGGGTGTTGCCGATGATGACATGGTCGTACTGCTCCCACACCCAGCGCTTGGAGCAGAGGTCCGGCGTCGCCAGCAGCTTCTCCAGCGCGGCGAGCGGGGCCAGCGGCGCCTTGACGTCGCGCGCATGGATCACCGGCAGCTTCGGGCTCTCGACGAACGGGCGGTCGTACAGCGGCGCCTCGTCGCCGAGCTCCTTGATCGGCAGGTCGGCCATCACGGCGCCGCCATGCTTGATGACGAAGCGCTTGCTCGGGGTGGTGTAGCCGACGATGGCAAAGTCAAGGCCCCACTTTCGGAAGATCGCTTCCGCTTCCTTTTCCTTCTCGGGCTTGAGCACCATGAGCATGCGCTCCTGGCTTTCCGAGAGCATCATCTCGTAGGCGCTCATGCCGGTCTCGCGGGTCGGCACCGCGTCGAGATCGAGGTCGACGCCGAGGTCGCCCTTGGCGCCCATCTCGACCGCCGAACAGGTCAGGCCGGCCGCGCCCATGTCCTGGATCGCGATGACGCAGTCCTTGGCCATGATCTCGAGGCACGCTTCGAGCAGCAGCTTCTCGGCGAAGGGATCGCCGACCTGCACGGTCGGGCGCTTCTCCTCGGAGGCGTCGTCGAACTCGGCCGACGCCATGGTGGCGCCGTGGATGCCGTCACGGCCGGTCTTGGAACCGAGATAGACGATCGGCATGTTCACGCCGGACGCCGCCGCATAGAAGATCTTGTCGGCGTCGGCGAGACCGACCGCCATGGCATTCACGAGGATGTTGCCGTCGTAGCGGGTGTGGAAGCGCGTCTGGCCGCCGACAGTCGGCACGCCGAACGAGTTGCCATAGCCGCCGACGCCGGCGACGACGCCGGACACCAGATGCCGCGTCTTGGGATGCGACGGGTCACCGAACGACAGCGCGTTGAGGCAGGCGATCGGACGCGCGCCCATGGTGAAGACGTCGCGCAGGATGCCGCCAACGCCCGTGGTCGCGCCCTGGTACGGCTCGATGTAGCTGGGGTGGTTGTGGCTCTCCATCTTGAAGACCACCGCCTGGCCGTCGCCGATGTCGATGACGCCGGCATTTTCGCCCGGCCCCTGGATCACCCACGGCGCCTTGGTCGGCAGCCCGCGCAGGTGCTTGCGCGACGACTTGTACGAGCAGTGCTCGTTCCACATCGCCGAGAAGATGCCGAGCTCGGTGAAGGTCGGCTCGCGCCCGATCAACTTGAGGATGCGCTCGTACTCGTCGGGCTTGAGGCCGTGGCTGGCGACGAGTTCCGGGGTGATCTTCGGTTCGTTGGAAATCATGCTCTCGCGCGCGCTTGGAGGGGTGTCGGGCGTCAGTGTGGATTGTCTACAACGATGCTGACAGTCAACATATTTGGCCCCTGTTTACGGGCATCGGAAGGGCCGGAAAAGGCCTTTCTGCCCCCCATTTTCCGCGGGCCGGCCAAATCTGGGGATCGGGCCGGATCGGGCGGTTTGCGCCGAAGGCGCCATCCGGATTATGACCTGCGGCGACAGCCGCGCCGCCCTTTCAGCGACCGGCCCAAGGCCCAGGGAGAGCCCCTTGAACCTCGTTCCGCCGACCCCGCTCCACCGCACCACCGTCACCGCCACCGAGGGCGAGTTCGCCGGCTGGTCGACCTGGAGCCGCGACACCTTCGAATCGCACAACGGCCCGTTCTGGCAGATTGAGGAGAACGGCCGCGTCCGCTGCGCCTTCCGGGTCGAGAAGAAGCATCTCAACGGGCTCGGCCACGTCCATGGCGGCTGCTTCATGACCTTCGCGGACTACTGCCTGTTCGCCTTCGCCCGGCGCGAGCTGCAGGGCCCGGCGGTGACGGTGGCGTTCAATGCCGAATTCCTCGACGCGGCCCAGGAAGGCGCACGCATCGAGGCCACCGGCGAGGTCACCCGCGCCGGCGGCTCGCTGATCTTCCTGCGCGGCATGATGACCAGCGACAACCGCCCGCTGCTGAGCTTCTCGGGCACGATCAAACGCGTCAAAAAGCGCGCCTGAAGCGCGCGAACAGGGCGGGCATCGAGCCCCGCCCCGACACAGCACTACGCCGCGCGGTCGAAATGTGCCGCGAGGCCGGCGAACAGGCCACGGCCGTCAGTGCAGCCCATGATCTCTTCGACGTGATTCTCCGGATGGGGCATCATGCCGAGCACATTGCCCTTGTCCGACACGATGCCGGCGATCGAGGCCGCCGCACCGTTGATGTTGTGGAGGTCGCCGACGTCGCCCGCCGGCGAGCAGTAGCGATAGAGCACCCGCCCCTCGCCTTCGAGCCGCTTGAGCGTCTCCTCGTCGGCGGCGTAGTTGCCCTCGCCATGGGCCACCGGCACGCGGATCACCTGCCCGGCATTGTAGCCGCGGGTGAACGCCGTGTCGGAGCGCTCGACGCGCAGATGGACATCCTTGCAGATGAACTTGAGGCCCGCGTTGCGCATCAGCACGCCCGGCAGCAGGCCGGACTCGCAGAGGATCTGGAAGCCGTTGCAGACGCCGAGCACGAGGCCACCCTTCGCCGCATGGGCGCGCACCGCATCCATCACCGGCGCGCGCGCCGCGATGGCGCCGCAGCGCAGGTAGTCGCCATAGGAGAAGCCGCCGGGCACGACAACGAGGTCGGTGCCATCAGGCAGCTCGGTGTCGGCATGCCACACCATCGCGGGCTCGTGGCCCGCGATCAGCTTGAGCGCCCGCGCCATGTCGCGTTCGCGATTGATGCCGGGGAAAACGAGGACGGCGGATTTCATGACGTGGGCATATCACTCAGTTCGAGGCGGGCTTCGATCCTCTCCAGGCGCGTCTCCTGCCGAGCCAGCGTCTGGTAGACGTTGCCGATATCCTGCTGAACGGCCACAAGGTGTCCCCGCATGGCCTGCAGTTCGTTCTTCATCTCATCGACCTTGTGGTCGACGCGGCCGAGACGCTCCTGCATCTGCTCGAGCGTCTCATAGATCAACTGGTTAGTGATCTCTGCCATGGGAGACCTTCAGCCCACCACCTCGACGCGATAGTTCTCGATCACCGTGTTGGCGAGCAGCTTGTCGGCGGCTTCCTTCAGCGCGGCTTCCGCCTTGGCCTTGTCGGCACCGGCGACCTCGATGTCGAACACCTTGCCCTGGCGCACGCTGGCGATGCCATCGACGCCGAGCGACTTCAGCGCGCCCTCGATGGCCTTGCCCTGCGGGTCCAGAATGCCGTTCTTCAACGTGACGGTGACACGAGCCTTCATCATTTCAATCCCAGTTGTCTTCAGCCCTTGACCAGCACCGGGCCGGTGCCCGCCGGCCGCTCGTTCTCGCCCATGATGCCGAGACGCTTGGCGACCTCGGTATAGGCTTCGAGCAGGCCGCCGAGATCGCGGCGGAAACGGTCCTTGTCGAGCTTCTCGTTCGACTTGATGTCCCACAGACGGCAGGAGTCCGGCGAGATCTCGTCGGCGACGATGATGCGCATCATCTCGTTCTCGAACAGGCGGCCGCACTCCATCTTGAAGTCGACGAGGCGGATGCCGATGCCGAGAAAGAGGCCGGTGAGGAAATCGTTGACGCGGATGGCGAGCGCCATGATGTCGTCGATCTCCTGGGGCGTCGCCCAGCCGAACGCGGTGATGTGCTCTTCCGACACCATCGGGTCGTTGAGCTGGTCGTTCTTGTAATAGAACTCGATGATCGAGCGCGGCAGCTGCGTGCCTTCCTCGATGCCGAGGCGCTGCGACAGCGAGCCGGCGGCGACGTTGCGCACGACGACCTCGAGCGGCACGATCTCGACTTCGCGGATCAGCTGCTCGCGCATGTTGAGGCGGCGGATGAAATGGGTCGGCACCCCGATGTCGTTGAGGTGCTGGAAGACGTATTCGGAGATGCGGTTGTTGAGGACGCCCTTGCCCTCGATCACCTGGTGCTTCTTGGCGTTGAACGCGGTCGCATCGTCCTTGAAGTGCTGAATCAGGGTTCCCGGTTCCGGTCCTTCATACAGGACCTTGGCCTTGCCTTCATAAATGCGACGCCGACGGCTCATTGGGATGTACCGTGTGTTGTTGAAGTCCATGGATGAGATAGGCTCCGTGTGAACAAGACCCGCGGCGGAGCTGCCGCGAGAACCCGGAACTCGGGAAACAGAACGAGAACTGGACTTGTGGGCAAACTACCTGATTGGCCCCTGCGATACAATCGACGGCGTCCATTTTGCGGCAGTTTTACCATCTTCGCTGCGACGGATTGCCGGCTGTCTTGCGAACTCCCATCTCGCTAGGAAGACAGACGAAATCTGGCCGAAACGGGCCTACCGGCAACGGGATTCATATCATGACGACATTCGACGAGCGCAAGGACGGCTTCGAGAACAAGTTCGTCCATGACGCGGAGCTGAAGTTCAAGGCGGAAGCCCGCCGGAACCGGCTTCTGGGGCTGTGGGCAGCCGAAATTCTGGGCAAATCCGGCGACACGGCCGCCGCCTATGCCAAGGAGGTGGTCGACGCGGATTTTGCCGAGGCGGGCGATGCCGATGTGCTGCACAAGGTCGCACGGGACCTCGCCGGCAAGGGCATTGCCGAGCAGCAGGTTCGCGAGAAGATGGCGGAACTTCTGGAGCTCGCGGCCGCGCAGATCCAGGCGGGCACCTGACGGCCGCCCGGGATGGCGGGCGATTCGCGCCATGCCGCCAACCGCGCCGCGGTTCGATTCTCAGGATCGGATGCATCACCCGGAGCATGATGCGCTCCGGGTGATGATGTCTAACGCGCCACGTCGACGACGTGGGCGCGGATGTCGGCGGGCTTCGGCAACAGTTTCTGGCCCACCAGCCACTCGTTCAGGCTGTCGAGTGCGGCGAGTTCGCGCTCCCCGATCACCACGGGCTCACTGATCTCGTAGTTGGCGACCCGGCTCGCCACCGCCGGGCTGAGCTTGAGCTCCTGCACCCAGAGCTTGGCTGCTTCCTCGCGGTTCGCCTGCGCCCACCGCGCCGAGGCCTGCAGCTCGGCCAGCACCTCGCGGATGATCTCCGGATGCGCCTTCGCATAGGGCGTGCGCACGGCATAGATCACCGCATTCTGCGAGTTGATCTCCTTGGCGGTGGCCAGCACCCGCGCGTCCTGCTCGATCAGCGCGATCGGATAGAAGATGCTCCAGGCCGACCAGGCGTCGACATGGCCGTTGTTGAAGGCCGCCGCCGAATCCACCGGCGTCAGGAACGCACGCTTGACGCCGTCCGAGGGCACGCCCGCCTTCTCCAGCGCTTTCGTCAGCTGATAATCGCCGGTGCCGCCGCGGTTGACCGCGATGGTCTTGCCGGCGAGGTCGGCCAGCGAGCGGATCGGCGAGCCGTTCTTGACGATGATGCCGGAGGAATCGCCGAAATCCCACTGGTAGGCGAACAGCGAGATCTGCGCGCTGCCGACCACCGAAGAGATCGCCGCGCTCGACGAGCCCACCGTAATGTCGATGGAGTCGGCGTTGAGCGCCTCGGCGGCGGGCGCATAGGCGTTGAACGGGCCGGCCCACACCAGCTTGACGTTGCGGGCGGCGAGACGCTGTTCCAGCGTGCCGCGCAGGCGGCTCACCGACAGCGGCTCGGGACCGCGCAGGAAGCCGATGCGCAGCGTCACCGGATCGGCGGCCTGCGAGGCCGCGGTCATGGCAGACAGAGCGAGCAGCGTGCCGGCAAGACGCGCCAGCGGTCGGAAACGGAACGTCATCATCATCCTCGGGCAGCGTTGGCGAAGGGTCCAAGATCGAGGCGCGGCTTGCGCACCGCCTCGCGGTCGAACGGCAGCAGCGGCAGCAACAGGTCGGCGACGCGATAGGTCTCCTCCAGCAGCGGCTGGCCCGACACGATGAAGGTGTCGAAG
Organism: Bradyrhizobium sp. 2TAF24; assembly: GCF_052115025.1. Classification (NCBI taxonomy): domain Bacteria; kingdom Pseudomonadati; phylum Pseudomonadota; class Alphaproteobacteria; order Hyphomicrobiales; family Nitrobacteraceae; genus Bradyrhizobium; species Bradyrhizobium sp. 2TAF24. The sequence goes on along the minus strand of NZ_JBFRFW010000013.1, from coordinate 157,341 downwards.
CCGATGTCGCGGTATTCGAGCAGCCGCGCCGCGACCGTCTCGGGATCGCCGACGATCGCGGTGCCCGGACCGTTGCGCACGAGGCCGAAGCCGGCCCACAGGTCGGGATAGATCTCGAGTTCGCGCGCGTCCTTCGGCTTGCGGTCGCCGACGATGGCGCGCATGCGCGCCTGCCCCACGGAATCCGAGGTGCGGTTGCGCGCCTGCGCCACCGCGACGGTGGCGTCGTCCATGCGGTCGAGCAGCCACTGCGCCGCCGCCCACGCCTCCTCCTTCGTTTCGCGGACGATGAGGTTGAGGCGGATGCCGAACTTGACGGTGCGCCCCAACGCCCTGGCGCGCTCGCGCACCGCCTTGATCTTCTCGGCGGCCTGCGGCGGCGGCTCGCCCCAGGTGAGATAAGTGTCCGCGTGGCGCGCGGCGACGCTCAGCGCCGGCTCCGACGAGCCGCCGAAGAACAGCGGCGGATACGGCTTCTGCACCGCCGGCAGCTTGAGCTGCGCACCCTTGAGATTGACGAAGCGGCCATCGAAGTCGACGACCTCGCCGGACATCAGCCGCCGCCACACGCCCCAATATTCGTCGGTGAGGGCGTAGCGCTCGTCATGGTCGAGGGTGATGCCATAGGGCGGCATCTGCTTGTTCTCGCCGGTGACCATGTTGAGGATCAGCCGGCCGCCGGAGAACTGGTCGAAGGTGGCAGCCTTCTGCGCCAGCATCAGCGGCGCGACGATGCCCGGATGCACGGCGATGATGAACTTCATGCGCTTGGTCACCGGGATCAGCGACGAGCCCAGCACCCAGGCGTCGTGCTCGCCGCCGCCGGTGGCGAGCAGCGCGCCGGTGAAGCCGAGATGATCGACCGCCCGCGCCACCTGCGCGAGATAGTCGTAGTCGATGGTGCGGCGGCCCTTCTCGCTCCAGGGATAAGGGCCGTCCTGCGGGATCAGATACCAGTAGATGTCCATGTCAAAGCTCCTTGCGGTCAGGCCGTCGCGCGCGCCGGCGCTTCGCCAGCGACCAGCGCCAGCGCGAGGGGCAGCGGCCGCGGGTCGATCCAGGCGGCGACGTCGAAATCGTGGGTGATGAAGCCGTGGCGCAGCAAAAAGTCCTTCTGGCGCGCGAGGCCGTCGCGGCGCAGCGGCGACAGGTCGAGGCCGAAGTTGCGGTGCGCGAGTTCACCGTATGCGGCGCGCGCCTCCTCGCTGGTGCGGCCGACCTCCTTGCCGATGATGGCGAACACCTCGTCCGGGTGCTGCGCCGCCCAGTCGGCGGCGCGGATCAGCGTCGCGAGATAGCGCGCGACGAGATCGGGCCGCTCCTCGGCGGTGCGGCGATCGACCGTCACCGGACGTGGATTGCCGTTGTTGACCCGCACCAGCGGATCGGCATGCCGGCCGAGATCGACCAGCACGCGAAAGCCACGGTCGCGCGCCGAGCCGAGCCCGGGCGCCCCCTTGGCGTAGACCGCATCGACATTGCCGTCGGCGAGCGCCCGCGCCTCGCGCTCATAGAAGCGGCCATTGGCAACATTGGCGCCGGAGAACGCCGGCTGCTCGCTGGTGATGTCATGCAGCGCGACATCGGCGAGCGTCAGCCCGCCGAGATCGAGCGCGGTGACGATGCCGCGCAACGACATCGCACGGGCGAAGTCGATACGTTCCCCATCCTGACGCGGCACACCGATGGTACGTCCCTTGAGATCGGCGAGCGTGCGGATGGGAGAATCCTCGCGCACCAGGATCGCCTGGAACTCGTCGACCCAGGTCAGCGCCACCACCACCGTGTCGCGCCCCTCGGACTTCGCCCAGATCGCCGGAATGTTGCCGCCCTCGCGGAACAGCCCCGGCAAGGTGTGGCTGAAATGGGCGATCTGCACCCGCGGATCGTCGGAATCGCGGATCGACGACAGCGCGATCCCCGAGCGCGCGAACTCCTCGCCGAGCCAGCCGAGATCAAGTGCAATGCCGGAGGCGGTCGGCACAGGACAACGCGTGTACCAAAGCTCTGTCAAAGAGATGGATTTTCCCGCGCCGCCGTTTTCCACATTCAAAGCCGCTGCCGTCATGAGATCTCCTGATGTCACGCAACGAAAGACTACCAACCCGGTAGACAATTTCGATGCGAAAAAATAGTGTCATGACTATCTTTTTCCGGCGGCGACGCAAGGCCTCCGCCGACAATCAGGAAAGTCTCGATGTCTGAAACGCTTCGCATCGGCGTGCACGCCAACAACCCGACGCTGCTTGTCGCGAGCCGCACCGGCGAACTGGAGAAGAAACTTTCACCGCTTGGCATCAGCGTGGAATGGCATCACATCGCTGCGGGCGCGCGCACGGTGGATCTCGTCGGCGCCAACATCATCCAGGTCGGCGGCACCGGCTCGACGCCGCCGATCTCGGCGCAGGCACGCGGCCTGCCGCTGGTCTATCTCGCGACCTCCGCGGCGCGTCCGGTCGGCGGCATCTATGTCCGCCACGACAGCAAGGCACAGGCGATCGCCGATCTCGCCGGCCGCCGCATCGCGCTCGGCGTCGGTTCATGGCTGCAGGCGCTGCTCGCCACCGCGCTCGACCGCGCCGGCCTGACCTGGAAAGACATCGTGCCGCTCGACCTCACCGAAACCGAGGCGCGCGCCGCGCTGCTCGCCGGCGACATCGACGCGTGGGTGTCCGGCGGTGCGCTGAAGGACGGCGCCGATCAGTTGCGCGTGCTGGCCAACACGCAGGACCTCGTGTCCAATCCGTCGGTGTTCTTCGCCCACCGCGATCTCGCCGAGCGCCGTCCCGATGTGCTGGCGGCGATCGCCGCCGCGCTCGATGCCGTCGATCGCTGGATCGCCGCCCATCCGGCGGAAGCCGCCGCGCATCTCGTCGCCGCAGCGCGCGGACCGCTGACCGCGGAAGAGTGGCAGGCCCACATCATCAAGCGCCCGTGGGGCCTCAAGCCGGTCGACGACGCCTTCATCGCCGAGCAGCAGCGCGCCGCCGACATCTTCCACCGCTTCGGCCTGCTGCCGCGCGCCATCGACGTGCGCGATGCGGTGCCGCCGACGCCGATCGCCATCGAGCGCGCCGCCTGATCGTCACGGCCACGGCGACGTCCGGCGACAGAGGCCGGGCGTCGCTGCCTGCGGTCGCCAGCACCGCGCGTCGGGTCATCAGGGCTCTCTCTTCATCGATGGGGTGAGGAGAACCCTGGTCACACATCTTTATCTTTACAGCGATGCGAACGCGGCGCGCGGTGTCCCGGCCGCGTGATTCAGGATGCGTTAACCCTGCTCGTCCGCAGCGAGACGCACCAGCACCGCCTCGAGATCGGTCTCGATGTCAGCGGCGGCGACATGCATGACGCGGTAGTCGCGTTCGCCGAGCCAGATCTTTCGCGCCTCGCGTTCGGCGGCGATCGCCGGCAGATCATCAGCGTTGACGATCTCAATGACGAGGCGGCGGGGAAACGACACGAAGTCGGGAATGTGACGCCCGACCGGCGTCTGGCGCTTGAAGTGGCCGGCGAAGCGACGGTCGGAGCGTAGCGCGTTCCACAACAGCCGCTCGGCGTCGGTGGGATTGCGGCGCAGCAGCCGCGCCAGCCCGCGCAGCGAGCCGCCGTCGTCGGAGGCCTTGCCGCTCTGCTCGGCGATCAGCGCGCGCAGCCGCGTCGCCTGGCTGCCGTCCAGCACGCCGCCCCTGGCGGGACCCTTGCGGCCTTCGGCGATGGAGAGGATGACGCCGTGCAGGGTGTGGATGTCCTGGGTGGTCGGCTCCATGCGGGTGAAGATGTTGCGCAGGTTCACCAGCATGGTGCCGCGCTTCTCCGGCGGCCGCAGGAACTCGACCTTGTCGAGCTCGGCGACGAGATTGTCGAAGAAGGCGCCGAGCTGCTCCTTGCCGGCGCGCGGGCTGTGCTCGGGCATGCCGCGCTGCACGGCGCCGCCCGACTGCTTGAACCATTCGTAGCCGACCAGCAGCACCGCCTGGGCGAGGTTGAGCGAGGCGAACGCCGGGTTGACCGGAAAGGTGATGATGCGGTCGGCGAGCGCGACCTCCTCGGCCAGCAGGCCATAACGCTCGCGGCCGAACATGATGCCGGCGCCGCCGCCGGCGGCGACATGGCCAATGACCTCCCGCGCCGCCGCCTCCGGCCCGACCACGGGCTTGGCCTGGTCATGGGCGCGGGCGGTGGTGGCGAACACCAGGTTGAGGTCGGCGATCGCCGCCTCGACGGTGTCGTAGAGCTCGACATGATCGATGATGTGATCGGCGCCCGCCGCGGCCCGCGTCGCCGGCACGCTCGGCCAGCCGTCGCGCGGCTTGACGAGGCGCAGCCGGCTGAGGCCGAAATTGCCCATGGCACGGGCCGCCATGCCGATGTTCTCACCGAGCTGCGGCTCGACCAGAATGACGACGGGACCGGTGCGGTCGGCGGCCTGGGGGGCGCTTTGGGGGGTGTCGGCTGCCGACATTCCGGCTCACATCCTGCGGTTCTGAGGAATGGGGTGTTTCAGGCCGTCTCGATTGCGCTTTTTGTTGGATTTCTCAAGCCCATCCCTGCCACTTGGGGACATCTGTTGAATCTCCGGCAGAACTTCAACGGGCGGTTGAGAACGCCATTGCCTGCGCGAATCTTTCGGTTAGGCTCGGAACCAATCGAAAAACGAAAACCGCAGGCCGGTGCCGGCCTGCTCTGGGGACGGGGGCGAACATGGGCCACAAAATGGGCCGCAGATGGACCTGGCTGATTGCCGGCGTGGCGTTGATCGTCATCGGCGGGCTGATCGCCCACCTGACCCAGACCGCGGGCGGCATCCGCATCGAGGATGTCCGCTTCAAGGGCGCCAAGGGCAACACCATGAGCGCCCTCGTCTACATCCCGCCGGGCGCCAGCGCGCAGACACCCGCCCCGGGCATCCTCGCCGTGCACGGCTACATCAACTCCCGCGAGACCCAGGACGGCTTCGCCATCGAGTTCGCCCGCCGCGGCTATGTGGTGGTGGCGCTCGACCAGACCGGCCACGGCTACAGCGACCCGCCCGCCTTCGCCAATGGCTTCGGCGGCCCCGACGGCCTCGCCTACCTGCGCAGCCTGCCGTTCGTCGACAAGGCCAATATCGGCCTCGAAGGCCACTCGATGGGCGGCTGGACCGTGCTCGCCGCCGCGGCGGCGATGCCGGAGGACTACAAGGCGATGGTGCTGGAGGGCTCGTCCACCGGCGCGCCGTTCGCCCAGGAAGGCACGCCGCAGTGGCCGCGCAATGTCGCGCTGGTGTTCGCGCAGTACGAGGAATTCTCCACCCTGATGTGGGGCGTCGACCGCGCCAAGGACGTGACGCAGAGCCCCAAGCTGCAGGCGTTCTTCGGCAGCGATGCGCCGGTCGAGCCCGGCAAGGTCTATGGCGACATCGCCAAGGGCTCGGCGCGGGTGCTCTACACCCCGGCGATGACCCACCCGGCCGAGCACATCTCGCACGAGGCGATCGGCCATAGCCTCGACTGGTTCGCAAGGACGTTGCAGGGCGGCACACCGCGCCCGGCGAGCGACCAGATCTGGCTGCGCAAGGAGATCGGCACGCTGATCGCGCTGCTCGGCTTTGTCGCGCTGCTGCTCGGCGCGTTCGACGCCCTCATCGCCATGCCCGGCTTCGCGCCCCTTGCCGCACCGGCCGGCGCGGTGCCAGCCGACGAGCCGCCGCCGTCGAACGGGCGCTGGTGGACCGCGTTCTGGCTGTCGGCGCTGATCCCGGTGCTGACCTACTATCCCGCGCTCGCGCTCGGCGGCACGGTGGTCAAGCCATCGCCGCTGTGGCCCCAGGGCGTCACCAACCAGATCGTCGTCTGGGCGCTGGTCAACGCCGTGATCACGCTCGCCCTGATGCGCTTCGCCCCCCGGCGGCCGCACCGCACAGGGCTGCTGGTTCCGACCATCCTGATCGCGCTCGGCACCGTCGCGATCGGCTATCTCGCACTCGTGATCGCCGACCTCGCCTTCAAGATCGACTTCCGCTTCTGGGTGGTGGGGCTGAAACTGATGAGCGGCAAGCAATGGCTGATGTTCCTGATCTACCTGCCGCCGTTCCTGGTGTTCTTCATGGTCGCGCTGCATGTCCTGCACCGCAATTTCAGCCGGCCGGGGATCGGCTGCGTGCGGCATGCGGCAACGCTGGCGTTCGCGCTGTCGAGCGGCTTCATCATTCTTGTCGTCCTGCAATACGGCACGCTGTGGCTGACCGGAAAGCTGTTCAACCCGTTGCCGGACCCCGGCTTCGTGCCGCTGGCGACCATCGTCGCCATCCAGTTCGTTCCGCTGCTGGCGGCCGTCGGCGTGGTCGCCGCCCACACCTTTCGGCGGACGGGGTCCAGCCTGCCCGGCGCCCTGATCTGCGCGCTGGTGGTGACCTGGTATGTGGTGGCGGGAACGGCGACCCAGGCGGTGTTCTGAGCTGCAGAAACGAGCCGCAGCTGCCTATCCTGCGCGCTTCCGCCCGCGGGGTTGGGGTGCTATAGGCGCGCCGTAGACTCTAGAGCGTGATGACCGGGGTCTGGATCGGCTCCGCTCCGCCCCGTGGCGGGCGACCGCCCGGCCGCTGATGTCTTCGGGGCGCGCCCGCCGCGCCGCGGGATGGCGGCCTGCGATCCGGGCGGACCCCACCCGCTCTAGTCCCGCCCAATGCCCTACCAAAAGAAGGCCCGATCTCCCATGGCGAAAATCAAGGTGACCAACCCCGTCGTCGAACTCGATGGCGACGAGATGACCCGGATCATCTGGCAGTCCATCAAGGACAAGCTCATCCTGCCGTTCCTGGATGTGAACCTGATGTATTTCGACCTGGGCATGGAGCACCGCGACGCCACCAACGACCAGGTGACGATCGACGCGGCCAACGCCATCAAGAAGGTCGGCGTCGGCGTCAAGTGCGCCACCATCACCCCGGACGAAGCGCGGGTGAAGGAGTTCAATCTCAAGGAGATGTGGAAGTCGCCGAACGGCACCATCCGCAACATCCTCGGCGGCGTGATCTTCCGCGAGCCGATCATCTGCAAGAACGTGCCGCGCCTGGTGCCGGGCTGGACCAAGCCGATCATCATCGGCCGCCACGCCTATGGCGACCAGTACCGCGCCACCGACATCAAGTTCCCGGGCAAGGGCACGCTGACGATGAAGTTCGTCGGCGAGGACGGCACTGTGATCGAGCGCGAGGTGTTCAAGTCGCCGGGCGCCGGCGTCGCCATGGGCATGTACAACCTCGACGAGTCCATCAAGGACTTCGCCCGGGCGTCGTTCAACTACGGCCTCGCCCGCAACTACCCGGTCTACCTCTCGACCAAGAACACCATCCTCAAGGTCTATGACGGCCGCTTCAAGGACATCTTCCAGGAGATCTTCGACGCCGAGTTCAAGGCGCAGTTCGACGCCAAGGGCCTGACCTACGAGCACCGCCTGATCGACGACATGGTGGCCTCGGCGCTGAAGTGGTCCGGCGGCTATGTCTGGGCCTGCAAGAACTACGACGGCGACGTGCAGTCCGACACCGTGGCGCAGGGCTACGGCTCGCTCGGCCTGATGACCTCGGTGCTGATGACGCCAGATGGCCAGACCGTGGAAGCGGAAGCCGCCCACGGCACCGTGACCCGCCACTACCGCGAGCACCAGAAGGGCAAGGAGACCTCGACCAACTCCATCGCCTCGATCTTCGCCTGGACGCGCGGCCTGTCCCATCGCGCCAAGCTCGACAACAACGATGCGCTCGCGACCTTCGCCAAGACCCTGGAAAAGGTCTGCGTCGACACCGTCGAGGCCGGCTACATGACCAAGGACCTCGCGCTGCTGGTCGGCGCCGAGCAGCGCTGGCTGTCGACCACCGGCTTCCTCGACAAGGTCGCCGACAACCTGACCACCGCGCTGGCGAAGGCGTAAGCCTTCTCGTTGTCCGGAACATCAAGCCCCGGCGCGGCCATCGCGCCGGGGCTTTGTCTTGCGATCATCCCGGGCAGTTGAGCATCCACTGCACGCCGAAGCGATCGGTCAGCTTGCCGTAGAAGCCCCATGGCTGCGTGCCGAGCGGCGTCGTGACCGTGCCGCCCTCCGCGAGACGCGCGAACAGCCGCGCCATGTCGTCGCGGTCGTCCAGGGTCAGAAAATGCGCCGAGCCCCGCATCGGTTCGGCGTCGTGGTTGTCGGAGGCGTAGAACAGCACGCCCGGCCCTTCGAACCGCGCATGCACGACCTTGCCGCGCATGGCGTCGTCATGCACCGGCAGGCCGCCCTCGCCATGACGCACCAGCTCGGTGACGCGACCGAGCCCGCAGGCCGTATAGAAGGCCAGCGCCGGCTCGCAGGCAGTGGTGAAGAACAGGTAGTTGGCGAGCTGCATCACGGTCTCCGCGGGTCGCTTCGGAGGTTACGACGCCGCGGTGCGCTGGACCGCGCCGATCAGGTGCAGGCCGACAACCGTCAGCAGCGCATCGGTCAGGACGGCAAAGACCGCAGCCTCGGCATCCGCGGACAGCAGCCCCTCGGGTACGGTCAGCGTGATCGGCATGAATATCCTCCATAATTGTATCTGCTCGCGGCCGGGTTATATAGATAACGACCACTCTCTATTAATAGACACCGATCACTCTCCAATCAAGCAAAAGGGAGTGATTGCTCCTTATTGTTGAGGCCATGCGTTACAGCAGCGAGCACAAGCAGAAAACCCGGGCCAGCATCCTGACCGCCGCCGGGCAGCTGTTCCGAAAGGAAGGCTATGGCGGCTCCGGCATCGACGGCCTGACCAGGGCGGCCGGCGTCACCAACGGCGCGTTCTACGGCCACTTCCGCTCCAAGAGCGAAGCGTTCCGCGCCGCGGTGGCGAGCGGGCTCGAAGACCTGCGGCTCGCGGTCGGCCAGCTGAAAGCAGACGGTGGACCTAGCTGGCTGAAAAACTTCGTCGACATTTATCTGGGCGCCAAGCGCACCTGCGACCTCGGCGAGAGCTGCGCGCTGCCGAGCCTGTCGCCGGACGTGATCCGCGCCGATGTCGACACCCGCGCCACGTATGAGGCCGAGCTGAAGCGCCTGATCGCCGAAGTGGCTGACGGCCTCGCCGGCGCCGAGACGCAGCGCAGCGATGACGCCATCGCCCTCCTCGCCCTGCTCACCGGCGGCGTCACCCTCGCCCGCGCCGTGCCCGACAAGGCGTTCGGCGAACGGATCGCTGCCATCGTGAAACAGCGCGCGCTGGAGATGACGACGCACCCCGATACCGCATAGCCGGCCGTCGCCGATAAAGCGGTTGCACTGGAGCCCACGGTCCATCAGCCTTCGGCACGGCGCGCACGTTGGGGACCGACGATGTTGAAGCAGTTCGGCCGCGACATCTGGATCGCGGATGGCGCGGAGGTCGCGGTCGCCGGCTTTCATTATCCGACACGGATGGCGGTGATCCGCCTCGACAGCGGCGCGCTGTTCGTGTGGTCGCCGGTCCGCCTGGCGGATGACGTGCAGGCAGAGGTCGATGCCCTCGGCGACATCAGGCACATCGTCGCGCCCAATTCGCTCCATCACCTGTTTCTCGCCGAATGGAACGCGGCCTATCCCAACGCGCGGCTCTACGCTCCGCCCGGCCTTCGCAACAAGCGCGGCGATCTCGCGTTCGATGCCGATCTCGGCGACACGCCGCCTCCCGACTGGGCCAACGAGATCGATCAGGCGATGATGGAGGGCAACGTCATCACCACCGAGGTGGTGTTCTTCCACCGCGCAAGCGGCACGGTGCTGGTCACCGACCTGCTGCAGCAGATTCCCGCCGGGCTGCTCTCCGGCTGGCGGAAGGTTGTCGCGCGGCTCGACCTCATGGCAGGACCTGAGCCAGCGGTGCCGCGCAAGTTTCGCCTGGCGTTCACGAACCGCCGGCGCGCCCGCGTGGCGCTGGCGCGCATTCTCGCCTGGCCCGCCGACAAGGTGCTGATGGCGCACGGCACGCCGGTGGAGCACGACGCCCGCGCGTTCCTGCGCCGCGCGTTCGGGTGGCTCGGGACCGCCTGACCGCCGCTGCGGCTACGCCGCCGATGCACCAGCGGCCGAAGCCCCGACGGCCGATGTCGCCGGTGATGCCGCGGGCGGTGTGTCCGGCGCATCCGCTGTTGCCGCCGACCCCGGCACGCGCGCCGCATTCGCGACCTCAGTGATCATCGCCTTGGCGATCTCCAGCTCGCCCATGATCACCGAGTTGGCGCCGTGATGGGTGAGATGGGCGATCTCCTCCTCCGAATGGGCGCGCGCAATGATCCGCAGCTGCGGCGCGAGCGCCCGCGCCTTGGCGACGATCTGGCCGCCCTCGAAGGCGTTGGGGATCGCGACCAGCAGGGCGCGCGACGCCGCGACATTGGCCGCCTCCAGCATGCCGCTCGCGGCCGCATTGCCGGTGATGACCTCGATGCCCTCGCTGCGCAGCCGCTCGACCGCGCCGGGCGCATCCTCGATCACCAGCATCGGCGTCCCCGCGCTGCGCAGCGCCGTGCCGACCGCACGGCCGACGCGACCGTGCCCGACCAGCACGACATGATCGCTGAGGGCGCTGACCGGCAGCGGATCGCGCGGCGCTTCGGGCTTGGCGACGGCCGGCTGCGGCGCCGGCGTCTTCGCCGCCTCGCGCGCCAGCACGCGGTCGAGCACCGCGAAGCACACCGGATTGAGCAGGATCGAGACGATCGAACCCGCCAGCACGAGATCGCGGCCTTCCGCCGGCAGCAGCGCGAGGCTGACGCCGAGGCCGGCGAGGATGAACGAGAACTCGCCGATCTGGGCAAGGCTTGCCGAAATCGTCAGCGCGGTTGACGTCGGGTGGCCGAACAGACGCACGATGACGAACGCCGCCGCCGACTTGCCGATGATAATGATCAGCACGGTGGCGATGAGCTGGAGCGGATCGCGCACCGCGATCGCCGGATCGACCAGCATGCCGACCGAGACGAAGAACAGCACCGCGAAGGCATCGCGCAGCGGCAGCGTCTCCTGCGCCGCGCGATGGCTCAGTTCGGACTCGCTTAAGATCATGCCGGCGAAGAACGCGCCGAGCGCGAACGACACGTCGAACAGCACGGCAGCGCCGAACGCCACGCCCAGCGAGATCGCGAACACCGCCAGACGAAACAGCTCACGCGAGCCGGTGTGCGCCACATAGTGCAGCATCCACGGAATGACGCGGCGGCCGACCACCAGCATGAACACCACGAAGGCGGCGACCTTGCCGAGCGTCACCGCGAGCGGCCACGCCAGCGCCGACAGGCTGGCTGCGGCGGCCTCGCCCTTGAGGATGCCGGCCAGCGCCGGCAGCAGCACCAGCGTCAGCACCATCGCGATGTCCTCGACGATCAGCCAGCCGACGGCGATGCGGCCGCGCTCGGTATCGACGAGGCGGCGCTCCTGCAGCGCGCGCAGCAGCACCACCGTGCTCGCCACCGACAGCGCGAGGCCGAACACGAGGCCGGCGCCGATCGACCAGCCCAGCGCGTACGACAGGCCCATGCCGAGCAAGGTGGCGACGGCGATCTGGGCAATGGCGCCGGGGATGGCAATGGCGCGGACCGACAGCAGGTCTTTTAAGGAAAAATGCAGGCCAACGCCGAACATCAGGAGAATGATGCCGATCTCGGCAAGCTCGTTGGCGAGGTTCTGGTCGGCGACATAGCCGGGGGTGAACGGCCCCATGATCACGCCGGCCAGCAGGTAGCCGACCAGCGGAGAAATCCGGAAGCGCTGCGCAAGCGTGCCGAGCGCGAAAGCGAGCACGAGACCGACGACAATCGTCGACATCAACGGGGTGTCATGATGCATCCATGGCCCTTGAACATTTTCGAAATGTGGGATCGGCCCCCCGCGCGCGCAGAGCGCGACGGAAGCACGAAAGTCGTTATCGCGGCATTTGGCCCGTGCGACAATTGCGCCATGTGCCGCGCTTGAAAATCAGCATCGCTGACAGGTTCGGCCGGTGAACGCGCGCCGCACTGGCCGGCCAGATTCCGTCACGGGATGACCTGAAAACGCACACAGTTCGCCGCGTGGTCGCGCCGTCCGCAACGCGTGCGGACGCGCCTCTTCATCACGCCGACGCGAACGTGGATCGGCCTGCCGCACCTCCCCTCGCACGCTGCCTGTCGCGATCGGTGTCACTGCGACAGTCCGTCGCGACCTGCCGCGAGGCGCAGCCCGATCGAACCCGCCGCCAGGCCGTCGCGACACAAGGAGCGCGCGAAGCCCACGGCAGCAGAGGTCGGCACATGATCGGACAACGGATCGCAACCATGGGCGCCCTCGCGCTCCTGGCCGTCGTGGCCAGCGCGCCCACCGTTGCGGCCAGGGCGAAGCCCCATCGCACGCCCGCGCATTCGTCCACGGAGACTGCAGCGAAACCGCCCGCCGCGCCGCCGCGCCAGATCCAGCCCTGGGGTACGACACCGTTGTCGGCAGAGGTCGAGGCGACGCTGAGGCCGAAGGACAGCTTCAAGGAATGTCCGGAGTGCCCGGAGATGGTGGTCGTGCCCAAAGGCAGCTTCATGATGGGCACGCCGGCGAACGAAGTCGACCGCAACAAGGGCGAGGATCCCGTTCACCGCGTCACGCTCACAAGATCCTTCGCGGTCGGGCGCTTCGCGATCTCGTTCGACGAATGGGACGCATGCCTCGCAGACGGCGGCTGCAACGGCCGGCGCGGCGACGATCACGGTTTTGGCCGCGGCCGCATGCCCGCGCACGGCCTCAGCTACACCGACGCACAGGCCTATCTCGCGTGGCTGTCGAAGAAGACCGGGCGGACCTATCGCCTGCCCAGCGAATCCGAACGCGAGTATGTCACCCGTGCCGGCACCACGACGCCGTTCTGGTTCGGCAAGACGGTCGGTCCGCAGGACGCCAACTACGACGCCTCGATCCCCTATGCAGGCGGCCCGCGCGGCGAACGCAGCAAGGGACCCAGGCCCGTGGATTCCTACGCGCCCAATCCGTTCGGGCTCTATCAGGTCCACGGCAACGTCTACGAGTGGACGCAGGACTGCTATAACAAGCGCTATACCGAGGATACGCCCGCCGACGGCGCGCCGTGGCTGGAGGGCGACTGCTCCCGGCGCATGGTGCGCGGCGGCGAATGGGGCTGGTCAGCCAACATCATGCGCTCGGGCGCCCGCAATGACTCGCGCGCCGATTCCGGCGCCGGCCCCTACGGCTTCCGCGTGGTGCGCGATCTCAACGCGCTGCAGCGAGGCAAGCCGTGACGCCGGGCACCACCGCGATCAGTGGCGCGGCTGGCCGCTGTCGCCATGCCGGACGGCCCTCACCTTTCAGGGCTGGCGCGGGTTGACGACGCCGCATGTGCCCGCACCGGGAAAGCAGACCACGACATGGTCGAACCGGCGATCTTCGAAGACCACGCCGGTGCCGGACGAGACGACGTCCACAGTTGCCGGCTCCGGCCGGCCACCGCCCGCCGCAGCGATATCGAACGTCTCACGTACGAAGGTGCTCGCCAGCGTGGAAGCGTCCGAATTCGTCGGCGCGGTCACTGTCCACAGTCCCGCGTTGCGGGCGACGATGGTGTAGTTCGGATTGCTCGACACACCCACGACGTTCAGCACATACGGGCTGCCGGCGACGCTCGAGGTGCTGTTGATATCGAACGAGTTGGTCAGTCCTGTCAGCACCGCGATGCTTTCGCCGTTCTGCAGGCCACTCGCGGAAAGCCCGGGGTTCGCCGGCGAGGTTCCGAACACCGAGGTCCCCCCGAGCGCGGTGACGACGACCGGCGCCGGCAACACCCTCGCGGTGCCGGTTCCGCCGACAACCGTATAGTTGCTGTCGGCCACCGAGAGGCCCGCGGTGTTCAGCGCCTGGAGGCCCGCGCTCACGTTCGGCGACGCCACCGAGCCCGCTCCGCTGAGGCCGATGGACGCCGCCGTCGCGCCCGCCAGGCCATTGGTCAGCGTCAGGCCGCTCGCCGCCACTGCGGTGCGGCCGTCGTAGACCTTCGATCCCGTCAACGTCACCGCCAGGGGATTGATGGTGAAGCTGCCGGACGCCCCGCTCAGCGTGTAGTTGGTATTGCCGAGCGACAGGCCCGCGAGGTTCAGCGCCTGCGTCCCCGCGCTGACATTGGCGGACGCCACGGAACCGGTCCCGCCAAGGCCGATGGACGCCGCCGTCGCGCCCGCGACGCCATTGGTCAGCGTCAGGCCGTTTGCTGCGACCGCCGTACCGCCGTCATAGACCTTGGATCCCGTCAGCGTCACCGCCAGGGGATTGATGGTGAAGCTGCCGGACGCCCCGCTCAGCGTATAGTTGGTATTGCCGAGCGACAGGCCGGCGAGGTTCAGCGTCTGCGTGCCGGCGCTGACGTTCGCCGAAGTCACCGAGGCGCTGCCACTCAGACCGATGTTGTCCGAGCCGATCCTGTTGGACGCCGAGAGGCTGCTTGCGGCCACCGCGGTGGTGCCATCATAGCTGCGCGAGCCGGCCAGCGTCACCGCCAGCGGCGTGATGCTCGCCGTGCCGGAGCCGCCGGTCACCGTGAAGTTGCTGTCGGTCACCGACAGGCTGGTGGTGATAAGGGTCTGCGCGCCGGCACTGACATTGGCCGATGCCACCGAACCCGATCCGGACAGGCCGATCGAGGTCGCGGTTGCGCCCGCGACGCCGTTGGTCAGCGTCAGGCCGCTTGCCGCGAATGCCGTGCCGCCGTCATAAATCTTCGATCCCGTCAGCGTCACCGCCAGCGGATTGATGGTGAAGCTGCCGGACGCCCCGCTCAGCGTGTAGTTGGTATTGCTCAGCGACAGGCCGGCAAGATTCAGCGTCTGCGTGCCAGCGCTGACATTGGCCGAGGCCACCGCGCCACTGCCGGAGAGCCCGATGTTGTCGGTCCCGATCCTGTTCGAAGCCGTCAAGCTGCTGGCGGTCACCGTGGCGGTGCCATCATAGCTGCGTGAACCGGTCAGCGTCACCGCCAGCGGCGTAATGCTCACCGTGCCGGAGCCGCCGGTCACCGTGTAGTTGCCGTCGGTCACCGACAGACCGGTGGTGATGAGCGTCTGCGCACCGGCGCTGACATTGGCGGAGGCCACCGCCCCCGATCCGGACAGACCGATCGAGGTCGCCGTTGCGCCGGCGACGCCGTTGGTCAGCGTCAGTCCGCTTGCCGCGAACGCCGTGCCGCCGTCATAGACCTTCGATCCCGTCAGCGTCACCGCCAGCGGATGGATGGTGAAGCTGCCGGACGCCCCGCTCAGCGTGTAGTTGGTATTGCCCAGCGACAGGCCGGCGAGGTTCAGCGTCTGCGTCCCCGCGCTGACATTCGCCGACGTCACCGCGCCGCTGCCGGTGAGCCCGATGTTGTCGGTCCCGATCCTGTTCGAAACCGTCAGGCTGCTGGCGGTCACCGTGGTGGTGCCGTCATAGCTGCGCGAACCGGTCAGCGTCACCGCCAGCGGCGTGATGCTCACCGTGCCGGAGCCGCCGGTCACCGTGTAGTTGCTGTCGGTCACCGAAAAGCCCGTGGTCGCGAGCGTCTGTGCGCCGGCGCTGACATTGGCCGATGCAAGCGAGCCCGATCCCGACAGGCCGATCGAGGTCGCCGTTGCGCCCGCGACGCCGTTGGTCAGCGTCAGGCCGCTTGCCGCGACCGACGTGCCGCCGTCATAGACCTTCGATCCCGTCAGCGTCACCGCCAGCGGATGGATGGTGAAGCTGCCGGACGCCCCGCTCAGCGTGTAGTTGGTATTGCCCAGCGACAGGCCGGCGAGGTTCAGCGTCTGCGTGCCCGCGCTGACATTGGCCGATGCCACCGCACCGCTGCCGGTGAGCCCGATGTTATCGGTCCCGACCTTGTTGGAAGCCGCAAGGCTGGCCGCGGTCACCGTGGTCGTGCCGTCATAGCTGCGCGAGCCCGTCAGCGTCACGGCCAGCGGCGTGATGGTCACGGTGCCGGAGCCACCGGTCACCGTGTAGTTGCTGTCAGTCACCGCAAAGCCCGTGGTCGCGAGCGTCTGCGCGCCGGCGCTGACATTGGCCGAAGCAACTGCCCCCGATCCCGACAGGCCGATCGAGGTGGCGGTTGCGCCCCCGATGCCGTTGGCCAGCGTCAGACCGCCCGCGGCCACGGACGTGCCGCCGTCATAGACCTTCGATCCGCTCAGCGTCACCGCCAGCGGATTGATGGTGAAGCTGCCCGACGCCCCGCTCAGCGTGTAGTTGGTATTGCTCAGCGACAGGCCTGCGAGGTTGAGTGTCTGCGTGCCGGCGCTGACATTGGCGGACGCCACCGTTGCGGTGCCGGTCAGGCCGATATTGTCGGCGCCGACCTTGTTGGACGCCGTAAGACCGGCGGTCGTCACCGTCGCGGTGCCGTCATAGACCTTCGATCCCGTCAGCGTCACCGCCAGCGGCGTGATGGTCGCCGTACCCGACGCGCCGGTTAGCGTGTAGTTGCTGTTGCTCAGCGACAGGCCCGCCAGGTTGAGCGTCTGCGCGCCGGCGCTGACATTGGCGGATGCGACCGACGCCGAGCCGCTGAGGCCGACCGTGTCGGAGCCGACCCTGTTGGACACCGTGAGGCTGCCCGCCGCGATGCTGGTGCTGCCATTGTAGGCCTGCGTGCCCGTGAGCGTCACCGCCAGCGGATTGACCGTCAGGGTGGCCGGCGTCGTGCCGTAGCTGATGATGAAACCCGAGGCGCTGGCTCCGGTACCGGAGATCGTATAGCTGCCGGCGTTGGTCGATGCGGTCGTCCCCGACACGCTGCCGGTGCCGGCGGCGATGAGCGACAATCCGGTCAGGTTGATAAAGCTGCCCCCCGTGAGCGCAACGCCATTCAGCGTTTCGGTATAGGCCGCCGAGGTCTGCTGGAGCGAATAGGCCGTGCCGTAGGTCGCGGTCTGCGACAGGAAGTTGATCGTCAGAACCGCCGGCCCGAGGATGGGGTAGCGCCCGGACATCGCGGACCACGCACTGCCGAACCCCGACGGCAACGATCCGTTCTGCAGCGCCGCCGTGGTCATTGCCGTTCCGGCGCCATGGCCGACCGCGCTGATGCCTGAGGTCGTCGAGTCCCAGTAGCCGTAGCTGACCGTTCCGACGCCACCGGAAAAGTTGTTCTCTCCGACAAGACCACCGAAATAGCTGCCCGCGCCTGCGCTCACCGCGCCAGTCGCGTAGGCATTGGTGATCGTGCCCTGGTTGATGCCGACAAGGCCGCCGGTGTCGCTGCCAGCGCCGCTGCCGGTTCCGATTCCACCGGTGCCGCCACCGCCGGAGACCATGCCCGTGGCATAGGCATTTGTAATCGTGCCGGTGCCACCACCCCCCGTATAGCCGTCGTTGTAGCCGACCAGGCCGCCGACCCAGGTGCCGGTCATCGTGTCGATGACCGTCCCGCCGGCGTGAGCGTTGCTGATCGCACCCCAGTTATAGCCGACCAGTCCCCCGACCATGGCGCCGGCTCCGCCCGTCACCGCGGTGGTCGCATAGGCGTTGATGATCGTGCCCGTATTGGTGCCGGCGAGCGCGCCGACCGTAGCGCCTGGCGCCGAACCGGTCACGGAGCCGCCGATCAGGCCGAGATTCGCCACGGTGCCGGCCGAATTATTGGTCGAGCCATTGCCAACCGTCCCGAACAAACCAACCACGCTCGACCCGGTCGAGTTGATCGTCAGATTGCTGATGGTGTTGCCAAGACCATTGAAGGTCCCGGTAAATCCAGCACCGGCGGCAGCCCCCGCGATCACGCCATCGGTATACGTCGTGCCGCCGAGGTCGAGCGACTTGGCGAGCGCATAGTTGCCCGACAGATTGCCGTTGACCGCGACGAGCTGGGCCACGGTCCGGATCAGGGTATACGACGTGCCGTTGATGGTCAGCGCCGCACTGTTTCCCAGCAGCTGGACATTGCCGCCGTAGAAATTCAGCGCGCCGGCCGCGTTGGCGCCGCCGACATGGTTGCTGGTGGTGAGGATCAGGCCGCCATTGCCGCTGGCGGTGATCGAGGAGACGATGTTGATGCTGTTGTACGCCGACAGTGTCAGCGTGTTCGCCGTGCTCCAGCTGATCGGCGCATTGACGTAGATGTCGCCGAGGCCACTGGTCTGGGAGCCCGGCCCCGATGCCGTGGTCGCCGTCGTCTGCAGCATGACATTGCTGGAGGCGAGATTGCTGTTGATGGTCGCGGCGGCGGCGCCGTCGATCGTGAGGTCGATGGGGTCCACCAGCCACAGGCCGGTCGCGCCCGCCGGCGCCGAGGTGTTGACGCGGATGCCGGTGAAATCGACGACATGCCCCGACGTTTCGACGGTGCCGCCATGACCGCCGCCCGGCCCGCCCATGGCGCTGATCAGGCCGAACACGCGTGTGGTGCCGGTGGACCACAGCGTCACCTGGCCGCCATCGCCGGCCTGGGTGGCATCGGCCCGGATCGTGGTCGCGGCATCCATGGTGACGGACTGCGCCTGCGGCAGCGGGCCCGCGCCATGCATGTCGCCACCGATCCTGACCGTGCCGCCGCCGGTCGCGCCCGACGCATCGATGGTGGCGTGCTTGAGGCGGATCGACTGCCCGGTGACCGTGATCGCGCCGCCGCTGTGCCGCTGCGAGGTCGTCGCGAGCCGCCCGGAGATCTTGACCACGCCCCCCTCGCCACCGCCGATGATGATCGAGCCGGAGCGCCCGCCGATCGAACGCGCCTGCACGACGCCGGAGATGTTGATGGCGTTGCGCGCCGCCTCGCGCGCCGTCGCCGCGCTGAGAATGACGCTGCCGCCGTCGGCGGCGATCGTCCCGGAATTTCTGACCAGCGCGCCCTTGCCGCCGGTCGCCGTCGGCACCGCGACCTGCAAAAAGCCGTCGCCGGAGAAATCCAGCGCCGCCTGCTCGCCGGAGCCGAGCGCCGCCCTGCCGAGCGGCACGCTGATCAGGCCGCTGTTGGAGACGGTGCCGCCGATCAGGGCGGCATAGCCGCCGTGGCCGACCGTGATGGTGCCGGCATTGCTGACCGCCGCCGACGCGCCGCTGCCGGTGAAGCTGCGCTTGCCGGCCATGAAGTCGCTGTCGGAGATGCCGAGCGTCGACGCGACAAAGCCGCCGCCGGTGTTCACCGTGCCGGAGTTGGTGATGGCGATGCCGTTGGGATTGACGAGATAGACCTGGCCGTTGGCGTTGATCGCGCCGGCGATGGTGGACGGCGTGGCGCCGGTGACGCGGTTGAGGATCGCCGACGAGCTGTTCGGCTGCACGAAGTTCACCGCATTGCCGGTGCCGACCGAAAAGCCCTGCCAGTTCACCACCGCGCTCTGACTCGACTGCGTCACCGTGAGCTGATTGGCCGAAGGCTGGCCGATGGCGACGGTGCCGGCGGCGACCGCGCCGCCGGTCGGCAGCGACTGCGCCGACGCCGTGCCGAACAGCACCGGGCTGACCAGCTCCGTCGTCGCCAGCAGCAGGGCCGCGCGCATGTGATGACCTCGTGTCATGTTGTCCACCGAGCCCCGCTAGAACCTGAACGCAGAAACCACCGTGAAGCGGTCGCCTCCGGGGAGGCCATCGCTGCGCGACGCCCGGCCGTACTCCAGCGACAGCGAACCGTTGGCGAGCGTGCCCGGCGCGGCGCCGCCGATCCGCAGGCCGCCGCCATAGGATGTCGCCCGGGTCGCGGCAGCCTCCAGCACCGTCGGGTTCTGCAGCGACACCTCGCCATAGGCGGCGAAGACATAAGGCGCGACGACGACGCCGAGCGCGCTGGTCGGCAGCGGCAGCGTCCACGGCGACGACAGCTCGCCGCGCACCACATAGCCCTGGTCACCGACCACCGATCCGGCATCGAACGCCGACAGCCCGGTCGTGTTGGCGATGCCGATCTGCTCGCTGCGCAGCAGCGGCGTGTTGAATGAGGTCTGCGCCCGTGCCGAGACATTGAGCGCCAGATGCTCGATCACCGCCTGGGAGTAGCCGAGCGCGACATCGAACTTCTGGAACGAGGCGTCCGCGCCCTGCCGCGACAGCGGCAGCAGCGGCGTCGCCGCCGCGGCGCTGCGCGCGCCGAGGCCATCGATGCCGAACGAAAAGGTGGCGCGGCCGGAGACCGTTGCGCCCCAGGGTGTCAGCACGTCGCCGTCATGGGCGAACCGCACGATGCGCAACCGGTCTTCCGACAGCGGCACCGGCACGCCGCCGACGAACAGGCTCTGGGTTTCATTCTGCGCATCGAACGCCAGTTCGCTGTTGAAATTGGCGCTGCGTCCGCGCAGCCAGGCATAACGCAGCCGCAGCGACAACCGATCGAAGGTGTCGGTGGTCTGCACGCCGGCGACCGCCTGCGGCGTCGTCCGCGCATCGGTGAATTCGGCGTTGAAGGTCAGGCCTTCGATCCACAGCGGCACCACCACGCCCGCGGCCAGCGAACGGTTGCGCGGATAGCGGTCGAACCAGCCGTTGTCGCCGCCGTTCGGATGGCCGCTGGCGCGCAGGTAGGTCAGCTCACCAAGGCCCGCGACGCTGTTGAGGTCGAGGCCGACACCAAGCGTGGTGCGCCCGAGCGCCTTCGAGAGCGTGTTGTCGACGGTGAGGGTTTCGCTGACAGCCTGATACGTCGCATCGATGACCAGCACGGTGGCGCCCTCGGCCGTGCCCGCCTGCAAGGTCGAGCGCAGGAGCACGCCGGGCGTATCGCCGGCCAGCAGCACGCGGCGCTCGATCTCCGCAAGGGTCAGCCCGCGGCGTCCCGTCAGCGGGCCGACCAGCGCCTCGATGCGCCGGCGCACCGGTTCGGGCACGCCTTTGGTCTCGATGCGCTCGATGAAGCCGTCCACCACCACCAGCCGCACGCGCGCGCCATTGACCAGCTGCTGCGGCGGCAGCACCACGCGCGCCAGCACATAGCCGGCGGCAGCATAGGCCGCCTCGAGCTCGCGCGCGGCCGCGAAGATCTCCGCACCCGACACCTTGCGGCCGGCAAGCCGCGCCTCGAGGGTGGCCGTCGCCGCGGCCAGTTGCGGCAGACCGCCAACGACATGAACGCCCGACAGTCTGACGAAGAGCGTCTCGGCGCCCGCAGGCGCATCCAGTCCCGGCGTGCCCGGCAACGTGAAGCCGCCCGGACGCGCGAGGCTGGGCCGAAAACTGGGAGGCACGATTTGCGACGCGGTCTGGGCAAAGGCCGCCCCCGACATCGACACCACAGCTGCAATTCCGAAACCGACGGCCCTTAACCCAAGCATTCTCGCTTTCGTCCAATGAGGGACTTAAGTCAGGACAGCCGCATCGCAGCAAGTCATCGACCAACGCATTGAAGCGAGCCTTATCGCTCCGTTTACACTTTGTAAACGAGGGCCGGCCGCGATTGCATTGATTGAGAGTCTCACTTCCCATGCGAGGGCAAACGCACAGCCACATGCCGACGCGGATTCAACAACCCAAGGTCGCGCAATCCATCGCGCTCAATTTGGCGCTACCTGTCGACGCCTGCGATCACGCGCGCGGCAGCCGGCGATAGTGATAGCGGTGCAGCTCGGTGTGCATGCCGAGGCTGCGATAGAGCGCTGCACCGGCGCTGTTGCCGGCCTCGACCTGCAGGCAGGCGCTCTGCGCGCCCTGCGACGCCGCCCAGTCGAGCAGCGCCGACATCACGCGGCGGCCGTAGCCGTTGCCGCGACGGCCCGCCGCGGTGACGACGGATTCGCAGCACAGCATGTCGCCGTCAATGACGCCGTAGGCCATCGCCACCACCTCGCCCTCGTCGCTCAGCGTGGCGAAGCCAGCCGGCAGCGCGATCGCGCCGATGATGTCCTCATAGATCTCGCTCTGCGCCGGCGTGCGGCCCTGCAGGTCGTGGATCATGTCGAGCCAGTCGTCGTCGGCCTCGGCCTGGATCCGCACGGCCGTGTCCGGCTGCACCACCATCGCCGCCATCTCGCCGAAAATCGTGCGGCTCTCGCCCTCGGCGATGTAACCGAGCTCGGCGAGATGACGATCGACGGAGGGATCGAGCATCGACGGCACGCGCACGATCAGCGGCAGGTCCTGGTTGCGGAACAGGTTCTCGAAGAACTGGATGGTCGCGCCATCCATGCGCGCGCCGGCATGCAGCGGGTTGGCGGAATTGGCGCGCCGCGTCAGACCGTCGGCGAAGCGCACCAGCCAGCCGTCATGCAGCACGGTAGACAGCGCCGGCCAGGCATTGAGGCAGGCATGCTCCGCCCGCCATGACAGGACGTCCCGCGACATGCTCGTTTCCACCGGATCACCAGATGCGCCAGGATGGCGTGCGTGTTCATACCCCGCCCCGCGACGGCGGCCAAGCTGCGTGCGGCATGGCAGGATTGAACGGCTCTGCCGCGTGAACGATGCCCCGACATGGAATTGTCACGAGGAGCGATCGACAGCGCGGTGCGGCGTTTGCCTGACGAATTGCCGAAGACGTAAAAAAAAAGCCGCCGGCCATGCGCCGGCGGCTTCATATTAAAACTTGCGCTGTCCGCCTACGCGCCGAGCGCCGCGGCGATGGCCTGCAGCGCGGCGTCGGCCTTGGCGCCGTCGGGGCCGCCGGCCTGCGCCATGTCGGGACGGCCGCCGCCGCCCTTGCCGCCGAGCGCCTCGGAGGCGACGCGCACCAGATCGACCGCGCTGTAGCGCGAGGTCAGGTCCGGCGTGACGCCGACCACGACGCCGGCCTTGCCGTCCTCGGTGACGCCGACGATGGCGACGATGCCGTTGCCGACCTGCTTCTTGCCGTCATCCGCGAGGCTCTTGAGATCCTTCATCTCGATGCCTTGAACAGCGCGGCCCAGGAACTTGACGTCGCCGATGGTACGGATGTCGGCACCTGCCGCCGCACCATTGCCGCCGCCACCGCCGAGCGCCAGCTTCTTGCGGGCGTCCGACAGCTCACGCTCGAGCTTCTTGCGCTCCTCCATCAGCGCGGCGACGCGCGCCGGCATGTCGTCGAGGGTGGTGCGCAACTCTGCCGCCGCAGCCTTCGCGGTCTGGATGGTGGTGTTGGCGTGGTGGCGCGCGGCGCGCGCGGTCAGCGCCTCGATGCGGCGCACGCCGGAGGACACCGCGCTGTCGCCGAGCACGGAGATCAGGCCGATGTCGCCGGTGCGACGCACATGGGTGCCGCCGCACAGTTCGACCGACCAGCCCAGCGCATTGCCGGATCCCTTGCCCATCGAGACGACGCGGACCTCGTCGCCATACTTCTCGCCGAACAGCGCGCGCGCGCCAGAGGCGCGGGCGTCGTCGACCGCCATCGAGCGCGTGGTGACCTCGCCGTTCTCCAGCACGATGTCGTTGGCGATGTCCTCGACCTTGCGCAACTCCTCGGCCGTGATCGGCTTCTGGTGCACGAAGTCGAAGCGCAGGCGGTCGGGCGCGACCAGCGAGCCGCGCTGGGCGATGTGGTCGCCGAGCACCTGGCGCAGCGCCTCGTGCAGCAGGTGGGTCGCCGAGTGATTGGCGCGGATGGAGGTGCGGCGGCTGTGGTCGACCTCGAGCGCCAAGGGCACGCCGACCTTGAGTGTTCCGAGCTCGACGGTGCCGAGATGCACGAACAGGTCGCCCGCCTTCTTCTGGGTCTCGGTGACGCGGAAGCGCACGCCCTCCGCCGTCAGCACACCGGTATCGCCGACCTGGCCACCGGACTCGCCGTAGAACGGCGTCTGGTTGAGGATGACGACGCCGCTGTCGCCGGCCTTGAGGCTGTCGGTCTCCTTGCCGTCCTTGACCAGCGCCGAGACCACGCCCTCGGCGCTCTCGGTCTCGTAGCCGAGGAATTCGGTGGCCCCGAGACGCTCGCGCAGCGGAAACCAGATCGCCTCCGACGCGGTGTCGCCGGAGCCCGCCCACGACGCGCGGGCCTTCTCGCGCTGCTTCTCCATCGCGGCATTGAAGCCGTCGACGTCGACATCGATGCCGCGGGCACGCAGCGCGTCCTGCGTCAGGTCGAGCGGGAAGCCGTAGGTGTCGTACAGCGTGAACGCGGTGTCGCCCTTGAGGCGGTCGCCGGAGGTGAGCGACCGGCTCTCCTCGTCGAGGATCGACAGTCCCCGCTCCAGCGTCTTGCGGAAGCGCGTCTCTTCGAGGCGCAGCGTCTCCTCGATCAGCGCCTCGGCGCGCACCAGCTCCGGATAGGCCTGGCCCATCTCGCGCACCAGCGCCCACACCAGGCGGTACATCAGCGGGTCGCGCGCGCCGAGCAGCTGGGCATGGCGCATGGCGCGGCGCATGATCCGGCGCAGCACATAGCCGCGGCCCTCGTTCGACGGCAGCACGCCGTCGGCGATCAGGAAGGACGATGCGCGCAGATGGTCGGCGATGACGCGCAGCGACGCCTTCTGCGGACCGTCGGCGTCGGCGCCGGTCAGCTCCGAGATGGCGCGGATCAGCGAGGCGAAGAGATCGATGTCGTAGTTGTCGTGCTTGCCCTGCAGCACCGCGGCGATGCGCTCCAGGCCCATGCCGGTGTCGATCGAGGGCTTTGGCAGCGCATTGCGCACGCCGCTCGCGACCTGCTCGAACTGCATGAACACCAGGTTCCAGATCTCGATGAAGCGGTCACCGTCCTGGTCGGCCGAGCCGGGCGGGCCGCCGAAGATGTGCTCGCCGTGGTCGTAGAAGATCTCCGAGCACGGGCCGCACGGGCCGGTGTCGCCCATCTGCCAGAAGTTGTCGGAGGTCGGGATGCGGATGATCTTGGATTCCGGCAGGCCGGCGATCTTCTTCCACAGGCCGAACGCCTCGTCGTCCTCGGAATACACCGTCACCATCAGGCGGTCTTTCGGCAGCCCGTATTCCTTGGTGATCAGGTTCCAGGCGAGCTCGATGGCGCGATCCTTGAAGTAGTCGCCGAACGAGAAGTTGCCGAGCATCTCGAAGAAGGTGTGATGGCGCGCGGTGTAGCCGACATTGTCGAGGTCGTTGTGCTTGCCGCCGGCGCGCACGCATTTCTGCGAGGTGGTGGCGCGCTGGTAGGATCGCTTTTCGAGGCCCGTGAAGACGTTCTTGAACTGCACCATGCCGGCGTTGGTGAACATCAACGTCGGATCGTTGCGGGGCACCAGCGGCGACGATGACACCACCTCGTGGCCGTTCTTCGCGAAGTAGTTGAGGAACGCAGACCTGATCTCGTTAACGCCGCTCATATCCGTCCAATCGCACCGTCCGGGCCGTTCAGCGTCCCGGATACCTGAACATCCGCGCTGAATGCGCTCAAGTTTGCTGATCAGGGCGAAGCCGCGCCGGCGGCAGGCCGCCGCGCCGGAATCGCCCCCTGTGGGGAAACCGGCCGCGAGTATGGCGCGGCAGGCTCCTCTTGTCCCGCCCGCTTTTACCGGCCGCGGGCTTCCCTGTCCAGAAAACGGGCATTTCCGGGGCATGAATTCGGCGCACCCGTCAAAGGCTTACCCCTCCCCCACAAGAACCGTTGATAGGCCCCCGCCGCGCGTTGACAGGCCTGCCCGGGGCGTGTTCTCTCCGCGCCAGACGATCATCACGTCGGGAGAGACCGGCCTCCAAAGGGCCGGCGCCGAAGGAGCAACCGCCCCGGAAACTCTCAGGCAAAAGGACCGCGTGATGGAACGACATCTGGAAAGCGACGCGGCCGGCTGACCCCGGAAAGGCGTCCGCCGACGGGATAATACTCTCAGGCACAGCGACAGATGGGGCTTCGACGATGTCAGGGGGATGGTCCCCGGTCGCCAGGAGTCCGCCCGATGTCTGCGTCCGTTCTCGCCCCCGCCCCGCTGAAACGCACCCCGCTGCACGCGCTGCACCTGTCCCTGGGCGGCAAGATGGTTCCGTTCGCCGGCTACGACATGCCGGTGCAATACCCCCTCGGCGTGCTCAAGGAGCACCTTCACACCCGCGCAAGCGCCGGGCTGTTCGACGTCTCCCACATGGGCCAGATCCGGCTGCGGCCGAAGTCCGGCCGGATCGAAGACGCCGCGCTGGCGCTGGAGCGGCTGGTGCCGCAGGACATCCTCGGCCTCCCCGCCGGGCGGCAGCGCTACGCCCAGTTCACCAACGACCGCGGCGGCATCCTCGACGACCTCATGGTGTCGAACGCCGGCGATCACCTGTTCCTGGTGGTCAACGCCGCCTGCAAGGCCGACGACGAGGCCCATCTGCGGGCGCATCTTGCGGACGCCTGCGACATCGAGGTGCTGGACGATCGCGCGCTGATCGCCCTGCAGGGTCCGAAGGCGGCCGAGGTCCTGGCGACGCTGTCGCCGACCACCGCCGCCATGCGCTTCATGGACTGCGGCCCGCATCAGGTGATGGGCATTCCCTGCATCGTGTCCCGCTCCGGCTATACCGGCGAGGACGGCTACGAGATTTCCGTGCCGGCGGCCGAGGCCGCCGCGCTCGCCGAAAAACTGCTGGCGCCCGAGGCGGTGCAGCCCATCGGCCTCGGGGCCCGCGACAGCCTGCGGCTCGAGGCCGGCCTGTGCCTCTACGGCCCCGACATCGACATCGTCACGACGCCGGTCGAGGCCGCGCTGGAATGGTCGATCCAGAAGGCGCGCCGCACGGGCGGTGCCCGCGCCGGCGGCTTTCCCGGCGCCGACATCATCCTGCGCCAGCTCGCCCAGGGCGCGCCGCGCCGCCGCGTCGGCCTGCTCGCCGAGGGGCGCGCACCGGTGCGCGGCCCCGCTGCATTGTTCGTCCATGCCGACGATCCGGCGCAGGCCGGCCTTGTCACCTCCGGCGGCTTTGGTCCCAGCCGGATCGCGCCGGTCGCGATGGGCTATGTGCCCGCCGCCTATGCCGAGACCGGCACGCAGCTGTTCGCCGAGGTGCGCGAGCAGCGCCTGCCGCTGCGCGTCGCGCCGATGCCGTTCGTGCCCCACGCCTACAAACGCTGACTTTTGCGCTGAATTTGACGACCGAGAGAGGAATTTGGTCATGACCACGCTGTTCACCGCCGACCATGAGTGGCTGAAGATCGACGGCGACGTCGCCACCGTCGGCATCACCGACTACGCCCAGACCCAGCTCGGCGACGTCGTGTTCGTCGAGCTGCCCAAGGTCGGCCGCCAGCTCAAGAAGGCGGAAGCCGCCGCCGTCGTCGAATCGGTCAAGGCCGCGTCCGACGTCTATGCGCCGCTGACCGGCGAGATCGTCGCGATCAACGACGCGCTGGCCGCCGACCCGGCGCTGGTCAACACCGATCCCGCTGATGGCGCCTGGTTCTTCAAGATCAGAATTGCCGACCAGAGCGAGCTCGCCGGCCTGATGGACGAAGCCGCCTACAAGGCCCACACGGCCTGACGCCCCGACTGCCGCCGCACGCCGAAGCCAGAGAGACCGCCATGACCACGCCGCGCCAAGGACCCGCCGCCTCCGCCGCCCCGACGACGGGCCGCGCCGGATCGAACCTGCCGCCGAACGAGGCCGCGACCACCTTCGTGCGCCGCCACATCGGCCCGGCGCCGCGCGACATCGACGCCATGCTGGACACGGTCGGCGCCAAAAGCCTGACCGCGCTGATGGACGAGACGCTGCCGGCGTCGATCCGCCAGACCGCCCCGCTCGACCTCGGCACCGCGCTGAGCGAGAGCGAGGCGCTGGCCCACATGAGCGCGCTCGCCGAGCGCAACAGCATCGTCACCTCGCTGATCGGCCAAGGCTACTCCGGCACGCTGATGCCGGCGGTGATCCAGCGCAACATCCTGGAGAATCCGGCCTGGTACACGGCGTATACGCCCTACCAGCCCGAGATCAGCCAGGGCCGTCTGGAAGCACTGTTCAACTTCCAGACCATGGTGTGCGACCTCACCGGCCTCGATGTCGCCAACGCCTCGCTGCTCGACGAGGGCACCGCCGCGGCGGAAGCGATGGCGCTGGCGCACCGCTCGGCGCAGGGGGGCAGCAACACCTTCTTCGTCGACCATGAGGTGCATCCGCAGACGCTGGCCGTGCTGCGCCAGCGCGCCGAACCGCTGGGCTGGCGCGTGATCACCGGCGATCCGCTGCGCGATCTCGCCGGCGCCGAGGTGTTCGGCGGCCTGCTGCAATATCCGGGCACGCATGGTGCGGTGCGCGACCTGCGCCCGGCGATCGCCGCACTGAAGACCAGGGGCGCGCTCGCCATCATCGCCGCCGATCCGCTGGCGCTGACGCTGCTGGCCTCGCCCGGCGATCTCGGCGCCGACATCGCCGTCGGTTCGACCCAGCGCTTCGGCGTGCCGATGGGCTATGGCGGCCCGCATGCCGCCTACATGGCGGTGCGTGACGCGCTCAAGCGCTCTCTGCCCGGCCGCATCGTCGGCCTGTCGATCGATTCGCGCGGCGCGCCGGCCTATCGCCTCGCGCTGCAGACCCGCGAGCAGCACATCCGCCGCGAGAAGGCGACGTCCAACATCTGCACCGCGCAGGTGCTGCTGGCCGTGATTGCCTCGATGTACGCGGTCTATCACGGCCCCGAGGGTCTCGCGCACATCGCCCGCACAGTGCACCGCCGCACCGCCGTGCTGGCGGCTGGCCTGAAAAAGCTCGGCTACGCGCCGCTGTCACAGCACTACTTCGACACGGTGACGGTCAAGGTCAACGGCGAGCGCGCCCAGGTGATCTCCCACGCCGCGCATGAAAAGATCAACCTGCGGCTCGACGACACCACGGTGAGCATTGCGCTCGACGAGACCACGACGCCTGAGATCGTCGAGCGGGTGTGGCGCAGCTTCGGCGGCACCTTGCGTTATGCCGAGGTCGAAGCGGACGCGGCCGACGCGCTGCCGGCGGACCTCAAGCGCACCAGCGCCTATCTCACCCATCCGGTGTTCCACGCCCACCGCTCGGAGACCGAACTCCTGCGCTACATGCGCAAGCTGTCGGACCGCGACCTCGCGCTCGACCGCGCGATGATCCCGCTGGGCTCGTGCACCATGAAGCTCAACGCCACCACCGAGATGATCCCGGTGACCTGGCCGGCGTTCGGCGCGCTGCACCCGTTCGCGCCGCGCGAGCAGGCGGCGGGCTATCACGCCATGTTCGACCAGCTCGAGCGCTGGCTCGTCGAAGTCACCGGCTATGACGCGATCTCGCTGCAGCCGAACTCCGGCGCGCAGGGCGAGTACGCCGGCCTCCTCGCGATCCGCGCCTACCACGCCGCGCGCGGCGACGCCCATCGCACGGTGTGCCTGATCCCCTCCTCGGCCCACGGCACCAATCCGGCATCCGCCAGCATGGTCGGCATGGACGTGGTGGTGGTGAACTGCGACGCCCGCGGCGACGTCGACGTCGAGGACCTCGCGCGCAAGGCGAAGCAGCACGCCGACAAGCTCGCGGCCGTCATGATCACCTATCCCTCGACCCATGGCGTGTTCGAGGAGCACATCCGCGAGATCTGCGACATCGTCCATGCCCATGGCGGCCAGGTCTATCTCGACGGCGCCAACATGAACGCCCAGGTCGGCCTCGCCCGCCCCGGCGACTACGGCGCCGACGTCAGCCATCTCAACCTGCACAAGACGTTCTGCATCCCCCATGGCGGCGGCGGCCCCGGCATGGGTCCGATCGGCGTCAAGGCGCACCTGAAGCCGTTCCTGCCCGGCCATCCGGCCATCGATGGCGGCAGCGCGCCGGTCGGCCCGGTGGCGGCGGCGCCGTGGGGCTCGGCGTCGATCCTCGTCATCTCCTACATCTACATGCTGATGATGGGCGGCGAGGGCCTCAAGCGCGCGACCGAGGTCGCGGTGCTCAACGCCAACTACATCGCCAAGCGGCTGGAGCCGCACTTCCCGGTGCTCTACCGCAACATCCGCGGCCGGGTCGCGCATGAGTGCATCGTCGATCCCCGCCCGCTCAAGGCGACCAGCGGCGTCACCGTCGACGACATCGCCAAGCGGCTGATCGACTACGGCTTCCACGCGCCGACCATGAGCTTCCCGGTGCCGGGCACGCTGATGATCGAGCCGACGGAATCGGAATCGAAAGCCGAGCTCGACCGCTTCTGCGACGCCATGATCGCGATCCGCCACGAGATCGCGGAGGTCGAGAACGGCCGCTTCAAGATCGAGGCGTCGCCTTTACGCCATGCGCCGCACACGGTGCATGACATCGCCGACGACAACTGGAACCGGTCTTACAGCCGCACGGAAGGCTGCTTCCCCGCGGGCTCGGCGCGCCAGGACAAGTACTGGTCGCCGGTCGGCCGCGTCGACAACGTCTACGGCGACCGCAACCTCGTCTGCTCGTGCCCGCCGATGTCGGATTACGCGGAGGCGGCGGAGTAAGGCGGCGGCAGCGCCAGTACGCAGACGTCAATAACGACTAAAGGCCGTGCTTCAAGCGCGGCCTTTTACTTCTGGATAGACGATCTCTTGGGCAAGACGCCCCCTCATTCCTGAGCCTTTGTTGAAGCACGCAGATTGTCTGCTTTTCTCCGTCATGCCCGGCCAACGCGATCCGCCTTCGACGGATCGCGTTGGCCGGCCGTGACGAGTTCAACAACAAATCTCATCTGCGACCAGCAACGCCGCAGACAAACGACAGCGGGCGCTGAAGACATCGGCAACTCAATGTCCGCAGCGCCCGTGTGTTCGAAACTCAAGTCTTCAGGTCAACTCAAGCTCCAAAGGTCCTGACGACCCGGTCCTGAGCCGCACGCCCGATCGCGTCGGGCGCGGCGTTTGTCCGCCAGCCGGATTCCACCCCCGCGGTTGCCCCGCGAAGCGGCTGTCGGGCGAAGCGCGTGGCTCCCGTGCCGCCCGGACGAAAGCCCTTACTCTTCCGCCGGCTCCTCGCCGTCGGCGTCGCGCTCCGGCGTGCCGGCGAGGATCTGCTCGGCGATCAGGCCCGAGTTCTGGCGGATCGACATCTCGATCTTGGCGGTGATGTCGGGATTGCCCTTGAGGAACGTCTTGGCGTTCTCGCGACCCTGGCCGAGGCGCTGGCTGTCGTAGGAGAACCAGGCGCCCGACTTCTCGACAATGCCGGCCTTGACGCCGAGATCGAGGATCTCGCCCATCTTGGACACGCCCTCGCCGTACATGATGTCGAACTCGACCTGCTTGAACGGCGGCGCCAGCTTGTTCTTCACCACCTTGACGCGGGTGGTGTTGCCGACGACTTCGTCGCGCTCCTTGATCGCGCCGATGCGGCGGATGTCGAGGCGGACGGAGGCGTAGAACTTCAGCGCGTTGCCGCCGGTGGTGGTCTCGGGCGAGCCGTACATCACACCGATCTTCATGCGGATCTGGTTGATGAAGATCACCATCGTGTTGGACTTGTTGATGGACGCCGTCAGCTTGCGCAGCGCCTGGCTCATCAACCGCGCCTGCAGGCCCGGCAGCGCTTCGCCCATCTCGCCCTCGAGTTCGGCGCGCGGCACCAGCGCGGCGACCGAGTCGATGATCAGCACGTCGACCGCGCCGGAGCGCACCAGCGTGTCGGCGATTTCCAGCGCCTGCTCGCCATGGTCCGGCTGCGAGATCAGGAGTTCATCGACATTGACGCCGAGCTTGCGGGCATAGACCGGGTCGAGCGCGTGCTCGGCATCGATGAAGGCGCAGATGCCGCCCTTCTTCTGGGCCTCCGCGACGCAGTGCAGCGCCAGCGTGGTCTTGCCCGACGATTCCGGTCCGTAGATTTCAACGATGCGGCCCTTCGGCAGGCCACCGACGCCGAGCGCGATGTCGAGGCCGAGCGATCCCGAGGAGATCGTCTCGATGTCCATCGACTTGTCGCTCTTGCCGAGCTTCATCACCGATCCCTTGCCGAACTGACGTTCGATCTGGGACAGCGCCGCGCTCAAAGCCTTGGATTTGTCCATGGAAGTTCCTTCAACGATACGCAAAGCGGGCTGAGACATCGGTCGCGCTCCTTATGAACGGGATTCGCCGGGTGGACAATCAACGGCGGCGGGGATTCGGATCGGCTTCAACGATGAAAGGAATGTACTCTATCTGTTCTTTGTTCGCAATATGTTCTTTTGCCGATTTCCGGTGATGTCTCCGTCTGGCCACCTCTCCTGCTTCTGATGGGCCTCGCTGCAACAGGCCTTCCATTCCTGGCCTTTATGGCACTTCGCTGAGGCCGCCTATCGGCGTTCTCGTTGCGCCAGATACCCCGTCAGGATGGCCAGCGGGTGCGTGACGAAGATGCTGCGGACGTGCCACAGGCTGTAGGTGTAGACGGCTTGGCTGACCTCGGTCAGGCGCCCGTGGTTCGCGACATAGAAATGCCCGTCGACGATCCTGCCGTTGACGGCATCGCCGCCGATCGCGATGGCAATGACGACAAAGACCAGAAAATTCAGGATGCCCATGAAACTGATGGTCCTGAGAACGCGATAGCGGATATCTGACATGGTCTTGCCACCCGGGCGTCCCAGGCACGGGCACGAACGGAGGATCCGGCCGGCCTGTCCTTACGCCACTCTGCGGACCGCACAGATGATGGCGCCGCCGCACGGAACAAGACATCGTCCGTGAATATATTTTGCCCCCCAGGGGAGGCGCCGCCCCTTCCCTCACGGCCCCTGGCGTTCTCAAGCCCGCAGATGTTTCCGGCGTTACGGAAACATCCGTAGTTTTCGCCCCTCGCCCGCGGCGGGATAGTCTGGTCCATGGGACATCACATCGTCTTCCAATGCCCGGACACCGGCCTGAAGGTGCAGCACTGGCTGGACAAGCCGCCGGATGACGCGCGGCCGGCGTCCTACGTCTCCGTCGCGTGCGCCGCCTGCACCAACATTCACTTCATCAACAGTGAGAACGGCAGGCTGTTGGGAGACGACAGGAAATAACGGCCGTGCGGCCGGCGATGTCGCTACGGCAGCGCCCGGATCAGATGCATGGCCGCGACCAGCGCCCCGATCGACAGCACCACCGACGCCAGCATGTAGGCGAGCGAGGCCATGCCCTGCCCGCGCTCGATCAGGACGAAGGCGTCGAGCGAGAAGGTCGAGAAGGTGGTGTAGCCGCCGCAGATGCCGACGGTGAGGAAGATCCGCATGGTCTGCGACAGATCCCACTTGGTGGCGAACAGGCCGACGAAGGCGCCGATCAGGAACGAGCCGGTGACGTTGATGAACAGCGTGCCCCAGGGAAACGCGCTGCCGAGCAGCCGGCCCGACATGACGCCGACGACATAGCGCGCCACCGATCCGAGCGCACCGCCGGCCGCCACTGCCAGAATGAATTGCGGTTCCATTTCCTCATGCTCCTTCCTGCGCTGGTCGCGCAACGGCAGGAGTTATCAGCCACCATGGCGGTTGTCGGGGGAACCCCATCCCCATCAGGAATGACAACAGGCTAGCAGGTCCGCGCCGCAGCACAAGGCACGCAGGGCGCCGAATCGACGCCCAGCCCTCCTCGGCTCGATCCCGCTCGGGCGCTCGCGTGCTTTTCAGAGCGCGCCGCTGTTGTTTCAGATCATTTCATCGGGCCCGGCTTGTTGCCTCCCCAAGAGATTTTTTAAGGAGACGTGCCGATGCCCCGCACCATCATCGCCAGCCGGATACGCGTGTCCGCGGACGGCAAGACTCCGCCGCGCCTCCCCGTGGCCACAATCGACAGGCAAACGATTGCACCGCCATTGGCCGACACTTGATCCAGATCAATGCGGCCGAACCGGCCTGTGAGACCATGGTTCGTCAGGGTTCGTGTCGTTGTGGGGGCCCCATGCCTCGTTATTTCTTCCACTTCAAGGACGGCTCTCTTTTCAAGGACGAGGAAGGCGAGGACCTGCGCGACATCGAGCTCGCCCGCTGCCATGCGCGGCGGCTCGCGCTCGAGCTCGCATCCGGCGGCGAACGCGGCGGCTGCATTGTCGTGGCCGACGACACCGATCCCCTGTTCGCCGTGCCGCTGCCGCGTCAGCTCTATGAGATGAAGATCGGGACCCGGGCGCCGGCCGCCCTGCCCCGTGCGCAGGGCCCGGCACGGCTGGCGTGACGCCGCCGTTCATCCGCCCCGACAACCTCCAGCGTCCCATACCGTGAGGCGAGCGCCGTCTGCGGCTGCGCCACGTGGTTGAGCGACGCCGCGCAAATCGGGGAACAAAAGCCGCATCGTTCGTGTTCCAACTTCACCGCCCGTTGCCGTTGTGCCATGGAAGGGGCACAGAGGTAACGACGAACCGTTGCATTGCAGCGGTCGCAAAACATGATCGACCGGACTTCGTTTCCGCCGGCTTGAGGATAGACAGGAATGGCGCCAGAGCACGACGACACCAAGGCTCGGAACGAGGAGGCCGCCCGCACGGCTGAAGCGCTGCGCCTCGTCAGGGCCTTCCACAATGTCGACAATCCGCTGGTGCGCGAAGCCCTGATCGTGATCGCCGAGCAGCTCGGCGCCGGCAAGGAACGCCTGCAGTAACGCCTCCGACGACCGCGCGGCCCCAAGCGAGATAAAACGCCGGCCGGCGCGATCTATTCCATGACAGAAACGTGCGCGCGTGATCCGGCGGAATGTCCGGTATCCGACCTTTTTCTGTTGCGACTCACTGCATTCCCAAGTCCGATAGCAACACCGGAGGGCCTGGGAGAACTTATCCATGAACAGCCCATTTGCGGTCGCCGCCCATATCGGGCCAGCTTGCCTGGAAATGAAACGGCTCGCTGAAAAAGCCAACCTGACGCTGCTGGCGCATATCCTCGACATGGCAAGCCTGCAGGCGTCCAAGGATCAGCTCACCGCGCTCGCGCCGACCGCAGACGTCACGCCCGACAACGGCGTTCGGCTGCACAGCGTGCGCGGCGGGCTTGCCGGCGGCGGCAAGGCGCGCGACGTCGTCCGCTGAGCCGCGCCGTCAGTGCGGTGGCTCTGACATTCGCTTCACCAGCGCCCGCTTCACAAACACCGCGCGTCCGCCAAGCGAATGTCAGATCCAGCCCACGGACGCGGGATTGATCGACAGTGCCCGCAGGTCGGCACCGCGCGCCGGGATCGCACCGGGCGGTGGCCTTGTGCCCTGCGATCGCCGCGGCGACCTGGCACAACGGGCTTGTGAGAATCCGGGCTTCTGAGAATCGATGTGATATTTTAGGATCACGCTGCTGTCGGACGTCCCCGTCCCTGCAGGCGGCGTGACGGCTATTCCCGACGGCCTGACAAGCTCCGTGACTTCATTACGTCATCATTTGCTCGCGTCTTTGCCTGAGGCCCGGCACACCCCGGGTCCGTCGCTGGTTTTTGAACGACACACTCGCCAGCCGCCCGGCTGCGCGAGGCCACAACGAAGTGGGGAAAGTCATGAACTGGGGGAACTACAACGGAGGTGCGTACGTCGATCCTGATGCGGGCGCAGCCGGGGACACCGATGCGTTCAATGCCGAGGAAGGTCTGGAACTGCTCGCGCTGTTTCAGACCATCCGCCAGCGCGCCGACCGGCGCACGGCCCTCGACCTGATCCGCCGCGTCGCGGCCCACAGCCGCCTGGCCGAGAACGCCGTGATCAAGCCGCTCGCCTGAGGGATTTCTTTGACATCGACCGACCGTGGCCGCGTCGTTTCGGCGCGGCCGCGGCCTTGATTGCGCCTCGCCGCGATGGAACGGTGCCTTGTCGCGGCGCGCTTCTGTCCGGTCGTCGCGGGCCTCGACGACAGGGAGCGCCGATGACGTTTCGCCGAGCCTTTCTCATGCTGCTGCTGGCCTGCGCCACGGCGACCGCCGCGGTCCCGGCCGAGGCGGAGAGCCTGCTGCGGGCCGGGCGGCTGACCGGCACGATCAGCTACCGTGAGCGGATGGCGCTGCCGCGCGACGCCGTGGTGGAGGTCAGTCTCGTCGACGTGGCACGGCAGGACGCGCCGGCGCGGCGGATCGCCCGCACCCGCATCGTCACCCGCGGTCGCCAGCCGCCGATCCCGTTCGTGCTGCGCTACCCGGCCGACCGCAGCCCCGACGGCCATGCGGAGTATGCCGTGCAGGCCCGGATCGAGAGCCGCGGCCAGCTGCTGTTCATCACCGACACCCGCAACCCGCTGCCGCCCGGCGGGCGGATCGACCTCATGCTGGTGCGCACGAGCCGCTGACCGCCTGGCAGCGCGATCGCGCCGTTCACTGCGGGCTGGCCGCAGGTTTCGCCTGGGTGGTCTTGGGAGCTTTGGGGGCCTTGGAAGCTTTGGGGGCCTTGGGCTCGGCAAGCGGCTTGACGGCTGCCGGCTTGGCGCTGTCCACGCTGCGCACCGTGCTCCAGGGATCGGAGCTCGCCCTGCCGTCCGGAATCTTCTTCAGTGATTCCTTGTAGTCGCGCTCCAGCGCCCGCTCCCGCTCGATCTGGTCCGGCGTTTTCGACGGCGTCTCCGGAATGATGCTGGTGCCAAGGCTCTGGGCGGCGGCGGGCCCTGCCAGCAGGACCGCCATCATCGCCATACGAAACATCTTCACGCGTCATCTCCCGTGCTGTCATTCGCGCCCGGCGCAAACTACCCAATCGCAGGGCGGGAGGAAACCAGCCCAGGCCGCATCCGGGGGTGACGCAAAACCGGCCGGTGCCCCTCCCCAAACCCCGCCCGGCCCGCTAGTGTCCCGGCTCTGACATTCGCATCATTCGCTTGATGGACTGGCGGCGATACTGAAGCGAACGATCCTCCACACGAGGGTCCCCGCGCGATATCACACCGCCGCCATAATTGTCGCGTGTGCCTTGGGGGCACCGCTGACCGTGGCGGCCGGCCCAGGGTGACATCCTGGCCCAGACGAGGAGACTGGCATGAAACGGGTTTTGATCGCCCTCTCGATCCTGGCGCTGGCGGCGCCGGCGGTCGCAGCCCCTGTGAAAGGCGGCGATGGTCCGGCCCCGCCGACCGAAGCGCAGAGCCGTGCCGCAGCCCGCAAGGCCAAGGAGGACGAGAGGGCCTACAAGGATGCGCTGGAGCGCATTCCGACGTCCGGCAAGAAGCAGGACCCCTGGGACAAGATGCGGTGAGACCTGCGGCGTTCGAGCCGCAATCTGTTCCCGATTTTTCCACGAAAGATTAACGGTGCCGCTCTAGCGTAGCGCACGGTTGGGTTGCGTGCGCGGAGAAGCCAATCGGCGCCAACCACCGGGGGAATGTCGGGTCGAGACCATGGACGAGCATCGCGTCAGCCCACGACAGCGGGTTCTCAAGGCCGGCACCATCTCGTTCAACGGCGCGGCTGGCATCAGCTGCACCGTGCGCAACCTGTCCGCGACCGGGGCCGCGCTCGAAGTGGCCTCGCCGCTCGGCATTCCCGAGCAGTTCACGCTGGTGTTCGACGGCGACCGTAGCACCAAACCCTGCCACATCGTCTGGCGCAAGGAACGGCGGATCGGCGTCGCGTTCGACTAGAGCGCATCGATCCCCGAGCGCGCGATCAGGCGCGCTTTGCGACCTTGCCGGACGCCGCCGCAACCACCTTGGCCGCGGGCGCCAACCATTCCATCGTCGGAGCATAGCGACAGGTGGCATCGCCCGGCCGCAGCGGCGGCGCGCCGGGCTTGACGTCCACCCCCATCACTGCGCGGGCCGCCCCGAAGCTCACCACGATGATGTCGCGGGTGCGCTGGTCGGGGCGCGGCTGTGCATCCTCGATGCGGAGCAGCCCCGGCTCGTTCAGGCGCATCTTGCCGGCCTTCCACCATGTCCCGCTGCGGGCATCGCGGAAGTCATCCATCGACTCGCTGGTGAAGGCGATCTGGTCCACGGTCACGCGATAGCCGTGCCGGGCAAAATACGCGACAATCTCGTCGTCGCTCATCCGGACGCGTTCACGGGCGTTCTGCATACCGTGCTCTCTTCCCGAACCGGCCCCCGGCGCGCCGCGGTTGCGGCGTTTGATCGCGGGCCATCACTGTTGAACAGCCTCGACGCGGCGCAACTCGGCCATCAGGTAGAATGTTGCCTGTCAAACCTGAGCAAATCGTTGCCAAAGCCGCTCAATTTACATCGCCCGGCATCATGGTGAAAAAAGCGTGAAGACCGCCCCCGCAATTTGATGCGCTTCACGCACCTAATTTTTCGATCTGCCACCTAAGGTTGGTGCCATCGCAGGGGATGACGCGCCGCGCGGGGAAACGCGGCCGCATGGGATGGACAGCGTGATCGACATTACCGACATGACGCAGCGAACCGGCGCGCAGCGCGACATCGCCGGCCTGCCGGGCAACCGCGGGCCGGCGCGAACGCCCACCTATCTGGCGAAAGGCACGCCGCAGCTGCGCGCGACGCCGCCACGCCTCGACCGCATCGTGCCGCTCGCCGACATCGCTGCCGAGCCCTGGCAGCGCCTCGCCGACGCCGCGATCGAGCCGAACGGCTACTACCTGCCCGACTGGGAAGCGGCGGTGAACACCTTCGCCCGCGGACGCGGCGACGCCTCCGCACTGACCGCCTGGGGCGGCGCGGACACGGCGACCGGAGCCGCCCGGCTGATCGGCCTGCTGCCCGTGATCTCCGCCTGGCGCGCCTACCGGATTCCACTGCCCGCGCTCGTCAGCGCCGATCCCTATGGCGCGCTCGGCACGCCGCTGCTCGACCGCGACGCGGCCGAGGACGCCGCGCGCCGGCTGATGCGCCAGGCGCTGGACGCCGGCCAGCATGCACTGATCCTGCGCGAAGTGCCGCTGGAAGGGCCGGCGCTCGCCGCCTTCGCCCGCGTGCTTGCACCGCAGGGCCTGCAGCTGCGCGTGCTGCAGGCCTGGCGGCGCGCTGCGCTCGACGCCAGCGGCGACGCCGACGAGCGGCTCGGCGAAGGCCTCAGCGCCAAGAAGCTCAAGAACCTGCGCCGGCTGCGCCACCGCCTCACCGAGCACGGCGAGGTCGCCGTCCAGGTCGCGTCGCGCCCCGACGACATCGGCGCCGCGCTCGACACCTTCCTCGCGCTGGAAGCACGCGGGTGGAAGGCGCAGCGCGGCACCGCACTCGCCCAGCACGACGGCGACGTCCACTTCATGCGCACGGCGACCGCAGCTCTCGCCGCGCGCGGCGCCTGCGAGATCATCACGCTCAAGGCCGGCGACACGCCGGTCGCGGCCGGCGTGGTGCTGCGCCATCTCGGCCGCGCCTTCTGGTTCAAGATCGGCATCGACGAGCGCTTCGCCAAGGTCTCGCCCGGGGTCCAGCTCGCGCTCGACCTCACGCGCCACCTGTGCGCCGACGGCGCAATCGTCGATGCGGATTCCACCGCGATGCCCGATCACCCGATGATCGATCCGATCTGGAGCGCCCGCCTCGCCATCGGCGACGTGCTGATCCCGCTCAAACGCAACGACCCCGTTCCCGCGGCGATCCATGCCGCGCTGCGCCTGCGCGAGGCCGCCCGCACGCCGGCCCGCCGTCTCGTCCACATCCTCAGAGCGATCAAGGAGCGTCAACAATGAATGCCACGTCGCCGCTGTCTCCGGTCATCAGCGCCGCCCACAACGCGCTGCGGCTCGACTTTCCGCTGAAGCCGTTCGCCATCCGCCATCAGCTCGCCAGCCATCCGCTGCTGACGCTGCCGGCGATCGCCCATCTCGCCGCCAGCCTGCCGCGCGACCTCATCGAGTACAACTCCGGCGACGCCGCGATCAGCCAGGATCCGGACACCGTGAAGCTGGTGCCGCTCGATCCCGTCGAGGTCGTCAACCGCATCGAGACCGCCGGCGCCTGGATGGTGCTCAAGCGCATCGAGACCGCGCCGCAGTATCGCGCGCTGCTCGAGGACACGCTGCTGTCGGTTGCCCGCGCCCGCGGCTTCAACAGCCTGCAGGACGCCGGCTTCGAGCAGGTCGAGGGCTTCCTGTTCGTGTCGTCACCATACTCGACGACGCCGTTCCACCTCGACAGCGAGGACAACTTCTTCGTCCAGATCCATGGCGAGAAGTTCTTCACGATCTACGACAACCACGATCGCAGCATCGTCTCGGACGACGAGATCGAGCGCTCGATGACCAGGCACCGCAATCTCAAGTTCGACGACAGCTTCGCGCCGCGGGCCAACGAATTCCACCTGTTCGAGGGCGACGGCTGCTTCGTGCCGTATCAGTGGCCGCACTGGGTGCGCACCGCCTCCAGCTACTCGATCTCGGTCGCGATCACCTGGAAGACGGCAGCCGTCCGCCGCAACAACGACCTGCACTTCTGCAATTCGCTGCTGCGCAACCTCGGCATGCCGCAGCTGCCGCCGGGCGCGCACCCGGCGCTCGACGCGGTCAAGCTCGCGGTCTACCGCTCCGTGGTCGGCCTCGTGCAGCCGCTCCGCCGCAGCGAATCGCTGCGCCGCGTGATCCGCCGCATCGCGCTCGGCAAGCGCGCCAACTACTACCTCAAGGGCGCGTAACCGCGCGCTGCGACATGCGTCGCGTGCGTGCCCTCCTCACGCCGCGACGCGCCAGTCCGCCTCACATGCACACACAGGCACAACGCGACAATTCGCTGCGAATTGTCGCGCGTGTCGGCGTGCGCGACGCCTGAAAGTGAGACAATTTTAACGGCCAGAGCCGAACACTTCGCGGCAGCCGGCGCACGAGAGGGAGCGCCGGCCGTTTTTCATCCGCGAAGGTGACGCAGTCGCGCAAGACCGACCGCCCTTCGCGATGCGCACCGAGGGGCTTTCATGATTACAATCAACCGTATCGGCTACAAGCTCGGCGCCGCCGCACTTGTCGGTATCATCGTGTGCGCTGGCATGGCGGTGAACCAGCAATTGACCCAGCGTGCAATCGCCGACGCGACGCGGCGCGCCAACGTCGAAGACAAGATCCGCAAGCATGTCATCGAGGCCGGCGGCGACCTCAACGCCATGCGGCTCGCCAACGCCAGCCTGCAGATCGCCCGTTCGCCGGCGGAAGCCGCGGCGCTGCGCACCGATCTCGACCAGGCCCGTGTGCTGCTGTCGACCCATCTGCAGGAAGCGCTGTCGGCGACGACCGACGACACCGTGAAGCAGCGCCTCGCCGCGATCCAGCAGGCCGCCACCGACTACGTCGATGCCGCGCGCGAATTCGCCGAGCTGCAGACCAGGATCCTCACCGCCAACGGCAAGCGCAGCGAGATCGCCGCGACGTTCGCCAAGGGCCTCGACACGCTGCGCGCCGCGCCCGCGCTCGCCGGCTCGCTGCAGCGCGCGGTGGTCGAGGAGCGCCTGGGCGCCGCCGACGTCGCCTTCGGCGCGCTGCGCGAGGCGGCCTGGCACTATGCGGCGACCGCCGATTCCTCGCTGCGCGACGTCATGGACAAGGCGAGCGAGCGGGTCGAGGCCGAACTCAAGGCCGCCCGCACCGCCCTCGCCGACGACAGCGCCAGCGGCGATTTCAACGCCCTCGGCGCGGCGCTGACGGCCTATGGCGAAGCGGTGCAGACCACCGTCTCCAGCCAGAACGACATGGCGAGCGCGATGATGCTCAAGATCCGCCCCGCGGTCGACCAGGCCACCGGCATCATGCACGACGCGGTCGCGTTCGCCGAGCGCGGCGCGCGCGACACCAAGGACGCCGCCGAGGCTGAGGCGGAGCGCGCCGGCCGCATCGACTTCGCGCTGTCGCTGGTGGTGATGCTGGCGATGATCGGCGCCGCCGCATTCGCCTTCGTCGGCGTCGCCCGTCCCCTCACCCGCCTCACCCGCGCACTCGGCCGCATGGCCGCCGGCGAGACCGCGCTCACCATTCCCGGCGCGCGCCGCGGCGACGAGATCGGCGATCTCGCCCGCACCGTGGTGGTGATCGCCGACAACGCCGAAGCCAATGCCCGGACGGAAGCTGCGACCCGCATTCGCCAGGACGAGGTCATCGCGCAGCAGCGGCGCCAGGAGATGAGCCGCCTCGCCGGCGACTTCGAGGCCCGCGTCGGCCAGATCGTCGAGACGGTATCGGCGGCGGCGCATGAGCTGGAGAACTCGGCCGGCACGCTCGCCGGCACCGCCGCGCGCGCCAAGGAGCTGACGACCGCCGTGGTCGCCGCGTCCGACGTCGCCTCCAGCAACGTGCAGTCGGTGGCGACCGCGACCGAGGAGCTGAGCTCGTCGGTCGGCGAGATCAGCCGCCAGGTGCAGGACTCCGCCCGCATCGCCGGCGAGGCGGTGGCGCAGGCCGAGCGCACCAACGCCCGCGTCGGCGCGCTGGCGCAGGCGGCGAACCGCATCGGCGACGTCGTCGAGCTGATCAACACCATCGCCGGTCAGACCAACCTCCTGGCGCTCAACGCCACCATCGAGGCGGCGCGCGCCGGCGACGCCGGCCGCGGCTTCGCCGTGGTCGCCTCCGAGGTCAAGCAGCTCGCCGAGCAGACGGCGAAGGCCACCGGCGAGATCAGCCAGCAGATCGGCGCCATCCAGGCCGCCACCGGCGAATCCGTCGGCGCGATCCGCGACATTGGCCACACCATCGGCCGGATGGCGGAGATCGCCTCGGCCATCGCGGCCGCCATCGAGCAGCAGGGCGCAGCGACGCAGGAAATCTCCCGCAACGTGCAGCAGGCGGCACAAGGCACCCAGCAGGTATCCGACAACGTCACCGACGTGCAGCACGGCGCGGTGGAGACCGGCATGGCATCGTCGCACGTGCTCACCGCCGCGCAGGCGCTGTCGATCGAAAGCGCCCGCCTCAAGAGCGAGGTCGCCGGCTTCCTCGACACCGTGCGCGCGGCATGACGATGGTCGCCGGTATGGCGGACATCACCTCGGGAGACGCCCTTCACCCCTCATGGTGAGGAGCGCGGCAGCGCCGCGCATCGCGAACCATGAGGCCGAAGCGTTGCGGCCTTCATCCTTCGCGACGCCCGCCCACGCGGGCTCCTCGGGATGAGGGGAAAGGCACTTCGACGCGTAGCCGGGGTGAGCGCGGCGGGAGACGGCACGAACAGCGCCACGGCGTCGCGCGAACACGTCACACGAACACCTCGCACGAACACAGGGGCAAGCGCAGTTACTGCGGCTGCGTCGCGAGTTCGGCGGCGACCTGGCGGATGGCGGCGGCGAGCTGGTCGGCGGGCTGCGCGCCGGACAGGCCGTACTTGCCGCCGAGGATGAAGGTCGGCACGCCGCTGACGCCGGCGCGGGCCGCGGCTTCCGCCTGCTGCGAGATCAGCGCGACATCCTCGTCGCTGGCGAGGCGGCGGCGGACATCTTCAGCGTCGAGGCCGACATCGGCGGCCGCCTGCACCAGCACCTCCGGATCGGTGAGATCGCCGCCGTCGCGGAAGTACAGCTCCATCAGGCGCTGCTTCATCGCCGCGGCCTTGCCGGACGCATCCGCCCAGTGGATGAGGCGATGGCAGTCGATGGTGTTGGGCTGGCGCTTGACGCTGCCGGGCTTGTATTCGAGGCCCTCGGCCGCCGCCGTCTCGACGACGCGACCGGAGATGCGGCCATAGGCCTCGACCGAGCCGAACTTCTTGGTGAGATACTCGTCGCGGCTGATGCCCTCGCGCGGCACCCACGGGTTGAGGAAGAACGGATGCCAGCGCACCTGCACGTCGACATCCGGCAGTTCGGCAAGCGCGCTCTCGAGCCGGCGCTTGCCGATGTAGCACCACGGACAGACCACGTCGGAGACGACATCGACCGTGATCGAGGGATGCGGCGCGGCGGCGGTCATGGGCGGTCTCCTTGGCGGCAGGGATGACGGGGCGACGGTGTCCGGCACATAAGCCGGTCCTCCGCCGGGCACAAGATGCGGTTCCCGAAGGGTAACCCGCCGGCACGCTTCAGGCGCCGGCCGGACGCAGCGACGATGGCGCCTGCCCCATCACCTTGCGGAACGCGGCGGCGAAGGCGCTCGCCGAACGATAGCCGTTGCGGGCCGCGACCTCGCTGATCGGCGCGCCGGCGACAATCGCCTCCATGGCGTTGTGGAAGCGCACGCGCTGGCGCCAGGCGGCGAAGCTAAGGCCCGTCTCGCCCTCGAACAGCCGCGCCAGCGTGCGCACGGAGGCGCCGGCGGTCTCGACCCAGCCGTCGAGCGTGGTCCGGCGCGCCGGATCGGCAAGCAGCGCCTCGCACAGCCGCAACAGCCGCGGATCGCGCGGCATCGGGATCATCAGCGACAACCGCCGCGCGCGGGCGATCTCGGCGAGGATGAGATAGGCGACCGCACCGCCGCGGCCCGTCTCGTCATAGACCACCGGCTCCTCGATCAGCGCCAGCACCAGCTCGCGCAGCAGCGCCGACACCTCGATCACCGTCGGCGCCGCCGGCAGGTCGTCGCGCGCGTCGCGGGCGATGTACAGCGTGCGCATCTCGACGCGGCCGCGGATGCTGATGGCGTGCACGGTGTCGGCCGGCAGGTAGACCGCGCGGTCCGGCGGCACGATCCACGCCTCCTGCGCGGTGCGCACCCGCATCACGCCGGTGACGGCGTACACCA
Source organism: Bradyrhizobium sp. 2TAF24 (assembly GCF_052115025.1). Classification (NCBI taxonomy): domain Bacteria; kingdom Pseudomonadati; phylum Pseudomonadota; class Alphaproteobacteria; order Hyphomicrobiales; family Nitrobacteraceae; genus Bradyrhizobium; species Bradyrhizobium sp. 2TAF24. Next base: position 113,085 of record NZ_JBFRFW010000013.1, on the reverse strand, counting down.
GCTGGTCGCGGACATGGCGGTGCGGCCGGATCTCGAAGCCGTCGGCGAAGCTCTTGGCCATCGCCGCGAGCGGCCGCGGCACGAACTGGTAGGCGTCGGCATCACTGCTGTCGCCCAATCGCGCGCGCGGCGGCACGGAGGCCGACAGCGGCGGCGGAGACGAAAGCGGAGGCGGCTTGGCGATGTGGCGCGGCATCGGCGACCCCTCGGTCAGGTTTGGCAGATTCCCGACGAAAATTGGCATGACAACGCCGATATGCCAAGCCTATCGTCGCCCGACGCAACCGACGGGACTGCCATGAATCGCGACCGCATCCACTTCCTGTTCCTCAACATCGGCCATTTCCTCGACCACCTGTTCACGCTGATCTTCGCCACCGTGGCGGCGCTGGCGCTGTCGCGGGAATGGGGCCTGAACTACGGCGAGCTGTTGAAATACGCCACGCCCGGCTTCTTCGCGTTCGGGCTGTTCTCGCTGCCGGCCGGCTGGCTCGCCGACAAGTGGAGCCGCGAGGGCATGATCAGCGTGTTCTTCGTCGGCATCGGGCTTGCGTCGATCGCCACCGCCTTCGCCGCAACACCGCTGCAGGTCGGCATCGGGCTGTTCGTGGTCGGCGTGTTCGCCGCGATCTACCACCCGGTCGGGCTCGCCATCGTCACCCAGCGCTGGAAGAACACCGGCATGCGTCTCGCCGTCAACGGCGTGTGGGGCAATCTCGGCGTCGCCAGCGCCGCCCTCGTCACCGGCTACTTCATCGACCACGGCGGCTGGCGCGCCGCCTTCGTGGTGCCGGGCATCGTCTCGGTCATCGTCGGCGCGCTCTACACCATCGCGATCTGGCCGGAGCTGCGCCAGGCGAAACGCCCTGTCACCGCGCCGGCCGCAGTGGTCGCGATCGACACCGCCGACCACAAGGCCTTGCTGATGCGGATCTCGGTGATCGTGTTCCTGACCACCTCGGTATCCAGCATCGTGTTCCAGTCCACCACCTTCGCGCTGCCCAAAATCTTCGACGAGCGGCTGCAGGGCACGGCGCAGGCATTCGCCGACTGGCTCAACGCGAGCGGTCTGACTGCACGCGCCGACATCGCCACCATGGTCGGCGCCTTCGCCTTCACGGTGTTCGCGGTGGCCTCGATGGCGCAGCTCGTGGTCGGCCACCTGCTCGACCGTTTTGGCCCGCGCGCCGTGTTCCTCGGCGCAGCCGCGCTGCAGTTCGTGTTCTTCGCGCTGATGCCGGGGTTGCACGACGGCTTCGCGCTCGCCACCGCGGTCGGCTTCATGCTCGGCGCGTTCGGCCAGATCCCGATCAACGACTACATGATCGGCAAGATGGCGAGCGGCGAAGCCCGCGCCCGCATCTATGGCGTACGCTATGTCGTCAGCTTCACCGCGCTCGCCGCCGCGCTGCCGCTGATCTCCATCGTCTACGAGCGCTGGGGCTTCGACACCCTGTTCAAGATCCTCGCCAGCGCCGCGTTCGTGATCCTCGTCGCGGTGGCCTGCCTGCCCGCGCGCCTGCCGAAGCCGGCGGTGGCGGGGGCCTGAGGGCGGGGCGCGACCACCGCAAGACGGAGCCGGGTGGCTTCTCTCTGCGTCATCACCGGGCCGGCGCGCAGCGCCGTGCCCCGGTGATCCAGCTTCAAAGAATCCACATTACGCTGCGAGCAAGCTGGATTGCCGGGTCAAGCCCGGCAATGACGCATTGGGTGTGGCAAGCCGCGGCGCGAAACCCGACGACCTGGGAGCGCGCCCGGCAATGAATGCTGATCACAATCCCTCGCCCTTCACATCGCCGCCGCGATCTCCCGCATGCGCACAGCGGTGGCCTCATCCGCCGGGAAGAAGGTCTCGATCGCGAGCTCCGACAGCGTGATGTCGATGGGCGTGCCGAACACCATGGTGGTGGAGAAGAAGCTGAGCACGTCGTCGCCGAGCCGCATGCGAAACGGCACCGCGACGCTGTCCACCGCCGGCGCATGCGGCGTGCGCCGCGCCGGGATCGGGTAGCCCTTCAGCTCGTCGTAGAGCGCCACCAGCACCGGATCGGCTGAGGACTCGCACTGGCGCTGCAGCCGCTCGAGCAGATGCGCGCACCACTCCGCGAGATTGACCGTGCGCGGCGCGAGGCCCTCGGGGTGAAAGCTGAGGCGCAGCACGTTGAGCGGGCTGGCGAGCAGGCGCTGCGGCACGCCTTCGAGCAGCGGCTTCACCATGCGGTTGGCGGTGACGAGATTCCAGTGGCGGTCGACCGCGAGCGCCGGATTGGGCTCGTGCGCCTTGAGCACGAGATTGACCGCCTGGCGCGCCGCCTGCAGCGCCGGATCGTCAAGCGAGCGTAGCGGGTACGCCGGCGCGAACCCCGCGGCGACCAGCATGACATTGCGCTCGCGCAATGGCACGTCGAGCCGCTCGGTGAGGCGCAGCACCATATCACGCGACGGCGTGGCGCGGCCGGTCTCCATGAAGCTGAGATGGCGGGCGGAGATCTCGGCCTCGGAAGCGAGGTCGAGCTGGCTGAGCCGGCGGCGCTGGCGCCATTCGCGCAGGTATTCGCCGACATGGACAGGGCGCGCAACGGTGGTTTTGGAAGGGGCGACATGGGTTGTCATCATGGCCGAACGCTAACATGCACCCTGCACACGATCCATTACCTGCCAGGTAATCGAACCGGTGGCGGCAATCCGCCATGGTCGGCGTCAGATCACAGCCCCAGCGCCGGGCCCCTGCCCGCCGCACCGAGGTTCGGGAGACCCGTCATGCTGTCGCTTGCCCTTCACGCCGGACGCGCGTTCATGCGCCACCCCGCCGTCGTCCACGAGGCCCGCCTGATCACGCGGCTGCTGGTGATGGCCACGACGCGCCTCATTGCCGGCGCGCTCCACATGCCCGATGCGGTGGTGCGCGACACCGGCGCGTTCGTCGTCGCCTACGTCGCCGCGGTCGAGCAGCGCGCCACGCTGGTTTGTCCTCGCAAGGTCATGCGCGAGGTGCGGCAGCGGCGGCGTGAAACAATTTGATCGTCAGAAGAAAAAAGTACCGGGCGAGCCAACACCCGGTACGTCGCCACGGCTCAGTTCGCCTTGGCGCGCTTCCTGGCCGATGCCGAGGTCTTGCGCTTGCCGACCACCTTGGAGGCGACCGCATGGCCGTTGGCGCGGCCGGTGCCGTTGGTCTTCTTCGCCGCCGCACGCTTCTCGGCGCGGGCCTTGACCTTCTTCTTCGCGGCGCGCTCCTCGGCGGCGGCGAGCTTGCGCTTCTTCACGCAGGCCTCGCACAGGCAGCCGATCGGCTTGAGGAACTCTTTGAAATATTCCTTGCCGTAATCGTAGTTGATCTCTTCACCGACCTGGATGTTCTTGATCGCGCGGATGAACACCTTGCGCTTGCGCTCCTGCACGTCGGACTCGGCGTTGGGGCGGCAGGCGTGGTTGATGTAGCGCGCGATGTTGCGGCGGACGGAACCGTCGATGGTCCAGCGGCCGTTGATCTCGAACAGGTACTTGTTCTCGATGGCGTCGTGCTTCTCGTTGCGCGAGTCGAGCAGCGGCCCGAAATACTCGATGATCTCGTCGCCTTTCTTGATCGGCTTGGTGGCGAACAGGCCGAGACCGGTCTTGGAACGGCCGATGCGGTAGGGCTTGCGGCTGGAAATGACAGGCATGGGAGCGAAGCGACTGATCCGTGATGGGGATGTGATCTGCAATCCCGTCGCCGGTCGCGGTGTCCTGCGACTCGGGACGTGCCCTGCGGCGATTCCGTGGACGATCCTCTATAGTGCTTTCAAAGCAAAAGTCATGCCTTGCCGCACGGTTTCCTCGCACCGATCCACATCCAATTGCGACCAGTGGAACACGCCTCACCGGCTGTGTTCCATGACGGCTCGTCGTTTTCTCCGCCCTCACCTCGCGCTGCTGCTCGCCGCCGCGGCCTCTCCCGCTCTCGGCGCCGCACAGGCGGCCGGCCCGGTGGGTCTCTGGTCGTGACAGGGCTGTCGCCGGGCGCGGTGCGCCCATGTGGCCTGCGTTGGCCTACGTCGACCTCATCGCCAATCCCGACGCCGAGGCGCCGGGGCGACAGGCCGCCCCCGACCTGTCGCGCGGCCTCGACTGCGCGAAGGACAAGATGGCATCATCGGGAAGAGCGGCCGCGCCAGGTGCTGGCGCTGCCGCAGCAGCGCACGTCGATGACGGATCGCGTCAGTATTTCGCAATCAGCGGCCCGTCCCAGCCGAACTTGTAGTTCACCCCGACCCGGACGATGTCATTGGTCAGAGTGATGTTGCGCGCGGCATAGAAACCATTGGCGATCGGCGTTCGCGTGAACGACTGCGTTCCGAAATCGGCGTGCAGGTATTCGAGCTTGGCTGACAGGTTGCCGGCGAATGCGTATTCCACGCCGCCACCGGCGGCCCATCCAGCCACGGTCTTCGACTGGCCGGCGCATCCAACAGCCACGTTGCAGATCAGGAATTTTTCCTCGGTCACGGCGACGCCGCCGGTGCCGTAAACCAGCCACCGATTCCACGCGAAGCCCAGACGTCCCCTCAAGGTATCAAGCCAGCTCTGGCTGGTTTGGGCTGTATCCGTCGTGCGGAAAGGCGGCACGTAATTGGCTGTGCCCTTGAGATCGGTCCACGACAGATCGTTCTCGATACCGATCACGACATTGTTGCTGAACTGATAGTTGTAGCCGACGGTGCCGCCCACCAGCGCACCTGACGGACTGATCCCGCTGGTCTGGGCCAGTCCAAACGGCGCAGGACGACCAGCAGCAACGGCCGCCGCGGATGCCGCGGGATCGTCCTGGTAATTCTGGCTCCGCCCCCAGGCACCGCCACCCACGACGCCGGCGTAAAACCCGCTCCAGTTGTAGGCGGGCTCGGCGATCACCGGAGCCTTGGTATAGCTCCGCGCGGGCAGGTCGGCGGCGGACGCCGCGCCGGCATATCCGGCGATCGACAGAAAAATGGCAGCGGCAGCAAAGCGATGCATCGAAAGTCCCCGGTCCTGAAAGTCCAACGTGATCAAAAGCCCGTGGGCACTGGCATGGAACTCAGACCTGCGACAGCTTGGCGCGGCACCCCGGACGAGTTATTCGGCGACTTGTTGCAGAAATACAACCTTTAGGCGTCCCGTCACGATGGCGTGCCGGTGAGAACACGGCTCGCGATCACCGCAGCGGCGGGGACATCCGCCTCCCGACCGCGCGCGCCATCGCCGTAGATCCGCACGAGATCGGCGGCGATCTCCGCCATCCTGAGCCGCAGCGCCTCGGGCGCCAGCACTTCCGCCTCGGCGCCGAACGGCAGCAGCTCCGCGGCCGCCTGGCGCACCGAGCCGACCGGGATGGTCACGATGCGCCAGCCCTCCGCATCGGCCTCCTCGCTGATGCCAGCGCCGTTGCGCACCAGCGGCGACAGGAACGCCTCCATCATCTTGACGCCCCATGGCGACAGCCGCACCGTGGCGCGGTTGCTGTGCAGCTCCTCACCGAGCCGCTGGGTGCTGTCCGCCCAGAACGCGGCGAGATCGAAGCTCTCCGGCCGTTCGAAACGCTGATCGAGCACGGTCAGCTCGCGGATGCGCGCGATGCGATAGATCCGCACGCGGCCCTCGATCTGTCCCGCCACGTACCAGGAGCCGCTCTTGAGCACGAGGCCGAGCGGTTCGATGCGGCGGTGCTTCTCCGCCTTCCAGCTGCGGTAGCGGATCTGGAGCGCCCGCTGCTCCCAGACGGCACCGGCGATGGCCGTCAGGTGGGCCGGCTGCTCGGCCTCGCCGAACCAGGCCGGCGCATCGAGATGAAAGCGCGCCCGCACGCGCTCGGCGCCACCGCGCAGCTCCGCCGGCATCGCCGCCAGCAGCTTGGTCTGGGCTGCCGCCATCACCGCACCGAGGCCGAGGTCGGCGGCAGGCCCGGCCAGCCCGGTCATGAACAGAGCTTCGGCCTCCTGCGCCGACAGGCCGTTGAGCCGCGTGCGATAGCCGTCGAGCAGGCGGTAGCCGCCGTCGGAGCCACGCTCGCTGTAGACCGGAATCCCGGCGGCGCTGAGCGCGTCGATATCGCGGTAGATGGTGCGCAGCGACACCTCGCATTCGTCGGCCAGCGTCTGGGCCGTGACAAGGCCGCGGGCTTGCAGGGTCATCAGGATGGTGAGCAGTCGGCTGGCGCGCATGGCGCGGCAGCTTAAACCAACCTGACAGAAACTGACAGGTATGGCCCCGTATCTTGCCCCGCCGGCGCGCCGAACGGGTGCGCCGGGCACTCCCTCAAGGCCAGGACATCCGTATGACCGATACCCTCACCCTGTTCCACTCGCCGCAGAGCCGCTCCTCCGCCGCGCTGACCCTGCTCAAGGAGCTGGACGCGCCCTATGACCTCCATGTCCTCAACATGAAGGCGGGCGAACAACGACAGGCGCCGTATCTGGCGATCAATCCGCTCGGCAAGGTGCCGGCCATCCTGCACAACGGCGCGCTGATCACCGAGCAGGTCGCGATCTTCATCTACCTCGCCGACCTCTTTACCAAGGCCGGCCTCGCGCCCGCGATCGGCGATCCCCTGCGCGGCCCCTACCTGCGCTGGCTGGTCTATTACGCCGCCTGCTACGAGCCGGGACTGGTTGACAAGGCCATGAAGCATCCGCCCGTGCCGCTGGCGACGTCGCCCTACGGCGACTTCGACGCCATGCTGGCGACGATCGAAGCCCAGATCGCCCGCGGGCCATACCTCCTCGGCGAGCGGCTGTCCGCCGCGGACATCCTGTGGGGCTCGGCGCTGAGCTGGGGTATGATGTTCAAGATGGTCCCGGAGACCGACGTGCTCGTCGACTACACCAGGCGCCTGACGGCGCGGCCGAGCTTCACCTCGACCGCCGCGGAAGATATCGAGCTTGCGGCTGCGCACGCCGCGGCGGTTGCCGCGTCGGCGTAAGGCCCCGTCAGGGTCGGGGCGCGCCGGGACGGCGGTCGTCCCGGCCGCTTGCGCGCGGTCGAGCCATCGCGGACGCGATCAGGCCTTGTTGCGCGCCAGCAGCTCGGGGCTGATATGGAGCACCGCGCGCAGCAGCGTGATGTCGTCCTCCCCCGGCGGCAGTTGCTCCAGCATATGGCGCAGCCGGCCGTCGAGCAGCAGCACCGCATAGCCATGCACCATCGCCCAGGCCCGCACGATGTCGGCGGCCTGGGCCACCGACGGCTCGCCCCGCACGATCGTCTCCTGCCACCGCGCGCCCACGGCCTGCGCCAGCGCCGCGCCGGCCGCGTCCATCGCCTCCGCCAGCACCGGACGGTCGAGATCCAGCCGCTCGCTGCGGAACATCAGCGTGAACATGCCGGGATAACGCTTGGCGAAGGCGACATAGGCGCCGCCCATGGCGTCGAGCCGTGCACCGGTCCCGGTTTCAGCGTCGGCGGCAGCGAGCAGCGCCTCACGGAAGCGGCGAAAGCCGACGGCGGCAAGTTCGCTGAGCAGACCCGTGAGATCGCCGAAATGATGGGTCGGCGCGGCATGGGACACGCCGGCCTCGCGTGCCGCCGCGCGCAGCGTCAGCCCGACGAGGCCGTCGCGCTCGAGAATACGCTCGGCGGCAGCGAGCAGCGCCTCGTGCAGCGCGCCATGATGATACGGCGCCGCCTCGGCGCGCGCGCCGCGCTTCACCGTGGTCTTGGTCTCGGTCTTGCTGGTCATGCGTCACTTATCAGTCGCAATTTTTACACTGTCAAGATTTCGCTTGACGGCGCCCGGCGCTGCGGTCTAGCGTTATCTTGACGATGTAAAGATATAGCGCCACCGCCGATCAGGCATCCGACGCATCTCAGCCCCGGAGAGAAACGACCATGTCGAGTTCGAACGCCCTGCCCCCACGCAGCAACGTCGCGCCGATCCCGATGGAGTGCGACGCCCCGTTCCTCAAGGTCGAGGGCGAACTGCCGCGCGAGCTCAACGGCACGCTGTACCGCAACGGCCCCAACCCGCAGTTCGATGTGCCGGGTGCGCACTGGTTCGTCGGCGACGGCATGCTGCACGCCTTCCATATCGAGAACGGCCGCGCCAGCTATCGCAACCGCTGGGTCCGCACGCCGAAGTGGCTCGCCGAGCACGACGCCGGCCGCGCGCTGTTCGGCGGCTTCGGCCGCCGCCTCAGCAATGTGCCCGAAGGCACGACGCAGGATAGCGGCGTCGCCAACACCAACATCGTGTTCCACGCCGGCCGCCTGCTGGCGCTGGAAGAAGGCCACATGCCGACGGAGATCGAGCCGGGCACGCTGGCGACGCGCGGCTACCAGACCTATCGCGATGCCATCGCCGGGCCCTTCACCGCGCATCCCAAGCTCGATCCGGTCACTGGCGAGATGGTGTTCTTCGGCTACAACGCCGCCGGGCCGTTCACGCCGAAGGTCAGCTACGGCGTCGTCGGCGCCAACGGCGAGGTGTCGCAGTTCGAACGCTTCGACGCGCCCTACGCCAGCATGGTGCACGACTTCATCGTCACCGAGAAACATGTGCTGTTCCCGATCCTGCCGCTGACCGGCAGCATGGAGCGCGCCATGGGCGGCCGTCCGCCCTACGCCTGGGAGCCGGACAAGGGCGCCTACGTCGGCGTGATGAAGCGCGGCGGCAGCACGAAAGACATCATCTGGTTCCGCGGCGACAGCTGCTACGTCTTCCATGTCATGAACGCGTGGGAGGACGGCCAGCGCATCATCGCCGACGTCATGCAGTTCGCCGAGCCGCCGCTGTTTCCCTATCCCGACGGCCGGCCGACCGATCCTGCGAAATCGAAGGCGCGGCTGTGCCGCTGGACGTTCGATCTGTCCGGCGCGACCGATCGCTTCACCCAGCACTACCAGGACGAGACCACCGGCGAATTCCCCCGCATCGACGACCGCCAGGCCGGCCTCGCCTATCGCCACGGCTGGTACGCCTGCGGCAATCCCGCGGGTGCTGCGGCCTCGGGCCTGTCCGGCATCGTCCATGTCGACCACAACGCCAACCGCCGCGCGCAGTACCTGCTGCCGGACGGCGACACCATCTCCGAGCCGGTGTTCGTCGAACGCGGCGCGGAGGCGGCGGAGGGCGACGGCTGGCTGGTCGCCACGGTGTGGCGGGCGCGGGAGAACCGCAGCGACCTCGCGGTGTTCAACGCCCTCGACATCGAGAGCGGCCCGGTCGCCCTCGTCCAGCTCGGACACCGCGTGCCCGACGGCTTCCACGGCAACTGGGTGAACGGCCGCTGAGCGCGGCCCGCCGCGGCGGCGATACGCCCGCAATCCCTGCATCGCGGCGTTGGGCGAGATTCCGGCTCGGCCCGCGGTGCAGGCCGTCCGGAATGACAGTCGCTGGCGGCTGTGCCGACTCGATGGGCCCTGTGATGGTGAGGAAACGCTTATGATCGACGTGGTTCGCAAACTGGTCGGCGACTTCCTGTCGACCATCGTTTTCGTGATCGTGCTGATGGCCAGCGGCAATGTCGTGCTCGCCACCGCCATCGCCATCGCCAGCGCCGTCGCCGGCTTCGTCTACGCCCGCATCAGGAAGCAGAAGCTCGACATCATGGCCTGGGCAAGCCTTGCCCTTGTCATCGTGCTCGGCACCGCCACGCTGCTGACCAACGATCCTCGCTTCGTGCTGGTCAAGCCGAGCATCGGCCATTTCGCCATCGGCGCAATCATGCTCAAGCGCGGCTGGATGTCGCGCTACATGCCGCCGGCCGTGCTCGAGCATGCGCCGGAGCTGCCGGTGATCGCCGGTTATGCCTGGGCCGCGCTGATGTTTGTGCTCGGCGCCGGCACCGTCGCCGTCGCCATGACCGGCGACCTCGCACTGTGGACGTTCTACGTCTCGGTGGTCGCGATCGGCGCCAAGATCGTGGCGTTCGCGGTGCAGTTCCTGCTGTTTCGCATCATCATCCGCCGCAAGCTGGCGCACCGCGCCAGCGCCGCAAACCCGCTCGCGGTGCAATAGCGCGCCCCGGCTCACACTCCGGAGGATACCTGCGATGGCCGACATCATTGCCAAACGCATGTGCGCCGAGCTCGACGGTGACTTCGTCGTGTTCCTGATCGGCATGCGCATCAACAAGCCCTGGAAAGCCTGGCGCTGGGTGCCGGTGGCGCGCGCCATGCCACGCATGCTCACCGAGCTTACGAAGCAGCCCGACCTCGGCCTGCTGCACGCCCGCACCCATTTCGGCTTCCCGGTGATCATGGTGGTGCAGTACTGGCGCAGCTTCGACGCGCTGGAGGCCTACGCGAGGAATCGCGACGCCGCCCACCTGCCGGCGTGGCAGGCCTTCAACCGCGCGATCGGCGAGAACGGCGAGGTCGGCATCTGGCACGAGACGTACGTCATCAAGGCCGGCCAGTACGAAAACGTCTACAACAACATGCCGCCGTTCGGCCTCGGCGCCGCCGGCACGCTCAAGGACGCCGTCGGCGCACGGCAGTCGGCAAGGCGACGGATCGATCGCGTTGTCGAGGGCGTGTGAAAGGCCCCGACGCCATCGGCTTCACGACCGCTTCAACTGCCGACGATGCCCAACAGACGCCCCCGGTGTTGCGTTGCATGCCTGCTCTCGACCGGCAGGGCCCGCAGCCATGCGCGGAAGCTGACGACCTCGGGACAATCTGCGCTGCCTTCGGGCGCCACCAGCCAATCCCCCAAGCCGGCCCCCTCGTCGACCCGGTCGCAGCGATAACCCGGATGGTGGCCAAGACCGCGCGCGATCAGCATGTCGACCTTGCCTTCGACCAGCTCATGCAGGCCAGCGGGCTGCAGCACCCGCAAACCAATATCCACATGCGCGCCGCGAAATTCCGCCAACGCGAGGCGGCGCAGATCGAGGCCGCCATGGACGCCCAACCGCAGCAGCACCGCGCCCGCCGGCTTCAATTCCGACGTCGCGTCGGCAATCCGGCGAAAGCCGTCGGATATCCCGGGCAGATAGGCCTGCCCCGCCGCGGTCAGAACGAGCTGCTTATGCAGCCGCTCGAACAGGCGCACACCAAGGCGTGCCTCCAGCGCTTTCACCTGCTGCCCGACGGCGGCGGGGGTGACATGCAGCTCGTGCGCGGCCAGCTTGAAACTGAGATGGCGCGCCGCCGCTTCGAAGGCGCGCAGCGCATTGAGGGGTGGAAGAGTGTAAGTCATCGCACCGCAGTTTGACACCGATGGCCCGAGGCCTTGCAATAGATTTTCTACTGCTCAACCGCAGGAACCATGCTTTGCGCTGTTTGGGAGCGCAAGGTTACGGTTCCTTCACACCATGCGAGGGCCCCATGGGCCCCGACCAGGCTGATCGTGTTGAGGAGACGTCCAATGGCTGAGGTCATCCATCCCTTTTACGAAGCGCATCGCACGACGATGGAGGCCGATATGCACCATCGCCTCCATCTTGCCGAAGCGATGGTGCGCGAACGCACGCACCTCTCCGATTTCGACGGGATCAGGCAGGAGGTGATGGACGAGTTCGGCATCGTGCTCGCCCAGACGCCCTATGTCGGCGGCACAGCCAATCGCATGAGCGATTTCTACATGCGCCTGATGGGCTTCATGGCCATCAGCCGAGTGCTCCGGCGGCACGGCGTGGCGCTGCCTGTGATCGGCGAGATCGAGCGGGACACCTACAAGGCGCAACTGCTCACCCTGCCCGAAGCGGACCGTCTCGCCGCGGGGCGCCGTTTCATGTCACCGGAAAATCAGGACCTGTTGCGCGAGCAGGCCGCCCAAAGCACGACCGAAAGCCATCAGGCAGAATTTCCGGAAGACTTCGTCTACGATTTCGTCGAGCCCGGCCCCGGTGACAACTTTGAATTCGGCATCAACTACACGGCCTGTGGCTTTTGCAAATTCGCGGCCCGCCATGACGACAAGGACATCCTGCCTCACATCTGCGGACTTGATTTCAACGCGTATGCTGCACAGGGCATCCGCCTCGAACGGACGCAGACGTTGGCCGGCGGCGCGAAGCACTGCAATTTCCGGTTCTCGAAGCTCCCGTCAGACTAGAACGACGCACATGATCTGCAATGCGAAGAAGGCAGAGCCCGGCAACAAAGCCGGGCTTCGCCCCATGTCATCTCAGACGCGCTTCAACGCCCGAAACGCCAGCCGCCAGCGCGTGCCCGCGGGGTCGTTCAGCGGCCTGATGCAGCGCTCGAAGCTCATCACGGTGCGCGCGTCGTCATAAGCGGCCCACGGCGGCAATCCCGCAACTTCGGTGCGGCCGCTGCGCGCGAACGCGCCCCAGTAGCCACGCATGGCGCCGCCGATATGGGCGTAGTCGTCGTCATCGGCGCCGCGGACCATCGGCGCGTCGGCCCAGGCATCGCGGTTGCCGAACAGGAACGGCAGTTCGAGACAGTGGTTGGCGCCGAAGCCGGCGCGCGGCGACTGCCAGTCGAACGAGAACAGATGGATCGGCCGTCCCGCCCGGTGCTGCAGGTGGGCGAGCTCGTGGGTCGGGCCGACGAAATGCGCGTCGGTCTGCACATCGGACAGCAGCGACGCCGGATGGCGGCCATGGCCACGCAGCGCCCGGTATTCGGCAAGCACCGCCGCGGCATCATCACCGAGGCGTTTCCCCAGAATCGCGAGCAGGCCCGCCTCGTCGAGGGTGGCGAGCGCCGGATCGATCGCGGCGAACACCGTGCACTCCTCGCGGGTGTAGCCGGCGATCATCGGGCACCATGACGCGGCGCCGGCGGCCACGGCCTGAAGCAGCGGCCCCGTGATCAGCTCACCGTCGACGCACGGCAGATAGGGTGGCGTGAAGTCGCCGGGGCCCGAGGCGAACTGCCGCGCGATCACGCCGCTCGCCGCGAGGATGCGATCGACTGCGACCTCGCACAGCGCGTCGGCGCGGCCGTCGGCGACCGTTTCCGCCAGCAGGCGCCCCCGCGCCTCGGCGCGCTCCGGCGCATCCGGCTCGATCACGAACGGGCCGCTCTGCAGGATCGCGCGCTGGAACAGGCCGCGCGCCTGCGGCATCACCGCGAGCGCCAGCACCGCGAACGCGCCGGCCGACTGGCCGGCGATGGTGACGTTGTCGGGATCGCCACCGAAGCCGGCGATGCTGCGCTGCCGCGGCGCCGCGTCCGCTGACGCTGTCGGATCTGGCGAACTGCGATGCGATCGGCTGGAATGCGGACGGCTACGCGACGCGCTGGAAGCTCTATGGCCCGAACGGCACCGAGCATGACCTCGACGTCGACCTGAAATTCTCCACCAACAGCCTCAAGCTGATCTACCAGGCTGCGCTCAAGGGCCTCGGCCTCGCGCGGTTGCCGGCGGTGCAGTGCCGCGACGACATCGCCCATGGCCGGCTGATCGCGCCGCTGGCGGACTGGCAGCCGCATCCGGTGTCGGTCTACGCGCTCTACCCGTCGCGCCGCTCCCTGACGCGGACCGTGCGCACCTTCATCGCCGGCCTGTCGGCGTTCATCGAGAGCCGGCTCGCGGTCCGCACGCCATAGACCCCACGCCCCTCGAGATATTACCCGGATAATATTGACGAGCCTCCCCGGGCCTGCTAATCCCCTCGCCTTTCGATGGGATGCGAGAGACGAGCATGAAGGGCGAAGCGAGACGGGCCGCGATCATGGCCTACAAGGAGCGCAAGGCGATGGTCGGCGTTTACGCCGTGCGCTGCGCGCCGGCCGGCGCCGTCTGGGTCGGCGGCTCGCCGAATCTCGACACCATCCAGAACCGCATCTGGTTCACCCTGCGCACCGGCGGCCAGACCGATGCCGGGCTGCAGGCCGCCTGGCGCGACCACGGCGCAGACGCCTTCAGCTTTGAGGTCCTGGAGGAATTCGACGAAGAGGCGCCGGCCTATGTGCGCGCCATCGCGCTCAAGGAGCGCACCGCGCACTGGCGGCAGGCGCTGGATGCCCGGCCGATCTGACGGCCGGCGCCACCGGCTTCTCCCCACCTGACGGCAGCCGCAGCGACCCGACCTGCGCTCCATTTTTACACTGTAAAGATTTCGCTTGCAGCGCACTCGCCGGCAAGCTATTATCTTTACATCGTAAAGATACCGGACGGACCATGCTGTTCTTCGTCATCTTCCTGCCGTTCTTCGTCCTCGGCGCGGTGAGCTGGATCGCCTCGATCACGCTCAGCCTGTTCGCCGGCGCGGGCACCGCCCTCGGCCTCATCGTATTCGAGCGCGCCCGCGGCCGCTCCGCCAAGATCCTCAACATCGCCACCGCCGTGCTGTTCGGCGGCCTCGGCCTCGCGATGCTGCTGCTCGACGGCGGCCTGACGCAGGCGACCATCCGTGTCACCATCAGCGCCGGCCTGCTGCTGGTGGCGCTGACCTCGATCGCGCTGCGCTTTCCGTTCACGCTGCAGTATGCGCGCGAGGAGGTCACCCCCGAGGTGCGGGCGATGCCAGACTTCCTGCGCACCAACTACATCCTGACCTGGGCATGGGCCGGCGCATTCGTGCTGATGCTGATCGCCGACATCGTGTCGGTGTGGTGGCCCTCGGCGCCGCTGTGGATCGGCGTCGCCGCGACCTTCGCCACCCGCAACGCCGCGGTGCAGTTCACCAAGTGGTACACCCAGCGCGCCCGTGAGCGGGCTGCCGCCGGCACGCCGGTCTGACCTCCCCGCGCGACAACACGTCCTCCTGCCCCCCACCCGAGGGAGACTGCGCCATGGGCACCCTCTTCAGCTTCTCGCCGTTCATCGCCTTCGCGCTCCAGATGCGCGCGATCAGCGCGGAGGTCACGCTGTTCTCCGGCGCCGCCATCGCGCTCGTTCTCGTGCTGCATGAGCTCTCCAGCGGCAGGTCGGTCAAGGTGCTGGAGGCCGGCGCGGTGGTGCTGCTCGGCGCGCTCGGGCTCTATGTCACCCTGATGCCGTCGGCCTACAGCATTCGCGGCGTGCGGCTGGCGGTCGATGCCGGCCTGCTCGCCATCGTGCTGACCTCGATCGCGATCCGCCTGCCGTTCACGCTGCAATATGCCCGCGAGCAGGTCTCACCGGAGATCGCGGCGCTGCCGTCGTTCGTCGCCGTCAACACCATCATCGCCTGGGCCTGGGCGGCGGCGTTCGCGGTGATGGTGCTCACCGACCTCGTCATGCTGTACCGGCCGCAGGTGTCGCTGTGGATCGGCATCGCGCTCTCGATCGCCGCCTTCGCCGGTGCGGTGTGGTTCACCCGCTGGTACCCGGCCCGCGTCCGGGCCCGCGCCATCGCCGCCAGGATCAAGGTCGGAGCGTAAGGCGGCAGCGCCGCCCATCCGATATTCCCCGCGCCGCGACGTTATCGCCGGTTGCACTTGCCGCCAGATGGCCTAGCCTGCGCCGTGCCGGGCTCTCCTCGCAGGTGCGGGCGCAGCGCTCACATGAGCCAATTGAACGAAGAGAATGTCGGCGGTTACTCGGTCACCTACAGTCGCGAAGACACCTATTTTCCGATCTATGTGACGGCCGCGGTCGCCGCGGTGTTTCTCGGCGCTGCCTGGTTCACCGCCGGCTGGTACTGGCTGCCGCTCGCCGCCGCCACCGCCGCCTTCACCTATCACAACCTGCCGATGCTGGAGAGCGGACGGCCGATCATCGGCGCCAACCAGTACGGCATCTTCATCCAGGCGCTCGGCCTGATCCGCTGGCGCGCGATCGCGCGGATCGACGTGGTGCCGATCGCCGACCGCGCCATGATCTCGCAGCAGTTGCAAATCACGCTGAATGCGCCGCTCGGCAGCGCGCTGGTGGTGGACTGGCGCCGCCAGCCGCTGTACCGGCGGCTGATGCGGCGCCCGTGGTGGCTTGGTCACGATGGCGTGGTGCGGGTCAATGTCGAGCCGCTCGACCAGCCGGCCGAGGAAATCCACCGCAGCTTCCTGCGGATGTGGCGCTTCTACCGCAGCTGACGTGGCCCTACTGCACCGCCTCCCCGTGCAGGGCAAGGTCAAGGCCCTCGCGCTCGATATTGTCGGCGACGCGCAGGCCGACCGCCATCTTCAGCACGAACAGGATCACCAGGCTAACCAAGGCGTCATAGACGATGACGATGGCGACACCGGTGCACTGGTTGACGAACTGGGCAGCATTGCCCTCGAGCACGCCGGCCGTGCCGCCATACTGCTCCACCGCGAACACCCCGGTCAGCAGCGCGCCGACGATGCCGCCGAGCGCATGCACGCCGAAGCAGTCGAGCGCATCGTCATAGCTGAACATGCGCTTCAGCCCGGTGCAGCCCCAGTAGCAGATGACGCCGGCGGCGATGCCGATGGCGAAGGCGCCGAGCGGGCCGACGAAGCCCGAGGCCGGGGTGATGGCGACAAGGCCGGCGACCGCGCCTGAGCAGATGCCGATCACCGTCGGCTTGCCGCGCTGCATCCATTCCACCAGCATCCAGGTGAAAGCCGCGACCGCGGTGGCGATCTGGGTCACCAGCATCGCCATGCCGGCCTGCATGCCCGCGGTCACCGCGGAGCCGGCGTTGAAGCCGAACCAGCCGACCCACAGCAGCGAGGCGCCGATGAAGGTCAGCACCATGTTGTGCGCAGGTCCGGTGTCGGCGCGGCGGCCGAGCATGATGGCACATATCAGCCCGGCGACGCCGGCATTGATGTGCACCACCGTGCCGCCGGCGAAATCCAGCACCCTGACCACCGCGGCGTCGTTGCCCGCGGAAAGGAAGCCGTCCGGCCCCCACACCCAGTGCGCGATCGGCGCGTAGACCAACACCGCCCACAGCCCGATGAACCACAGCATCGCCGAGAACTTCATGCGCTCGGCGAACGCGCCGGCGATCAGCGCCGGGGTGATGATCGCGAAGGTCATCTGGAAGCAGATGTAGACGCTCTCCGGAATCGTCGCCGCCAGCGGATTGGGATTGCCGATGCCGCCCTTGCCGATGTCGCTGAGGATGTCCTTGAGGAACATGCGGTCGAGGCCGCCGACGAACGGCGTGCCGGCGCGGAACGCCATGCTGTAGGTGAAGGCCGCGAACAGGATGGTGACGAGACAGGTGACGGCGAAGCTGGTCATCACCGTGTCGCCGACATTCTTCTTGCGCACCATGCCGCCGTAGAACAGCCCGAGCCCGGGGATGGTCATCAGCAGCACCAGGGCCACCGAGGTCAGCATCCAGGCGGTGTCGCCGGAATTGGGCGTGCATTTTTCGAGGATCTTGCCGCCGCAGGCCGGCGGCGCCGCATCCTGCGCCAGCGCGAAGTCGCCGCCCGCGAGCCAGGCGAGCGCAACACCTGCGAGAACCATCCAGAGAACCGTCACGCCTGAGCCGGATCGCCGGCACGCCATCGTCCCCATCGTCCCTCTCCTGTCGCGATGCTGTCGGTGTCAGTTCGTCGTTGCAGCCTGCTCCCGTGGAATCGCGCGGGGCGGTGTCTCGCGCCCCACATCCTGACCAAGAAATAATCAAGATTCGTGCCAGCGCGGGCCGCCGACCAACCCACTGACGGAGCGTCATTTCCCCCGCCGCATTCGGCAACGGCACCGCCGCCTGCTGCCTCCGGCGGCATGGCCGCCCAGGAGTTGGGCAGCAGGACCATTGCCGACAGGCACAGGCCGTGATACGCAGCGCACCATGTTCGCGACCAAAACCAGCAAAACCACCAAAACGACCGTTTCGACGGGGCGTTCGCTGGTGTTTGCGCGGTAGCCGCAACAGTCTGACCCAGCCAAAGCCTCACCCGGAGACGGATGGGGCAGGCCTTCAGAGGACAGACCCCGTCTCTCTCCGCCCCTGACCGAGAGAGACCCACATGTCCACCGCATCTGACCCCGCTTCATCACCCCGCCGCATGCCGGCTGCCCCTGTGGTCGCTATTGTCGGCGCCACCGGCGCCGTCGGCGTCGAACTCCTGACCTGCCTCGCCGCGCGCAACTTCCCGCTCGGCGGCCTGCGCCTGCTCGCATCCGCCCGCTCCGCCGGCAAGACCCTGCCGTTCCGCGGCGAAAATCTCGTCGTCGAGGAGCTGACCGAGACCAGCTTTGCCGGCGTCGACATCGCGCTGTTCTCCGCCGGCAGCGGCATCTCCAAGCAGTATGCCCGCACGGCCGTGCGCGCCGGCGCGGTGGTCGTCGACAACTCCTCCGCCTTCCGCATGGAGCCCAAGGTGCCGCTGGTGGTGCCGGAGGTGAACGGCGACGCCATCGCGGCACATCACGGCGTCATCGCCAACCCGAACTGCGTCGCCGCCATCGCCACCGTGGCGCTGGCGCCGCTGCACCGCGCAGCGCCGATCCGCCGCCTCAACATCGCGACCTATCAGGCGGCGTCGGGTGCCGGCGCCGCGGCGATGGAGGAGCTGCGCGCATCGACCGCCGCCTACCTGCGCGGCGAGCCGTTCACGCCGACCGTGCTGCCGCACCCCTACGCCTTCAACCTGTTCAGCCACAACGCCGAGGTCGATACCGACAGCGGCTACAATGGCGAGGAGCTGAAGGTCGTCGCCGAGACCCGCCGCATCATGGATACGCCGGAGCTGCCGATCGGCATCACCTGCATCCGCGTGCCGGTGCTGCGCGCCCATGCCATGGCGATCACCGTCACCTTCGACGAGGCGATGACCCCGGCCCGCGCCCGCGAGCTGCTCGCGGCGGCCGACGGCGTGCGCGTCGTCGACGACCGCGTCGCCAACCACTTCCCGATGCCGTCGGAAGCCTCCGGCCAGGACGACGTCCTCGTCGGCCGCATCCGCCCCGACCTCGGCGACCCTTCCGGCCGCAGCCTCGCGCTGTTCCTGTGCGGCGACCAGCTCCTCAAGGGCGCCGCGCTCAACGCCGTGCAGATCGCCGAGCGCCTGCTGGCGCGGTGATCGAGATGACGCCAGCCGCAGGCGGATGCCTGCGGCTGGTACTGCGGCGGATACCAGCGGCTCGCCTACGGCAGCGCCACCGCGAACGATGCGCCGCCGCATGGCGCCGATGACACGGCCACGCATGCAACGACGCATTGCCGCCGCGCGCAGCAAACCGCACCACTGAGACGCGCAGATGTGCGGCGACGGCGGCGATGATCGCGGCCGTGAATGTTGATGCAAAGATGCACAAGAGATGACCGACGTGGCTAAAAATGCGGCCGCCGACGCTCGCGACAGCTTCCCGCAGGGCCCTGCTCCGCTCGAATATGGCTTTGATCTGGCTGAATAATTTCATCCCGCGCAACTGGCATGGGTTTTGAATAAAGATCTGCATCGATCGTCACCGATGACGGTCAGCCGCCCGCGGATGGGCATCCCAACACTCTCAGAAGCTCTTCGCGCCGGACGTCGGCGCGCACTGCGTCGTCCGCGCGGTGTCGTCGGATTTTTGAAAGGCCAACCATGCTCGACAGGATGATCAAGCAGAAACTGGTGGTGATCGGCAACGGGATGGCCGGCATCCGCACCGTGGAGGCGCTGCTCGAACGCGCGCCCGATCTCTATGACATCACCGTGTTTGGCGCCGAGCCGTACGGCAACTACAACCGCATCCTGCTGTCGCCGGTGCTTGCGGGCGAGAAGACCGTCGACGACATCATGCTCAACACCGTCGACTGGTACGACGACAACAACATCACGCTGCGCAAGGGCGAAACGGTCACCATGATCGACCGCCGCACCTGCGAGGTCGTCACCGCGACCGGCGACCGCACGCCCTATGACCGCCTGCTGATCGCGACCGGCTCCAATCCGATCGTGCTGCCGCTGCCGGGCAAGGACCTCCCCGGCGTGATCGGATTCCGCGACATCCATGACGTCGACCGCATGATCGCGGCCTCGACCAGCCATCGCAACGCCATCGTGATCGGCGGCGGCCTGCTCGGGCTCGAGGCCGCCAACGGCCTGATGAAGCGCGGCATGAACGTCACTGTCGTGCACCTGCTCGACAGCCTGATGGAGCGCCAGCTCGATCCGGTCGCCGGCGGCCTGCTGCGCAAGTCGCTGGAAGAGCGTGGCATGGTGTTCAAGATGCCGGCGCAGACGAAAGCCATCCTCGGCGAGGACCGCGTCACCGGCGTGTGCTTTGCCGATGGCACCGAGCTGCCGGCCGACCTCGTCGTGATGGCGGTCGGCATCCGGCCGAACTTCGAGCTCGCGAAGAAAGCGGGACTGCACTGCGAGCGCGGCATCGTCGTCTCCGACACGATGCAGACCTATGACGGCCGCATCTACGCCGTCGGCGAATGCGTGCAGCACCGCCGCCAGACCTATGGCCTGGTCGCACCGCTGTTCGATCAGGCCAAGGTCTGCGCCAATCACCTCGCCTTGAAGGGGTTTGCCACCTATGACGGCTCGGTCACCTCGACCAAGCTCAAGGTGACCGGCATCGACCTGTTCTCCGCCGGCGACTTCGCGCCGGGCCCGGACAAGGAGGAGATCGTGCTGCAGGACGCCCATCGCGGCGTCTACAAGCGCATCATCCTCAAGGACAAGAAGATCGTCGGCGCCGTGCTCTATGGCGACACCATCGACGGCCCCTGGTACTTCCAGCACCTGCGTGACGGCACCGACGTCTCGCACATGCGCGAGCGCCTGATGTTCGGCGCCGCCAATCTCGGCGACGGCGGCCATGCCGGCCAGAACTCGGTCGCCGCGATGAGCGACCAGACCGAGATCTGCGGGTGCAACGGCGTCTGCAAGGGCACGATCGTCAAGGCGATCACCGACAAGAAACTTTTCACGCTCGACGACGTGCGGGCGCACACCAAGGCGTCGTCGTCCTGCGGCTCCTGCACCGGCCTCGTCGAGCAGGTACTGGCCTTCACCCTCGGCGGCGACTATTCGGCGGCGCCGAAGGTCAAGCCGCTGTGCGCCTGCACCGACCACAGCCATGACGACGTCCGCCGCGTCATCGTCGAGCAGAGCCTCAAGACGATCCCCGACGTCATGCGCTTCATGGAGTGGAAGACGGCCAATGGCTGCCACTCGTGCCGCCCGGCGCTCAACTATTATCTGCTCGCGACCTGGCCCGGCGAATACCGCGACGACCAGCAGTCGCGCTACATCAACGAGCGTGTCCATGCCAACATCCAGAAGGACGGCACCTATTCGGTGGTGCCGCGGATGTGGGGCGGTGTCACCACGCCGAACGAGCTGCGCGCCATCGCCGATGTCGCCGACAAATTCGGGATACCGACGGTCAAGGTCACCGGCGGCCAGCGCATCGACCTGCTCGGCGTCAAGAAGGAAGACCTGCCGGCGGTGTGGGCCGACCTCAACGACGCCGGCCTCGTCTCCGGCCATGCCTATGCCAAGGGCCTGCGCACGGTGAAGACCTGCGTCGGTTCGGAATGGTGCCGCTTCGGCACCCAGGATTCCACTGGTCTCGGCGTCAAGCTCGAGAAGTTCATGTGGGGCTCGTGGACCCCGGCCAAGGTCAAGCTCGCGGTCTCCGGCTGCCCGCGCAACTGCGCCGAGGCGACCTGCAAGGATGTCGGCGTGATCTGCGTCGACTCCGGCTACGAAATCCATTTCGCCGGCGCCGCCGGGCTGCACATCAAGGGCACCGAGTTCCTGACCAAGGTCGCGACCGAGGACGAGACGCTGGAGGTGATCGCGGCGCTGACCCAGCTCTACCGTGAGCAGGGCTGGTATCTCGAGCGCATGTACAAATGGTGCGACCGTGTCGGCCTCGACGCGATCCGCAAGCAGGTGGTCGACGATCTCAAAAACCGCAAGGCGCTGTTCGAACGCTTCGCTTATTCGCAGCAATTTTCCCAGAGCGATCCGTGGGCCGCCCGTGCCAAGCGCGGCGTCGACCGCAACGAGTTCACCCCGCTCGCCGAACTGGAGCTTGCCTGATGGAATGGCTGGAGATCGGAGCCCTCAACGACATTCCGCGTCTCGGCTCGCGCGTGGTGCGCACTTCGCACGGCGATATCGCGCTGTTCCGCACCGAGAACGACGAGGTGTTCGCGCTCGACGATCACTGCCCGCACAAGGGCGGGCCGTTGTCTCAGGGCATCGTGCACAACAGGCGCGTGACCTGCCCGCTGCACAATTTCGTCATCGAGCTCACGAGCGGTCAGGCCGTCGCGCCCGACGAAGGGTGCACGCGGTCGCATCCGGCCAAGGTCGAGAACGGCAGGGTGTGGCTGTCGATCCGCCAGGCGGCAGCGGTGAACTGACAGGGGCGCCATGTCCGTCAAGACCACCTGCCCCTATTGCGGCGTCGGCTGCGGCGTCGTCGCCACCACGGATGCCGCCGGCGTGGTCAGCATCGAGGGCGACCGGCAGCATCCGGCCAATTTCGGCCGCCTTTGCAGCAAGGGCTCGGCGCTGGCCGAGACCATCGATCTCGAGGGGCGATTGCTCGCGCCACAGATCGGCGGCGTGCCGGTGACATGGGACGCTGCGCTCGACCATGTCGCGGCGGGCTTTGGCCGCATCATCCGGGAGCATGGGCCTGACGCGGTGGCGTTCTATGTCTCCGGTCAGCTGCTGACCGAGGACTATTACGTCGTCAACAAGCTGGCGAAGGGCTTTGTCGGCACCGCCAACATCGACACCAATTCGCGCCTGTGCATGTCGTCGAGCGTCGCCGGCCACAAGCGGGCCTTCGGCAGCGACACCGTGCCGGGCTGCTATGAGGACCTCGAACAGGCCGACCTCCTGGTGCTGGTCGGCTCGAACGCAGCCTGGTGCCATCCGATCCTGCATCAGCGCATGCTGGCGGCGAAGGAGAAGAACCCGGCCTGCCGCATTGTGGTGATCGACCCGCGACGCACGGCGACCTGCGAGGGCGCGGACCTGCATCTGCCGCTGCGCTCGGGCAGCGACGCCGTGCTGTTCAACGGCCTGCTGGCTTTCCTCGCCGGCAGCGGCGCCGTCGATCACACCTTTGTCGATGGCTGCACGACCGGTGCGGCGGCCGCGCTTGAACAGGTCGCAGGCCAGACCGCCGCTGACACGGCGGCGACCTGCGGCTTGACGGAAGGCGCCGTCACGCTGTTCTTCGACTGGTTCGCCCGGACCGAACGCATCGTCACGCTCTATTCGCAAGGCATCAACCAGTCGACCAGCGGCACCGACAAGGTCAACGCCATCATCAATTGCCACCTGCTGACCGGCCGCATCGGCCGGCCCGGCATGGGGCCGTTCTCGCTGACCGGCCAGCCCAACGCCATGGGCGGTCGCGAGGTCGGCGGGCTCGCCAATCAGCTTGCCGCGCATATGGAGCTCGACAGGCCCGACCACCGCGACCTGGTGCAGCGCTTCTGGCGCGCGCCGGTGATCGCGCAGCAGGCCGGACTCAAAGCGGTCGAGATGTTCGACGCCATCGCCGATGGCCGCATCAAGGCCGTCTGGATCATGTCGACCAACCCGGTGGTCAGCCTGCCGGACGCCGACCGCGCGCGCGCCGCCCTGGACGCCTGCGAGCTGGTGGTGGTGTCCGATTGCATGCATTCAACCGACACAACGCGCCATGCCGACGTGCTGCTGCCGGCGCTGGCGTGGGGCGAGAAGGACGGCACCGTCACCAATTCCGAGCGCCGCATGTCGCGGCAGCGCGCCTTCCTCCCCGCCCCGGGCGAGGCGCGCGCCGACTGGCGCATCATCTGCGACGTCGCCCGCCGCATGGGCTATGCAGGCTTCGACTATGCGGGCGTCGCCGACATCTTTCGCGAACATGCCGCCCTGTCCGGCTTCGAGAACGACGGCGCGCGCGACTTCGACATTTCCGCGCTCGCGACCATCGACGACCGCGCCTATCACGCGCTGGCGCCGGTGCAGTGGCCGGTGACACCGGAATATCCGACCGGCACGGCGCGGATGTTCGAGACGCCGAGCTTCTTCACCCCTGACCGCAAGGCGCGGTTCGTGGCGGTGGCGCCGCGCCCGCCCCGCCATGCCACCAGCCGCGCGCATCCGCTGGTGCTGAACACCGGACGCGTCCGCGACCAGTGGCACACCATGACGCGGACCGGCAAAACCGCGCGGCTGCTCGCGCATGTCTTCGAGCCCTACGCCGAATTCCATCCCGATGATGCCCGGCTGGCGGGGCTGAAGCCCGACGCGCTGGCGCGCCTGACAAGCCCGTGGGGCGAGATGATCGCGCGTGTCGTGGTCACGGCCGAGCAGCGGCGCGGCTGCGTGTTCGTGCCGATGCACTGGAACGAGGCGTTCGCCGGCGAAGGCCGGGTCAACGCCCTGGTCAACCCGGCGACCGATCCGGTGTCCGGCCAGCCGGAGTCCAAGCACACGCCGGTCGTGGCCGCTCCCTACTCGCCGAAATGGCACGCCTTCATCCTGAGCCGCAGCGAAATCAAGCGTCCGGACGGGGGGTACTGGGTCCATGGCAAGGCGGGCCAGTGCTGGCGGCTGGAATTGGCCGGCGACGCGCGCCCGGAGAGCTGGCGCGACTGGGCGCAGGCCCAGCTCGGCCTCGCGGACACCGAGATCGAATGGCTCGCCTATCGCGACCCGACCGCGGGACGCTTCCGCTATGCTGCCGTGCGTGACGGCCGGCTGGAGGGCTGCGTGTTCATCGCGCCCGATCATGCGCTGGTGTCGCGCGCCTGGCTGATCAGCCTGTTCGCGGAGGACCAGCTGCCCGCGAGCGCGCGGATGTCGCTGCTCGCCGGGCGGCCGCTCGGCAACGGCGAGGACATCGGAGCGATCGTCTGCTCCTGCTTCAGCGTCGGCCGCAACCAGATCGCTTCCGAAATCCGCAAGGGCGCAACTTCCGTCGATGCCATCGGCCGCTGCCTGAAAGCCGGCACCAACTGCGGCGCCTGCCGGCCGGAGATCGCGAAACTGCTGACCGCCGCCAGCCTCCAGCCACGCGAGGCGGTCACGTCCTAGTCTAGAGGGGAAACCCAAACAGCTTCGCCGGATTGCGGACGAGAACGTTCTCGAGCGTCGCCTCGTCCGGAGCGAACCGGTACATCAGTTCCAGCAGATCCGCGTCATTGGGCGGCTGCACGACCGAGACCGGATGCGGCCAGTCGCTCGCCCACACGCAGCGCTCGGGAGCAGCCTCGAGATAGGCGCGCGCAATCGGGATCACATCGTCCCAGGGCGGACCGGCCTTCGAGGTTTTCTCGCCGAGCGACAGCATCACCCAGAAATTACCCCCCGCGAGAAGCTCCAGCATCGTGCGCAAGTTGGGGTCGTCGCTGCCGCGCGTCGGGTCCGGGCGCGCCATGTGATCGATCAGCACGGGCACATCGAGCGAGCGGTACTTCTCCACGCTCGAGATGATGCCGTCCTTTTC
The DNA here is from genome assembly GCF_052115025.1 of Bradyrhizobium sp. 2TAF24. Classification (NCBI taxonomy): domain Bacteria; kingdom Pseudomonadati; phylum Pseudomonadota; class Alphaproteobacteria; order Hyphomicrobiales; family Nitrobacteraceae; genus Bradyrhizobium; species Bradyrhizobium sp. 2TAF24. The sequence goes on along the minus strand of NZ_JBFRFW010000013.1, from coordinate 87,899 downwards.
CGGCTGGATCTTCACATACCAGCCGAGCTCGCGGATGCGGGCGATCGCGCGGGCGAAATCCTTGTCCGAGAGCACCGCGCCCAGTTCCTGACGAAAGCTGAAGCGTGCGCCGCGCACGCCCGCATCGTGCAGCCTTGCGAGATAGGCGTCGCTCGCTTCGGCAAACACCAGCGCGTTGGCGCAGCCACGGTAGTTCGGGCCCATGGCGGCGAGGCCGTCGAGCACCACCGCATGATCGGCGCCGTAGGTCGTGGTCTGGACGATGACGCCCCGCTCGATGCCCAGCGCCTTGTGCATGCGCAGGGCCGCCTCCCAGGTCGCGGTCGGCATCTGATAGGCGGCACCGGGGCGCACGGGATATTTGTCCGGCGGACCGAGCACATGAAACTGGCTGTCGACGGTCCTCCGTGGCGGCAGTCGCGACGGCCGGCGCGGGTCGGGATGAAAGGGCAGATAGGTCGGCACGGCCAGCTCCTCTAATCGATCACCGCGGTGAAGTCGCACTGCACCAGCGCGCCACCGTCCATCTCCATCGCCAGCGCGTGGCGGGCCGGCCGCGAATGCTCGTCGGGGAACATCTTCAGCCATTCGACATTGAGCGGCCCGCGCTGCGAGCGATCCTTGAGCCAGACCGTCATCTTGATGATGTCGTCGGTGCTGCCGCCGGCCGCCTCCACTGTCGCCTTCATATGCGCGAACATGTTGGCGCACTGGACCGCCAGGCTCTCGGGCATGCTGCCGGTCGCCGGATCGCGGCCGAGGATGACGCCGGACATCACGACATTGCCGATACGGCAGGCATTGGGAATCGGATTGGCGTGCGTGAAGCCGCCGATGTGGATGCTTCTGCGCCGTGCTTGGGCCGTCATGACGCGGTCTCCCCTTGTTTTGCCGTGCTCAGACGAACTGACAGGACACCGAACCGAAGGTGCCGTAGTCCGCGTGGAAGGTATCGCCGCGACGGATATCGATCGGGCGGGTGAACGATCCGGCGAGCACGACCTCGCCGGCCGCAAGATGCGCGTCGTGCTGCGCCAGGCGATTGGCAAGCCAGGCGATGCCATTGGCCGGATGGTTGAGGACGCCGGCGGCAAGGCCGGTCTCCTCGATCTGGCCGTTGCGAAACAGCAGCGCGCCGACCCAGCGCAGGTCCGTGTCCAGCGGCCGAAACGGCCGTCCGCCGACCACCAGCGCGGCATTCGCGGCATTGTCCGAGATCGTGTCCATGACCTTCCGCGTCCGGCCGGTCTCAGGGTCGACGCGGTGCATGCGGGTCTCGAGAATTTCGAGCGCCGCGGTCACATAGTCGGTGGCGTTGAGCACGTCGAAGATGGTGCAGTCCGGTCCGCGCAGCGGCGCCTTCAGCACGAACGCCAGCTCGACCTCGATGCGCGGCGCGTGAAAGCGGTCGAAGGGGATCGCGCTCGCATCCTGATAGAACATGTCCGCGAACAGGACGCCGAAATCCGGCTCCGCGATGCCGACAGCATTCTGCATCGCTTTCGAGGTCAACCCGATCTTGTGTCCCTTGATGATGCGGCCGCGCTGCAGCTGCAGCTCCGTCCATGCCCGCTGAATCGCATAGGCATCCTCGATCGTGAGATCCGGATAGTCCTGCGTGAACATCGTGATCAGCGTCTTGGCCTGCTCGGCCTCGTCGAGGCGCTGCGCGAGACGCGCGATGGTGGCGTGATCGAGCATGGCTCAGGCCTCGGCGACGACGGCGTTGCGCAGCACCCCGATCGCCGGCGACTCGACCTCGACGACATCGCCAGGGCGGAGCCAGCGCGGCGGATCGAAGCGCGCGCCGGCGCCGGTCGGCGTTCCCGTCGCGATCATGTCGCCAGGCTTGAGGGTGGCGAACGTCGAGAGGTAAGCGATCAGGGCGTCGAACGGAAACATCAGGCGCGCAGTGGTGTCCTGCTGGCGGACTTCCCCGTTCACGCGCGTGATGATCTCATGTGGACCTCGCGGATCGCATTCATCCGATGTCACGATCCAGGGGCCGATGCTGCCGGAGCGATCGAAATTCTTGCCTTGCGTGACGTTGAACTTGCCGTGGTGCAGCCAGTCACGCACGCTGCCTTCGTTGCACAGCGTCATGCCGAAGATGTGCGACCAGGCGGCCTCGCGCGGAATGTGCCGTCCCTCTTTGCCGATCACGATGACGAGTTCGCCCTCATAGTCGAGCTGCTCGGAGACAGCGGGCTTCTCGATGCCCTGCCCCGCGCCGACCACGGACGACATGTTGCGCACGAACAGGCTCGGGTACTTGGGCAGATCCGAGTTGTCCTTGTACTCGGCGTTGCGGTCCATGTAGTTCACGCCGATGCACCAGAGCTTTTCCGGGGTCAGCACCGGCGGCAGCAACGCCAGCTCGACCAGGGCGTGATCGGGCGTTTCGCCCGCGACGACCTCTTTGGCCCGGCCAAGTCCGTCACCGGCGATCAGCGCCTTCAGGTCGGGAAAATACCGCCCGATCCGCCGGGAGAGATCGACCACCCCGCCTTCGACGGCTGCGCCATAGCGCGCTTCGCCGTTCACCAGATAACTCAACAGTCGCATGTGATGATCCCTCTGGCCCGTGTCAGGCGGCCTGCCTGCCGAGATCTCTCTTGCCGACTCCCGCCAGCTCGCGTCCCCGCGTTTCCGGCAGCGACAATGTCATCACCAGGAACAGGACGATGGCCGGCGCGACCACCAGCATCCCCGTGGCAAGCTCGCCGCCGAACGCCGCTGCGGCGAGCGGAACGACCACCGGCGCCAGGCTGCCGACGCCGCGCCCCGCCATGTAGACGACGGAGACCGCCGTCGAGCGAACCTCGATGGGATAGATCTCCGACAGCCAGGTGCCGACGACGCCAAGCGCCGAATTGCCGATCACGAAGGCGATGTAGGTCCAGAACATCGGGAAGCCGAGCAGGCTGCCGGCGTATTTGTCGTGCGCGAACAGGTAGAGGCAGCCGGCCATCACCGCCCACGACACCCCCGGCACGAGCGCCCCGAAGCGGCGGCCGAACGCGTCGTTGAGCGCACCCATGCTGATGTACGAGCAGCCGCCGACGATGGAGGCGATCACCGAGATGTTGCGCACCACTTCAGGCGGCGCGGCGAGCGATTTCTGCATCAGCGTCGGCATGAAAACGACCACGCCGTAGTAGGAGAACATGTAGGCCATCATCCAGGCGAGACACATCACCGAAATCCGCAGCAGTTTCCCTCTGAACATCAGCACCAGCGTGTTCGTGGTGCTGACCGTCCGCTCGACCAGGCCGCTCTTGCGCGCGCGGTCGAACTGCAGCCACGCCTTCGATTCCGGCATGAAGAAGCGGATGAAGATCATCAGCACCAGCGGCGCCCCGCCGGTGAGCAGCGCAATGCGCCATCCCCATTCGAGGCTGAAGGAGGTGGTGGCCCAGACGCCGACAATGGACGCGCCGGCACTGGCCAGCACCGCACTGCCCTGGATGAACGCGCTGCCGAGACCGCGACGATCCTTGTTCCAGGCTTCGTTGAACAGCACCATGCCGGCGCCCCACTCGCCGCCGAGGCCGACGCCGGTGATGAAGCGCAGGATCGCGAGGCTGGGATAGTTCCAGGCGAACGCGGAGGCGATCGAGCCGGCCGCGAACACGCCGAGCGTGAGCTGCAGCGCCTGCTTGCGGCCGATGCGGTCGCCGAGCCAGCCGAACAGCGCGCCGCCGATGACCGATCCGGCCAGGGTCAGGCTGGTGATGCTCGCCACATGGGCCAGCGAGATGTCGAGCGAAGCCTGGATCGAGCTCATCAGGAACGGCATGATGAGGACGTCGTAGAGGTCGAGCGCGAAGCCCAGCATGCAGGAGACGATGATCGCGGCGCGCTCGCGCGTCGTATAGGCGCCGCTTCCGGACAGCGAGGACTCTTCATTCATGGCGGGCCCGCCTTGGCTTGATGTCGCACCCATGGCTGTCAATTGGCTGTCAATCGACCGACTTCGGGGTCTGGAACACGGCGTTCAACGTGACGATGTCGCCGAGACGCGCGTAGCGCGGACCGCCGATACGGGCGATCGGATCGAGCGCCTCGGTTTCGATCTTGCCGTTGACGACAAGGCCGTCGCGGACATGGAACATGACGACCTCGCCGACGATCAGGCGGCTGCGGGCATCGCCGAATTCGAGACACTGGCGAAAGCGGCACTCCATCGCGACCGGCGGCGCCGCAAGCCGCGGCACCTTGATGCGCTCGCTCGGCAGCGTTGCGAGATCGAGCAGTTCGACCTCGCTGACCTCAGGCGGATGCTCGATCGAGCTGTCGTGCACGGCCTTCATCAGCGGCGCATCGGCGATGTGAATGACATACTCCTCGGTGTCGAGGATGTTGTGCGCGGTGTCCTTGTAGACGCCCGCCTTGCGCCCGACGCTGATCGCCAGCATCGGCGGCTTCTGCGAGACGAAGGTGAAGGCGCTGAACGGGGCGAGGTTGAGCACGCCGCTGCCGGACAAGCTCGTCACCCAGGCGATCGGACGCGGCACCACGATGCCGGTCATCAGCCGGTAGATCTTTTCCGCACCGAGGTCCGCAGGATCGATCTGCATCATCGTCTCGCTGCTAGGCCCGGCCGGTCGAGGTCGACGCGCGAGCAGATCGCACCAATGCGAGACGTTTCATTGCATCCTCCCAAAGCCTGGCGGCGGATCACCGTCCACCCTGTTGTCGTTGCAGTCGATCGCGATCGCCGCGCCGGACATTCGATTTTTACGGTTTACGTGTCGACCGAATTATGCGTTTCTTGTCCACATTATGGACAAAGACCCTTCTCGTTCGAAGGCGGATCGCAGCGTGGAACCGCGGCCCGGCGCGCAGGCCATCCGGCGCGCGCTCGCCGTCCTGCGCATCCTCGCCGCAGGCCGGGAGGCCGGACTGCCGCTCGCCGACGTGGTCCAGGCGACCGGGCTCACCCGCCCCACCGTGCATCGCATCGTTCACGTCCTCATCGAGGAGGGCATCGTCGAGCGCCACGACAAGACCGGCCGGTTCGCGATCGGCGGCCAGGTGCCCGAACTCGCGCTGGCGCGCCCATCGCCTTCCCCGTTGCTTGCGGCGGCCGACGACATTCTCAAGCGCACGTCGCAGCGGGTCGGCGATACGCTGTTTCTCACGGCCCGGACTGGCAACGACACGCTCTGCGTCGACCGCCGGATCGGCTCCTATCCGATCCAGGTGCTCTCGATCGAGATCGGCGCGCGGCGGCCGCTCGGCGTCAGCAGCGCGGGCGTCGCCATCCTGTCGGCCATGCCCACCCAGGAAGCTAGGAAGATCGTCGCCGCCAACGAGGCGCGATTTAAGGCCTACCGCACCGACGCCTCCATCGTGCTCGGCCAGATCGCGGCCGCGAGGCGGACGGGCTACAATCTGCGTGAAGTCGGCCTGGTGCAGGGCACGAAGTCGATTTCCACCTGGATCAAGACCGCGGACGGCCGCCCGGCGGCCGCCATGACGGTTTCGGCCGTTCGCACGCGACTGGAACCGCGCCGAGAACTGGAAGTTGCGGAGATCATCCTGGACGCTGCGCGCGCGGTCGAAAGCAAGATCCGTTCGACGATCCTGTAGCCGACGCGCCGCGATGCCCCCGGGGACGTCAATCGCCATCCTGCCCCGCCTTGCGGCGAGGTCTGAACGAAGCTCGCAGCCGCGTGCCTAGTACCAGATCTGCATCTTCAGCCCGCGCGCGTCGCGTGGCGCCGGGCCATCGGGACAGCAGGCACGCCCGTCGCGGGCCGCCAGCGCCATGGCGCAGGCGTCGATGACATCGTCCGCTTTCGCGCCCGTGCCGATGCGGGCGCGGTCGAGCCAGTCGTCGAGCGCCGTGAAGCCGGCGCGCAGCAGCAGCGCACGGCGCAAGCCCAGCCCCTCGGCGTCCTTCTTGCGTGGCAGCGGCTGGCGGCCATTGAGGCGCCAGAACACCAGCTCCGGATGCGCCTCGATCACGCGGCGCTGACGCGCCGGCGTCATCGCCGCGTCGATCTCCACAATCTTCGGCCCGAGATTCCACAGCTGCGCCGAGACCATCGGCTCGCCGCGCGCTTTCAGCACGCGGTTGGCCAGAGTTTGCGAGCCGTGCGCCCACAGCCCGCGGCGCGCGCCGGTGAACACCCGCGCGCCGTGCGGCCGCAACAGCGCCCGGGCCGCAAGGTCGCAGGCCCGGTCGCCCGTCTCCGGCAGGCCGATCGGCATGTCGATGGCGGCACGCGTGAAAGGCCGCGCCCACAGCGCGTCGATATCAGGCCAGAATGCGATGGTACGGCGCCGCGGCGCAATCTCGACCGCGACCCAGCCGCGACGGAAGCCGTCGAGCCCGATGAACACTGCCATGGCCGTATTTGAGAACATGCGCCGGCGGCGTCAACCCGCGCGGCTCAATCGCTGCCGACCTCAGCGCTGCCGACCGACCAGGCGTCGCTCCGCGCGGTGATCTCGAGGCGGACGGTCGTGGTGACCCGGGCGAAGCGGCTGTCGCCCTCGTACTCGGCGCTCAGCAGATGCGAGCCGCCGGGCAGCGCCGAGGTGGTGAAGCTGGCGCGGCCACGGCCGTCGAGCCGCACCCGCGCCATCAGCCCGTGATCGCCATCCCTGAACGTGACCATGCCGGTCGGCGTGCCCGCGGGCGCGCTGACCACCGCGGACACCGTCAGCGGCTCGCCGGCCACGCCCGGATTCGGGGAGGATGAGACCTCGAGCCGCGACGGCGCCTGCACCCGGTGCACCAGCACGTTCGAGGAGCTCGGCAGCGCGATGAACGGCATGAAGTCGGTGGTGCCGGTGTAGTGCGCCCGGATCGGATGCTCTCCCGGCGCCAGGTCAGCGACCGTGATCGCGGGTGACGCGACCGCGGCGCGGCCGAGCCAGCGCATGGTCGCCTCGTCGAAGAAGTCGATGAAGCCGCCGGGCACCGCGCCGCGATCGGCGTCGACTTGCGCGGTGAAGGTCACGGCATCGCCCGGTGCCGACGCTTCCGACGATGACGCGACCAGCGCGATCGTGGTCCGTGCCGCGATCACCTCGGTCTGCGCCCGCGCGGCGCTGACCAGCGCGAGCAGCAGCACGATCACGACACAGACGATTCCGACAGTCGCGGATCTGAAATGAAACGTGGGGCTTTCGATGCGGGTCCGTCGGGCGGGCCGCGACAGCTGATTGGGTCGCAAGATCGATTTCTCCATCAGGCCACCTGACATCGACCGCACTGCGGCCGGGTGGCAGGCCATTCCGGCTGGCCTGATCCCGGCGACTGTTCCACAGGCCAGCCCGAAAATCGTCTCATCCAGCGCAACGATGACGATCTTTCGCCGCCGCCGCCGCATGCGACTGCGGCGCGCACAACGGGGCCGGACGACCCATTCCATGTGTCAGGCAAAGGCAGGGAAAGGTTCAGCCGCGCGGCGCGGACGCGTATCGCCGCGCCGTCACAACTTCTCGACCGTGATCAGCCACCGACCGGACGACCACGTTTCACGGCTTGCACACCGCACGCATGCGCGGCGCCAGCGTGACGATCTCGGTGTCGACCGCCTGCACGTTCTGGGACTGGTTCGGCCCACGGTCGCAGCGCGCGATCACGCTGCGGTAGTCGGAGAGCGCGTCGATGTGGCGGCGATAGGCGGTGCACTGCGCCGCGTCGGTATCACCGGCTGCGTTGTCGAGCCCGGTGCGGGTGCGGCGGACATTCTGGTCCGCCGTCAGCATGTCGTCGCGGCAGCCAGCTGCGGTCCCCGGCATCACCTGTCCCAGCATCGACGCGGCCACGGCAGCGAGCAGAATGATGGCGGTCTTCATGACGTGATGATCCTCCCTGCGCACGGGTGCCGCCGTCACGACGTCCGCCGGACGGCGGCAAGAACCACCGGCATCTGGGCAGGCTTGTATGGCAGGCTCATCAGCAACTGCACGTCGTCCCCCTCGACCCGTGCCTCGGAGCGGCCATAGCTCTTGCGCGCGAAGCCGTTCAACGCGACGCCCTGACAGGCGACCGGGCCACCATCGAGGTTGAGCGCGATCGTCAGGCCGAGCGGCGCATCGCGCAGGAAGCCCGCAAGCCGCGTCAGTGAAAAGAACGCGTCGGTCGTCGTTCCGACAATGATGCGGCCGGCGGCGTCCTGGCCGACAAAGCTGCGCGTCGCGAGCCAGCGCGTTGGATTGGCGACCCGGCTCACGCCGTGCGACAGCAACAGCGGGTAGGACACCATGGCATCGGTCGCGCCCTGGAAGGCGATACGCCAGTCGGTGGCGGCAAGGTCGTGCACGGCTGCCGACGCCGCCGACGCCACGAAGGCCCCGGCCCGCGCGTCATAGGTCTGCGGCCCGAGCGGCGCGCCGCCGCTGAGGAACGGTGTCGCCGGCTCGCCTCGTCGCGAGAAGAAGCTGCCGTTGACCACGAGGGCCGCTCCCGTCTTCGCCAGCCAGTGATCGAGGTCGCGCTGCCCAGAGGCTGCGTTGTGGGCGACGAAGCGAAAGCGTGCGGGATCGATGCGAGCCAGCAGCAGGTGCTCGACCACCTCGCCGTTCATCAGCACGGGCAGATCGGCGACCTCGAAGCCTCCGTCGACGGCCTGCCAGTCGAGACGGCCGGGGGTCGGCGCGGCGTTGCTCGCCAGCGCCACCCGCATCGCGTGGGTGAGCAGCGGACTGGTCGGCGTCACCGCCAGCCAGTAGGTGCCGCCATCGCGGACCAGCGGCAGTGGACCTTTGAGGCCTGCAAACAGCCATAGCCCCGCGGCTGCGGCAAACACGGCCACCACACCGAAGATCCTGACTGCGAACCGCATCGCCCCTGCCCGCCCTTCGTGAATCGGCAACGGCCGGATCATAGCTGCGGCCGCGTGACGGGATGGCGATGCAACCATGGCGTCACGCGGGCATCATTTCGGCGATCCCGGGCGGATCGGCAGCCAATACCGCGGCGGTCAGCCGAGGTTCAGCTCCTTGAAGAAGTCGTTGCCCTTGTCGTCGATGATGATGAAGGCCGGGAAGTCGACGACCTCGATGCGCCAGATCGCTTCCATGCCGAGCTCGGGATACTCGACCACCTCGACCTTCTTGATGCAGTGCTCGGCGAGGTTCGCCGCCGCGCCGCCGATCGAACCGAGGTAGAAGCCACCATGCTTCTTGCAGGCCTCGCGCACCGCGGGCGCGCGGTTACCCTTGGCGACCATCACCATGGAGCCGCCGGCGGCCTGGAACTGGTCGACGAACGAATCCATGCGGCCCGCGGTGGTCGGGCCGAACGCGCCGGAGGCGTAGCCATCGGGCGTCTTCGCCGGGCCGGCGTAGTACACCGGGTGGTTCTTGAAGTAGTCCGGCAGGCCCTCGCCCTTGTCGAGACGCTCGCGCAGCTTGGCGTGGGCGGCGTCGCGCGCGACGATCATGGTGCCGGTCAGCGACAGGCGGGTCTTGACCGGATACTGCGACAGCGTGGCGAGCACGTCCTTCATCGGCTTGTTGAGGTCGATCTTCACGACCTCACCACCGAGCGCGCCCTCGACCTCCGGCAGGTACTGCGACGGGTTGTGCTCGAGCTCCTCGAGATAGACGCCGTCCTTGGTGATCTTGCCGAGCACCTGGCGGTCGGCCGAACACGACACGCCGAGGCCGATCGGCAGGCTGGCGCCGTGGCGCGGCAGGCGGATGACGCGCACGTCATGGCAGAAGTACTTGCCGCCGAACTGCGCGCCGACGCCCAGCGACTGCGTCATCTTGAGGATTTCCTGCTCCATCTCGAGATCGCGGAAGGCATGGCCGTCCGCCGACCCCTGCGTCGGCAGCGCGTCGAGATAGCGCGCCGACGCCAGCTTGACCGTCTTCATGGTCAGCTCGGCCGAAGTGCCGCCGATGACGATGGCGAGGTGGTAGGGCGGGCACGCCGCGGTGCCGAGCGTCAGCACCTTTTCTTTCAGGAAGGCCAGCATGCGGTCGCGGGTCAGGATCGACGGCGTCGCCTGGAACAGAAAACTCTTGTTGGCCGAGCCGCCACCCTTGGCCATGAACATGAACTTGTAGGCGTCGTCGCCCTCGGCGTAGATCTCGCACTGCGCCGGCATGTTGTTCTGGGTGTTCTTCTCCTCGAACATCGACAGCGGCGCGACCTGCGAGTAGCGCAGGTTGCGCTTGAGGTAGGCGTCGCGGGCGCCCTCGGCGAGCGCGGCCTCGTCGTCACCCTCGGTGATGACGCGCGCGCCCTTCTTGCCCATGATGATGGCGGTGCCGGTGTCCTGGCACATCGGCAGCACGCCGCCGGCGGCGATGTTGGCGTTCTTGAGGAAGTCGAAGGCGACGAACTTGTCGTTGTCGCTGGCTTCCTTGTCCTCGAGGATGTTGCGCAGCTGCTTGAGATGGCCCGGGCGCAGATAATGGTTGATGTCGACGAAGGCGGCTTCCGACAGCGCCTTCAGCGCCTCGCGCGACACCACCAGCATGTCCTTGCCGAGCACGGTCTCGACACGCACGCCGTCCGAGGAGATCTTCCGGTACGGGGTCTCGTCCTTGCCCAGCGGAAACAGCGGGGTGTGCTTGTAGGGCGGCACGGCGGGGACCTTGGCGGGGGCGTTCATGGTCGGCTCTCTCTGGCTGGCTTGCGACAGGCTGGCAGTCTTGAGAGGGTTGATAGACCACCACATCGGGCGGGTGCAACAGCGGCCCGCCGGGCGGTGGCGGGCCTTCGTCAGGCTGGCTTTCGCGGGAGCGCGGAATGGCGATTTTTGTATTGATCCCAGGGGGTTGGCATGGCGGCTGGGCGTTTTCCGGCTTCGCCGCGACGCTGCGCCGGCACGGCCATGACGTCTACACCCCGACGCTCAGCGGCCTCGACGAGGGCAGCCGCCAGTCGCCGAGCGGGATCAACCTGGAGACGCATATCAGCGATGTCCAGGAACTGCTCACGGTCGAGGATCTCTACGAGGTCGTGTTGTGCGCCCACAGCTATGGCGGCATGGTCGCGACCGGGGTCGCCGACCGCGCCCGCGAGCGCGTCGCCGCCCTCGTCTATCTCGACGCCTTCGTGCCCGAGGACGGCCAGTCGTGGTGGGACCTCGCGGGCGAGGGCTATCGCCGGCTGGCGCTCGACCGCTCGCGGCGCGACGGCATCGGCGTCACCCCACCCGACAACCTCGACCGGCGCTGCGCGCCCCATCCCCTCGCCGCCTTCCTGCAGGAAATCTGGCTGTCGGGCCGCGAGCAGACGGTTCCGCGGCGCGTCTTCGTCTACGCCAGTGGCTGGGAAACGACGCCGTTCACCGAGCAATACCAGCGGCTGAAGGACGACCCGGCCTGGGAGGTCCACAGCATCGCCTGCGGCCACGACCTGATCCATCACGCGCCCGACGACGTCATGACCATCCTGCAGCGCGTCGCGGACACGCTTTAGCAACGACATCGCCATCTTCATCGCCCCGTGCCGGAGGAAAAGCCGTGTCCGCCGGAGGCGTTCGTGCTTTAATGGCACCAAGGGGCTGTGATGATGACGATGATGTTCGGACGGATGCGCGGGGTGGCGGCGATGCTCGCCGCGATGCTGATGATGGGGCTGGCAGGGACCGCGGCGCGCGCAGACGCCTGCGACGATCTCGCCAGGCAGCTCACCGGCCAGATCGATGGCCTCGTCGTCGGCGCGACCAGCGCCAACGCCATCGCGCTGAAGCATCCCGCCGTGAGTCGGGCATCGCTCGGCTGCCGCAGCCGCAACGTCACCAATGAAGTGTTCGCGGCCACCGCGAGCCGCAAACCGGCGGAGGCGTTCTACGGCTTCACCGCCCAGGCCGCAGCGCTGGTGTTCACCATTCCCCGCGACGACGTGCGCAAAGGCATCACCCGCTGCGTCGGCCGCATCGGCCTGTTGCGCGGCGACACCATCGCCACGCGCTACCGCCGCCTCGACATCCGCTGCACCGGCGGCAAGACCGGCACCACGGTGAGCGTGTCGCGCGAGCTGGACAGCTGAATTCAGGACTGCTGATTTCAATGACCAAGACAACTGGTTTCCGGGATTGATTTTCAGGACGGCCCTTTCAATGACCAGGCACTGCCGGAGAGCCCCATGCCCATTGCAAAACTGTCTGTCGTCACACTGATATTATCGCTGTCGACCGCCACGGCGCATGCCGAATTCTATTCCAAGGTCGCCGCCAGCGGCGCCACCATCCGCCTCTATCGCGCCAGCTCGACCAATCCCGACTGCAGCACCGCCGGCGAGCCCATCGTCCGTTTGACCCAGTCACCGCAGCATGGCCGAATCCGCCTTGCTCGCACCCGCGTGTACATCAACTTCCCGCCCAACAACCTGCGCAGCGCCTGCAATCGTAGCGGCGTTCGCGGTGTTCTCGTGAGCTACGTATCGCAACGCGGCTATACCGGCCCGGACTCCGCCGCGATCGACGTGTTCTATCCCTCCGGTAACGTGCGCCAGGCGTCGTTCGATATCGCGGTGCGTTGACCGCACAGTTTCCGGAGCCAACGGAGGTTTGCGATGGTCGCCGTCTTCGTCGATGCCAATGAGTCGCTGGCGCTGGAGTTCGAGCGCCAGTTCCGCGACGACGATCCTTCCGTGCGCATCCATCGTGACGCCGACGTGCGGCCGGAGGCGCTGCCCGCGGTGCTGGCGGATGCCCGCATCGCCATCATCGACCACACGTATTTGCCGACGGACATCGCACGGCAGTGCAGGACGCTGCAGCATGTCGTGTTCCTCGGCACCGGTGCGCGCAGCTACATGAATCCGGAAGAGCTGGCCGAGCTCGGCATCACCGTCCATATCATCAAGGGCTATGGCGATACGGCGGTGGCCGAATCCGCCATCGCGCTGATGTGGGCGTCCGCACGCAGCCTTGCGCTGATGGACCGCGCCATGCGCGGCGGCAACTGGCTGCGCGAAGATGGCATGCAGCTCACCGGCAAGACGTTGGGGCTGATCGGCTTCGGCGGCATCGGCGCCGAGGTGGCGCGCATCGCCGCCGGCAGCGGCATGACCGTGCTGGCCTGGAACCGGACACCGCGAACCGTGCGCGGCGTGAGTTTCGTGGCGCTGGAGCGGCTGCTCGCCGACAGCCATGTCGTGTCCATGCACCTGCTGCTCAACGACGATACCCGCGGCTTCCTCTCCCGCGCCCGCATCGCGGCGATGCGGCCGGGTGCGATCCTCATCAACACCGCGCGCGGCGCGCTGGTGGATGAAGCGGCGATGATCGACGCGCTCAAGAGCGGCCACCTGCGCCACGCCGGCCTCGACGTCTTCGACATCGAGCCTCTGCCCGCTGATCATCCGCTGACGCGGCTCCCCAACGTCACGCTGTCGGCGCATTCGGCGTTTCGCACCCCGGAAGCCGGCGAGAACCTCGTGCACGCGGCGCTGCAGCATTGCCGAAGGATCGTAAGAGGGTAGAGCTCGCGCTCGCTTAACGTAATCCGTCGCCCTTCGAGGCTCGCGGAGCCTGTCAACACCATTTGTTTGCTACTCGACCGGAGATGCATTGCCCCAAATAGCATCGAAGTGATCAGACACTAACTTCGACATACCCGCCCCTACTTCCACGACGAAACTTTGCGCTCGCCCCAGATCCTTCAAACTTGCGCCTACGAGAAGCAAGCCTGCATTATGAATTATGTATCGATCGTGCAGCTTGCCTTTGCCCACCACACGAACCTCAAGTTTGCCCCCAAACTCTCTGTTGAAGGCTTTAAGTTCGGTAGAAAAGCCAGTTCCTTGAATATCTGAGGTCAGAAGCTTGATACTTTTTGCCCCCTCACACCGACTCAAAGATTCTAGAACGCTAGAAGCAATATAGGGATCGCAAAAGCGAAGCGCTCCCGACAAATTCGACAAAATCTGATCAACACGACGACGACCGGAAAATGCCTTTTGCGGGTTTATAAAGGTTACCGCATCAGTTGAGTCGAACAACTCCTGCTCGCCGGCTCGCATTAATTTCCAATATTCACTTCCTCGAACCCGCTTTCTAATTACCGCCCCTTTTTCGTTTCGAAGAATCGTCTCAACTCGATGACGAGAAATATGAATACGATGATTTGCTTCTAGCTGTCTTGATATTGCATATGCCGATAAGATTCCTTCGCCACCGCGGAGCGCTTCCGCTGCCAAAATACAAAATACCTGCAATCGCTCATTTTCGAGCAAGTGAATATCCGGCAGCTTCGCTGGACGCTCAATATCGTCAACCATCGGATCCTCAACTCACGGAAGAAAAAACGAGAGGCTAGTGCCGATGTTTCAAGCTGCGCTGGCCAGTTTTGCCTCCAAGTCTCGCTTCTCTCGATTGGACAAAGCGTAGGTATCCGCTCCAACGAGACGCAATCGATCGCTCCTGGTCAAACCAGCAAGGTACTTCGACAAATTATTCACGTAGGTGTCTTTGAAATGACCAGGAGCTGTACGCATCTCGACCGTAAGTTCTTGTCGTGTGAACCTTTGCTTCTCTTTTACAAAATGCAAATGAGCAGCCGCAGCCAATATGATGTCAGGACCGGTCTTTGCGGCAAGTACCGTGGCAATCGTATCAGTCGACAAATCAAGCGTGCCCGCGTCCCCTCTTCCAACTTCATGAGGGGGTGGAGCGCCCATCTCTTTCTTCAGCGGTGGATTTAATTCGATAGCCAACTTTTGTGAAAGCCAAACCAAGACACGGCGCCTTTCATCGGCATCGAGAGCGCTCATAATCGGCAATACCTGAGCCATCGCAGCAATCTCGCGATCTTCCGACATAAATTTCACCCCTTTAAAGAAATTCACCTAAATTACGATACAAAAGCTATCACGCAACTTAAAACGAGCAAGACGAAATAGTTTGGAAAAATCGCGATTTAAAAGTATGGCAGAATTTCACATCAAAAATTGGAATATATAAATTAGATCAATATCTTAAAAGTGATATAATAAGCATCAATATCAAACACTATTCACCTCCTCCAAACCAGAAGTGGTTGCGCTAGAATTCGACAGCTACTGCGAAGCCGGCCAGCCTTACAATTCAACCTTATGTTTTTCTTACATTTTGAGCAGTTTTTCCGTCTCGAATCCCTATGCGCCCTCGCCTAGGTTGAAGCGGTCAAGGAGGCGCGTCATGGCTCTGAAACTGGCCCTAAAAGCAGTGTCTGTTGTGCTCTCCCTGCTGCAGGATGCGCTGGCTGTCACCGCCAGGGCGCTGACCGAGTTCGTCACCGGCCGCAAGCAGGGCACCTACGATCCATCGCGCTACTACATGCGCGGCCCCGGCCCGAAATGGGTCGCCAAGCACGGCGCGATCCGACCCACCGACCACCGCCGCGCCGCCTGACCGGAGCGGCCTGTGCCGGCGATTGCCAGCCGCCACGGCTTTGGACAAGATGCCGCGCGCCCGCGACGCGGGTGCTGCATCTGTCCAGGAATCGCCCGTGCCTCTCACCCGCCGTTCGTTCGTCCATCTGCCGGCGCTCGCGCTCGCTGCCGTGGTCACTCGCGCCCGCGCCGACGACTATCCGTCGCGCCCGGTACGCATCATCGTGCCGTTCGCGCCGGGCGGCGGCACCGACCTGATCACCCGCACGCTCGCCGATCTCATCGCCACACAGTGGAAGGCGAGCGTGGTGATCGAGAACAAGCCGGGGGGCGGCACCACCATCGGCAGCCAGGCCGCGGCGTCGGCACCCGCCGACGGCTACACCCTGCTTGCGGCCTCCAACAGCTTTCTCATCTCGCCGCTGCTGCTGCCGACAAAACCCTATGTATGGGAGCGCGACTTCACCGGCGTGTCGCTGTTCGCGCTCAGCCCGCACATTCTCGTGGTCAATCCCAAGGTGCCGGCGAAGACACTGCCCGAGTTCGTCGCCTGGGCGAAGGCGCAGGGCGGCAATGCCACCTTCGCCTCGTTCGGCTCGGGGTCTTCCAACCATCTCGGCTTCGAGGTGCTCAAGCGCCGCCTCGGCGTCGACATCGTCCATGTGCCCTACAAGGGCAGCGCCCCGGCGATGAACGACCTCGTCGCCGGCCATGTCAACGCCATGCTCGGCGACCTGCAGAACGTCTCCGAACAGCTCAGGGGCGGCACGCTGCGGCCGATCGCGGTCGCCAACGAAAAACGGATTCCGCTGCTGCCCGACCTGCCGACGCTCGACGAGCTCGGCGTCACCGGCTTCACCTCCAAGTCGTGGTTCGGCGTGCTGGCGCGCAAGGACACACCGCCGCCGATCGTCGCCAAATGGAGCGCGGCGTTTGCCGACGCGCTGAAGCAGCCGGCGGTGCAGGAGCGCCTCGCCTCGCTCGGCGTCGACCTCGTCGGCGCGACGCCCGAGGGCATGCAGGCGTTTCTCGTCGAGGAAGCGAAACGCGCCGAGGACGCGGTGAAGCTGTCCGGCGCGACGATGGAGTGAGGCGCCCGACCAATGCCCGGGGCCGACAGCTGCATGCGGTCCGGCCATCTTGCCCTGCCCGCCCCGCGCCGCGATACTGCCGCTCCAACGCAAGACCAAGACCACACTGAGATACGGGGACGACATGGCTGAACTCTGGCAACTGACGGCGACCGAACTGGCGGCTGAGATCCGCGGCCGCAAGGTCTCGGCGCGCGAGGCGACGGTGGCGACGCTGGCGCGGCTCGATGCCGTCAACCCCGTGATCAATGCCGTGGTCGAGCATCGCCCGGAGGAAGCCCTCGCCCGCGCCGACGCCATCGACGCGACGCTCAAGCGCGGCGAGGACGCCGGCCCGCTCGCCGGCGTGCCCGTCACCATCAAGGTCAACGTCGACCAGGCCGGCTACGCCACCACCAACGGGCTGAAGCAGCAGCGCGATCTCGTCGCCAAGGCCAGCAGCCCGGTGGTCGACAACCTCGTCAAGGCCGGCGCCGTGCTGATCGGCCGCACCAACACCCCGGCATTCTCGCTGCGCTGGTTCACCTCCAACCAGATCCATGGCGAGACCATGAACCCGCGCGATCCGGCGCTGACGCCGGGCGGATCATCGGGCGGCGCGGCCGCGGCGGTCGCCGCCGGCATCGGCCCCATCGGCCATGGCTCCGACATCGCCGGCTCGATCCGCTATCCGGCCTATGCCTGTGGCGTGCATGGCCTGCGGCCGACGCTCGGCCGCATCCCGGCGTTCAACGCCACGGCACCCGAGCGCTCGATCGGCGGCCAGCTCGGCGCAGTGTCCGGCCCGCTGGCACGCACCATTGCCGACATCCGCCTGTCGCTCACCGCGATGGCGGCGCGTGATCCGCGCGATCCGTGGTGGGTGCCGGCGCCGCTCGAAGGCCCGCCGGTCGAGAAACGCGCCGCGCTGACGCCCGCCCCCGACGGCCTCGAGGTCGCCCCCGAGGTCCGGGCGGCCGTGAAGGACGCCGGCAAACGCCTCGCCGACGCCGGCTGGATCGTCGAGGAGCTGCCGGCGACGCCGCCGCTCGCGGAAGCTGCCGACCTGCAGACGCTGCTGTGGCTCGCCGACGGCTATGACGCCATGGTCGCCGCCGCGGAGCGCGAAGGCGATCCCGCCGCCATCCATGTGCTGCGCAACCACCACGACAACGCTCGCAAGCTCGATTTCGCGAGCTTCTCGAAACTCCTGAGCCGCCGCGCGACGCTGCTGCGCGACTGGCTGCTGCTGCTCGAGCGCTACCCGGTGATCGTGATGCCGGTGTCGGCGGAACTGCCGTTCGCCAACCATCTCGACACCCGGGATGACGCCACCTTCGCGCGGGTGTGGCGCGCGCAGATGACCCAGATCGGCCTGCCGCTGCTCGGCCTGCCGGCGCTCGCCGTCGCAACCGGCCTCGTCGGCCGCACCCCGGTCGGCGTGCAGGTCGTCGCCGGCCGCTACCGCGAAGACCTCTGCCTCGCCGCGGGCGAAGCGATCGAGGCCGGCGGCACGCCGCCGTCGCCGATCGATCCGGTCACGGCGTAACGCCGTTCAACGCGCGGCGCGCACCGCGTCGACAATGTCGCGGAGCCGGTCGATCACCACCGGCTCCAGCAGGATGTCGTGGGGCAGGCCTTCCACCACATCGGCCCTGACGGCAACGCCGCGCTTGCGCAGCGTCTCCGCATAAGCCTGTGTCAGCGCCGGCGGCGCGACGTCGTCCTGCGATCCCACCAGCAGCGTGACCTTCGTGGACAGGGGCACGCCATCCGCCTCCGCGATCGGCGACAGCGAGCGCACCGGCCGCTCCCAGATCGCCCCGCCCTGGACGCTGTGCATGTGTTGGCGCCACGCCGCGAGATCGCACGGACACGACACCAGCAGCGTGGCATCGGCCCCGCCCTTTCCGCTGCCGAGCAGGTCGGCGGCGATGGCCGCGCCCCCCGAATGACCGACCAGCACCACCGCGCGCGGATGATAGCGCTCTTTCAGAGCTGTGATCGCCGCCGTCACCGCGTCGATCACCTCCGGCGTGTAATTGTCGCCGGTGGTCTCCCCGCGCATGCCGTCGGAGCGCTCGTCACCGTCGCTGTAGCCGGGCCGCAGCACCGCCGCGGCGACCACGTTCGGCAGCGCCGCGGCGACACTGGCCGCGAAGCGATACTGATAGGTTGGCGGCCGCCGCGGCGCATCGCCGTGGAGCACGACCACCAGCACAGGATCGGCGCCACGGCCGGGGCTCTCGTAGACGCGGGTCTTCAGCCGCTGGGTGACATTGACCCACACCGTCTCGCCCGCGGGCGGTGACTGCGCCGGGGCCGGCGCGGCGGCGGTCAGCAGGGCGAACAGAAGCACGAGCCCAAGACGGGAGGGCCTGAAATGAACCTGCATGACTCGTTCCATCCTGAGAGAAAGCCGCCACGATGCTATCGTCGTTGTCTCGCATGGCCTAGCCGTCCAGCGCCGGATAGCGCCGGAAAATGCCTTCCTCGTTGAAAGGAATGCGGCGGTCGCTGGCGAGATAGGCGCGGATGTTGGGCCGGTCAGCGACACGGTCGTACAGCGCGACGAGGCGCGGATAGTGCGGCTCGCGTTGCGCCATCATCTTCGGAAATGCGTAGCGCAGCCCGGCGACGATCTGGAACAGCGAGAGGTCGACATAGCTCAAGCGGCGGCCGGTGACATAGCTGCCGCCGCTCGCCTTCAGCAGCCCCTCGAAATAGTCGAGGAATTTCGGCGCCCGGGCCTTCCGGAAATCCGCCGATCGCTTCTTCGCCTCGCTCTTCTGGTCCTCGTAATACAGCGACGGTCCGAGCGGATGATGGGTGTCGTGAATCTCGACCACGAAATCGGTGATGGTGAGCTGCAACTGGTGCACCCACAGCCGCGCGGCATCCGCCTTCGGCGCAAGGCCGTGCCGGGCCCCAAGGAAGAAGAGGATGTTGGCGGTCTGGCCGATCACGCGGCTGCCCGCGACCAGGAACGGCGGCGCGAAGGGCGGCGTCTTCGTTCCCTTGCCGGCCATCAGGCGATCCATCGCCGCCATGCCACGCGGGCCGCGCGCGACGTCGTCATAATCGGCGCCAGCCTCTTCCAGCGCGAGGCGGACATATTCGCCCCGGCCCTGGATCATCGGCCAGTAGTACAGTTCATAGCGCATGCGCATGCCCCCGTGCGGCAACGACCGGACCGGCCGACGCACCGCATCGGCCGATGCGCACTGTGCGGGGACACACGAGACGCCGCAAGACGATCACGCGGCGGGCAGGCCCGCGCGCGGCGCACGCGCCATCCACCCGGGCGGGACGGCCGGCCCGGGCGCGGCGCGCCCGCCGTCAGGCCGCGACCTTGCGGTCTTCCGCGCGCCGCGAGGGAAAGATCGCGATGGTGGTGAACTGATAGCCACAGGCCTGGCACGACCACACGAACGACATGCGATCACTGCCGCGCTCCGACCAGATCGGCCGCTCGATCGGCTGGCCGCACTGCGCGCAGGGATTGTCCACGGGGGAGCAATTGAAATTCATCGCGGCCATGACTCGCCTCCCAGAAATCATCTCGTCCGACCGCTCGCCAGCGCTCGTTACAGCGGCGCCGGATCGAGCCATCGCGGCCGTGGACCATAGACGGCACAAACGTACGGTCAAGCACGCGATGTGACGCGCTGCATGGTCAGCAATACAGACATTTTAGCTCAGCGAATGGTTCTGCATTTTATCGTTCACGAGCTGTCCGACGGATCAGACAGCGATTGTCGGTGCGCCGCCGACGCCTGCAACACAACCGACATCCATCCGTCACGTGCTGCGGCCGCGTCCGAAGGGAACGCGCGCGCAAATGTGATCGCGAAGCCGGCCGCCGCAGTCTGGCCGCATGCGGCGCGCCAGCTATCCTGCAGCGGACGCACGCGGCCGTATGCGACCGAAATTTTTCACGAGGCCAGGGCCGTTTCACAAGGCCAAGAGCGTTCCACAAGGCCAAGAACGTTTCACAAGGTCAAG
This sequence comes from Bradyrhizobium sp. 2TAF24, assembly GCF_052115025.1. NCBI lineage: Bacteria > Pseudomonadati > Pseudomonadota > Alphaproteobacteria > Hyphomicrobiales > Nitrobacteraceae > Bradyrhizobium > Bradyrhizobium sp. 2TAF24. Next base: position 67,523 of record NZ_JBFRFW010000013.1, on the reverse strand, counting down.
ACTTGCAATGATGCCGACGGGATCATCATCCACGCCCCTCATCCGACACCGCTGGCGCCGGCACGTCATCGCGGCCGGGCTGCTGGCTGTGGCGATGGCCGCCGCCGGCGGCGCCCCGCCCGCGATCGCCCGCGGGGGCGGCCACGGCGGACACCTCGGCGGCCGCGGCCTGCATCTTGGCGACGGTGGTGGCGGCATGGGCGGCGGCTTCGCGCGCGACGGCCGCAAGGCCGACGACAAGTATGTCCATGCCGCGTCCGACGAGCTCGACAGGCTGCTCAATCAGCGCATGAAGAACATCTGCCGCAACTGCTGAACGATCAGTCGTGCGGGCGCGCCGCATTCCAATCACGGCGCGAGGGCCTGTCGTCGCGGTCGTAGCGCACGCCGTGCAGCGCCAGCTCCATGCGGATGCGCCGCATGCGCGCGTCGATCATGGCGCGGTAGGCGCGCGCCATCACGATGCGGACGGTCGCGGGCAGCGATCGCGGCGGCTTGCGCCCGAACGCGGGACGCGCGGCGCGGCTGCGATGCGGAGCCGGCCGCAGCCAGTGGCTGGCAAAGGTGGACAGAACCGACGTCATGGAAGTCATTCCTGCAAGTTCCGCCGGCAGATGGCGCGGCCCCGATGGGGCCGCCGCCGGCCCTGCGAGATATGACGCCGGCAGCGTAGGAATTCGATGGGGCGCCGCCCATCCCTTTGTAGGAGCCGCATAAAGGCCCCGTCACCCAAGTTTCAGCGCGCTGTCGCATGGCATTCAAACAAACGGCTCAGGGTGATTCCGCGCGGTCCCCCGCGCGCGTCAGTCGCGTTGCGTCGTCCCTGCGGCAGGGACGTGTGTTGCCTGGATATCGGCCGACGCCGCGCCGCGGGTGTCGGCCAACCCGTCCCCTCGCGCGTCACCGGCCGGCAGTCCTGGCCTGACCATTGTCGACGCGATACGATTGCCTTGGCGCCGCCGCGAACCCCGCCCAGCGTGGGGGTCTTCGGCTTGAAGGGGACGATCGATGACCGAGACGCGAACCTATACCGGTGGCTGCCACTGCGGCCAGGTGCGCTTCGAGTGCACCACCGACCTCGCCATGATCACGGCCTGCAACTGCTCGATCTGCACCAAGAAGGGCCTGCACTTCACGTTTCTGCCGCCGGAGAGTTTCCAGCTCCGCGCCGGCGGCGAATCGCTCAGGGAGTACCTGTTCAACAAGCACGCCATCCGCCACCAGATCTGCACCGAATGCGGCGTCGAGGTGTTCGCCCGCGGCCAGAAGCCGGATGGCACCCAGGTGGTGGCGCTCAACGTCGCCGCCATCGACCATATCGATCTGGCGACGCTGAAGATGACCCCGATCGACGGCCGCAATCGCTGACCCTGCAGCGGCTGCAAACGAACGGGGCCCCGGCGGGTGTCGCACCGGAGCCCTCCGCGACCATGCCGCTCGCCATCCGCGGCGCACCGCGCCTCAATTCACCGCGAAGCAGTACAGCAGGCCGTCGCCGCCGGTGCTCTTCAGATCGGCCTGCGAGCAGCCGCCATCCGGCCCGCGCGAAGGATGCGCGCTGTTCCACAACTTCGCCGCCGGCGTATCGCCGAGGCCTTTGCGGTCGGAATGGCCGACCATGGCGGCGCCTTGCATGCTGCTCGTCCAGTTCTTGCAGGTGCGGTCGTCGGCGCCGGTGAAGGCGGTGCCGTCGGGCTGCGAGCCGGTGAGGATGTCATGCCGGTTCGGCTGGTCGCCGATGCCGTTGGTCACCTCCCCCTTCTCGCTCAGCGCCGTCTCCTTGGTGAGGTTGTTGGCCCCGTGCAGCTCGGCGACGTCCTTGGCGATGACGACGCCCTTGGCGTTCTGCCAGGGGCCCTTGCCGATCCGGTCACGCGCATTGATCGCCTCCTTGCCGTCGGCGGCCTGGGTCGACAGGTACGCATGCCAGGTCTTGGCGCCGGCGCCGGCGGCCTGCGCCAGGGTCTGGCAGTGGTTATCCGCCCCGGCGAGCCCTCCAAGATTGCCACCGTTGCCGATGCCGTTGCTTGTGATGAAGAAGGTCATGGCGGCCTGCTGCGCCGAGGACGGCCCGGCGGCAAACCCCAGCGCCGCGATCGCGGCGCCCAGCGACAATGCGAGAAGCTGTTTCGGCATCGGCATCAAAGTCCTCCCTGATGGCGGCGCGGCAGCTGGTTCAGCCCGGCCTCGAGCACCGCGGCGGCGCGTCGGTGATCAACCCGCCCCGGCGCACTTTATTCCACAGCCGCCCGTGCCCGGCCATGACGGCGACACAACAAAAAAGGCGCCGCGCGAACGCGACGCCCTCGATGTGCAATGCAAAACGAAGTGCGGATCACACCTGCTGGATCGCCGACAGCGTCCAGTTGCCGCCGCGCTCGCGCAGGAAGGTCCAGACCTCGGTGACCTCGACCGGACGGTCACTGTTGTCGACGACACGGCCGGTGGCGCGCTCGGTGGTCTTGTCGATCAGCGAGAAGCGCATCGCGACGCTGGCGTAGTCGTTGTCACCCTCGCGCCAGGCTTCCGCGAGGTCACCCTGCAGCAGCTTGACCGCGCTCACCTCGTTGACCACGCCGCGCTTGTCGTTCTCCGCGAGATCCTTGGCGAAGTAGGACACCATTTCCGGGGTCGCCAGGCGATGCAGCGCCGGAAGATCCTGCCGCGACCACGCCGCCTGGATGTCGCCGAGCAGGCGCTCGAACGCCTCATAATCGTCCGGCACGATCTTGAGCGGCGGCGCGTTGGCGCCAAACCCGAAACCAAAACCCTTGATCTGGTCGGGCTGGGGCTGCGGCGGCGCGTCGAACTGCGACGGGCCGCCGGCATAGGCGGTCGCCGGCGCGTTGCGGCGCTGCCACCACGCCATCAACAACCGCACCACGATCACGATCAGGCCGACCTGCAGCACGAGGCCGATGATCGACGACAGGCCGCCGAGGCCGCCGAACAGGCCGCCGCCGAACAGCATGCCGAACAGGCCGGCGCCGAGGAAGCCCGCGGCAAGACCGCCGAGCAGGCCCGGCCGGTTGAAGAAGCCGCCGCGGCCGGCATTGGCAGCCGCCGCCGGACCGCTCATGCCGGGGCTCGAGGGCTGGGTCATGCTGCGTTCGAACGGCCGCGCCGCATTGGGCGCGGTCGGCGTGCTCGGCGGCGCCGAGAACGTCCGCGACCCGCGCGAGCCGGAGCTGCCGCCGCCGCCGATACGGGCGTCAGCCGCAGTGGCTGCGAGCGCGACCGGCATGGCGACCGACAGCACGATGGCCAGAACCTTGATGGAAGCGCGCATGCGCTGCGAAAACGTCATGGGTCAGATCCCTTCATTCCCCACCAAGAGGAAAGCGCCCCTAAGATGGGGAACGGCGGACAAAAGAAAAGCCGGCCGGTTCCCTCGGGGCTGCGGCCCTCAGTCGCGGTCGAGGACAATTTTCCCAGGAAAATCAAGGTTCCCAGGGCTGGGTTGCGACGTTAGGCCCCAACGACGAATCCACGGAAAACTTCAGGACAGACCCCGCCGCCGCGTCAGGACGCGGTCATGGTTTCCTTCACCTGGGCCACCAGCTGGCTCAGCGTGAAGGGTTTGGGCAGGAACGCGAACTGCTGATTCTCCGGCAGGCTGCGGGCGAAGGCGTCTTCCGCATAGCCCGACACGAAGATGATCCGCAGGTCCGGATTGCGCCCGCGCATCGCCTTCAGCATGGTCGGGCCGTCCATCTCCGGCATCACCACGTCGGACACCACGAGGTCGATGGCATCGTTGTTCTCGACGAGAATGTCGAGCGCCTCCATGCCGTTGGCCGCCTCCAGCACGGTATAGCCGCGCGAGCGCAGGCCGCGGGCGTTGAGCGCGCGCAGGCCGTCCTCGTCCTCGACCAGCAGGATGGTGCCCTGCCCGGTGAGGTCGCGCGGCTTGGCCGGCGCGGCGGCGGCCGTGTCCGGCGCAGCCGCCGGCGCGGCAGCCGCGGCGGGCTCGACCGCGGGCTCCGCCTCGACGACATGGCGCGGCAGGAAAATGCGGAACGAAGTGCCTTTGCCGGGCTCGGAATCGACATAGACGAAGCCGCCGGTCTGCTTGACGATGCCGTACACCGTCGACAGGCCGAGGCCCGTGCCCTTGCCGACCTCCTTGGTGGAGAAGAACGGCTCGAAGATCTTGTCGACGATCTCGGCGGGAATGCCGGTGCCGGTGTCGGTGACGTCGATGCAGACATAGTCCGCCGCCGGCATGCCCTTGTAGGGCAGCTTCGCCGCCTCGGCCGTGACGATGTTCGCGGTGCGGATGCTGAGCCTGCCGCCATCCGGCATGGCGTCGCGGGCGTTGACGGCGAGATTGACGATGACCTGCTCGAACTGCGAGACGTCGACCTTGACCGGCCACAGGTCGCGGCCGTGCACGAGGTCGAGCTTGACCTTCTCGCCGATCAGGCGGCGCAGCAGCATGGTGAGGTCGGACAGCGCGTCGCCGAGATCGAGCACCTGCGGCCGCAGCGTCTGGCGGCGCGAGAACGCCAGCAACTGCCGCACCAGCGTCGCGGCGCGGGTCGCGTTCTGCTTGATCTGCATGATGTCCTGGAACGACGGGTCGGTCGGCTTGTGCGCGTTCAGCAGGAAATCGTTGGCCATCATGATGGCCGAGAGCACGTTGTTGAAGTCGTGGGCGATGCCGCCAGCGAGCTGGCCGACCATCTCCATCTTCTGCTGCTGGGTGACGCGGTTCTCCAGCGTGCGCTTCTCGGTGGTCTCCAGCATGTAGACGATGGCGACCTCGGCATCGCGCTCGTCCTTCTCGACCGCTGTGACGAAGAACTGGCCCCAGCGCTCCGCTGTGCCGTCGAGCATGGCCTCGACCGGCGCGATGTCGCCCTGCCCTTCGGCGGCCTTGGCGATGGCAGCCGTCAGCGCCGCGCGGTCGCGCTCGTTGACGACGGCGAGGATCGACTTGTTGGCGGAGCCCGGCAGGCTCTGCGCCAGCTTGGCGAAGCGGGCGTTGGCGCGGGCCACGGCGCCCGAGCGATCGACGGTCGCGATCGCCATCGGCGTGTGGTCGAAGAAGCGCATGAAGCGCACCTCGGCGGTGCGCTGCGGATCGGGGCCCTCGTCGCGGGCGCGGTTGATCACCAGGGTGCGCGAGGTGCCGGGCGTGCCGTCGGCGCCGAAGGCGAGCTTGTGATAGAGCCGCACCGGCACGGTCTTGCCGTTGCGCATGCGCAGGTCGACGTCGAAGGTCTCGGTCTTGACCGCGCCGGGTTCGGCGGTGATCGAGGTGAGCAGCGCCGCGCCGTCGCCGGACACGATGTCGGCGAGCTTGAGCCCGCCGCTGCCGATCTCGGCGAGGTCGTGGTCGAGCCAGTTGGCGAGGGTGGCGTTGATGTAGACGACCTCGCCGGCCGGATTGACCGAGAAGAAGCCGCATGGCGCGTGGTCGAGATACTCGATGGCGTGCTGCAGCTCCTGGAAGACGTCTTCCTGGCGCTCGCGGTCGCGGGTGATGTCGGCGATCGACCACACCGTGAAGCGCGCCTCGCGCTTGCCCTCGCCGAGCGGGCGCACCCGCAGGCGCAGCCAGCGGCCATGGGCACCGTCGCTGCCGGCGACCCGCACCTCTTCCTGCAGCCGCTTGCCCTCGCGCGCCGCCTTGAGCAGGCGGAACACGGCCTCGGAGACATCGGGATTGCCGATGAAGACGCGCTCGACGGGGCGGGCGTCATCCGGGCCGGCGGCGCCGGTGAGCGCGAGATAGGCGGCGTTGGTATAGACGATGTGGCCGCGGCTGTCGGTGACGGCGAGGCCATCGAAGGCATGGTCGGCGATCTGGCGCAGCACCGGGTCTTCGGTGGTGCGGTCGGCGAAGCGCACGATACCGGCGGCGAAAGCGAACAGCGTGAACAGGCCGACCATCGCCAGCAGCGCCAGCAGGCCGAGAATATAGGGCTGGGCCTGGGTGCGCCCCAGCATCATGAAGCCGACCGCCGCGGCGACGACGCCGGCGGCGACCACCAGCACGAGGAGGATGCTGCCGCTGCGCCGGGCAGGCTCGACGAGGTCCGGTTCCGGGTGATGCGGATCGTTGCTCAATTCGAGGGCCATCGGTGGGCGTGGGGTGCCATCTGGTCAGCTGTCACGTCGTCGTCACGGGCGGATTCCTGACAAACGCCCGTGCGGACAGGCTCCACCCGCGCCCTGAGTGCCTGAATCGGCGGTCCCAGCGCAAGCGAATCGTGCAGGCCACGACGCTCGCCGGGAGACGCGGGACATGAATACCGGCCGGCCCGCGCGCCGCCGTGGGCGCCGGCCCCACCATGCGCCGAGATCCCTGACCACGGCGGGGCGAGAACAACAGCAGGCCTCCGACGACAATGGCGAAAGGCCGGTCGCCCGTCAGTTGCCGATCCAGCCCCTGGCCTTGGCGGCGAGCCCGTCGGCGGTCTTGGCCAGCAGGCCGATGTCGGAGCCGACCGCCACGAAGTGGTAGCCCCATTCGAGGTAACGCCGCGCATCCGCCTCGACCGGAGCGAGAATGCCCGCCGCCTTGCCCGCCTTGGTGATGCGCTTGACCGCGTCGGCGATCACCGCCTGCACCTCGGGATGGGACGGATTGCCGATATGGCCCATGGACGCGCACAGGTCCGATGGCCCGATGAACACGCCGTCGACGCCGTCGGTCGCGGCGATGGCATCGAGGCGCTCGATGGCGCTGAGCGTCTCCACCTGCACCAGCACGCAGATCTCGCGGTCGGCGTCGGCGAGATAGCTGCCGACGCGGCCGAACCGCGCCGCGCGGCTGCCGGTGGTGATGCCGCGGATGCCGGCCGGCGGATAGCGGCACGACGCCACCGCCTGCGCCGCCTCTTCCTCGGTCTGCACGAACGGCACCAGCAGCGTCTGCGCGCCGATGTCGAGCAGGCGCTTGATCAGCACCGCATCGTTCCAGGCCGGGCGGATGATCGGGGTCGCGGTGCCCCGCGTCATCGCCTGCAACTGCGCCAGCACCGAGGGCAGCTCGTTGGGCGCGTGCTCGGTGTCGACCAGGATCCAGTCAAACCCGCTGTCGGCGATGATCTCGGCGCCGACATTGCTGCACAGGCTGCACCACAAGCCGATCTGCACCTGCTTGGCGGCGATCGCAGCCTTGAACGCGTTCCTTGATAGCTCCATCTCGTCCTCGCACCGCCTGCACCGCCACGGCCCCCATGGTCCGCTGTCGGCGTGCAGCAGACCACCCTTAACCGCCGGGACCGGTCGGGTAAAGCAGCCGGGCTCACCTGTCCGGAAGCGCGCGGACGGTGCCTAGTGGATGTGCTGGCCGCCGTTGACGTCGATCTCCGCGCCGGTGATGTAGCCTGACAGCCCCGAGGCCAGGAACAGGCAGGCACCGGCGACATCGTCGGGGGCGCCGAAGCGGCCGAGCGGAATGCTGGCGGTGACGCTGGCGCGCAGATCGGCGTCGTAGGCGTTCTCGGTCATCGCGGTGTGGATGACGCCGGGATTGACCGCATTGACGCGGATGCCCGCCGGCCCGAGTTCGCGCGCCAGCGATTTCGCCAGCGCCAGGATGCCGCCCTTGGACGCCGCATAATGCGGGCCGCCGAGCAGGCCGCCGCCGCGCTGCGCCGCGATCGAGCCGATGAACACGATCGACGAACCCCGCGCCATCAGCGGCAGCAGTTCCTGCGTGACATGCAGCGCGCCGCGCAGGTTGACGTCGAGCACGAAGGTGTAGTCGTCGTCCGAGACCTCGGCGGCGCGGCGCTTCTGCACGACGCCGGCATTATTGAGCAGCACGTCGACCCGCCCCCACTGCGCACGCACGCGCGCTGCCGCAGCGCGGCAGGCCTCGCGCGAGGCGACATCGACCTGCAGCGGCAGCGCCGCCGGGCCGATCTCAGCCGCGGCGTCCGCGAGCGCAGCGCCGTCATTGTCGAGGATGGCGACACGGGCGCCGTTGGCCGCGAACATCCGCGCCGCCGCGAACCCGATCCCCTTGACGTTGCCACCGCCGGTGACCACCGCCACCTTGTCCGACAAAAGCATTCCGAAGTCTTTCTTGTTGAATGACGGGCGTTCAGCCCATGAAGGCGCCGCCATTGACGTCGACGATCGCCCCGCACATGAAGCTCGCGCCGGGCGAGCACAGAAACGCCAGCGGCCAGGCGATCTCCTCCGGCTTGCCGTAGCGCGGGATCGGCATGTCCTTGAGCGCATCGGGCTTCGCCATCGCCACCATCGGTGTCAGCGTCGAGCCCGGCGCGACCGCATTGACCAGCACCTCCGGCGCCGCGCGGCGCGCCAGCCAGCGCACGAAGGTGTGCACCGCGCCCTTCGAGGCGGCGTAGTGCATCGGCGAATGGGCGTGGGTGCCGCCGGTGTGGGCGGCGACCGACCCCAGCAATACGATGCGGCCATGGCCGCGCGCCTTCATGTGCGCGAGCGCGCCGCGCACGAAGTTCGCGGGGCCGCCGACATTGACGTCCATGGTGTGCCGGAACTGGTCCATCCAGTCGCCAGCGAGCCAATCCTCCCTTGGGGAAGATGCCGGCGTTGAGGATCAGCGCGTCGATCGGGAAGTTGCGGGTGCAGAACGCCTCGACCGCGGCACGGTCGCGCACGTCGCAGGCCTCGAACACGTGATCGCGGCCGTCGCCGCGCAACTCTGCGAGCAGGGCCGGGTTCTCGGTGACGTCGGTCAGGATCATCTGCGCCCCGAGTGACGCGCACAGCCGTGCCGTCGCGCTGCCGATGCCGCCGGACGCGCCGGTCAGCACGATCCGCATGCCGGAGAGGTCGTAGGGAGCTGTCATGTCTCGCACCGCTGCGCCAGGTCGCGGACCCGGCCTCCCGTCCAGGCCGCGCCAGCGCGGAGGCGCTGGACTGGCCGAAATTGGACTTGTTGTTTTTATTGCATTGTGAGACTAATGAACGCGAAGACGGGCGTCAATCCTGCTCCGGTCGCTCGGACGGCAGGCGGCCGACCTCACCACAACCAGAACATCAGCCGGCCGCGAGGGAGCGCCGCGCAGAGGAGACAACCATGACCGACGTCAAACCGATCGTGACCCGCAAGGGACAGGAGCACACCGACACCGGCCAGTCCGGCGGCGCGGTGCGCATCTCCGGCGTCAGCCCGCAGCACACACCGGCGCAGAAGATCTGGTTCGGCAAGGTCAGCAACGAGCCCGGTTACCGCTCGCTGCCGCATCATCACGGCGAGGCCGAGACCGGCGGCTATGTGTTCAAGGGCCACGGGCGCATCTATTTCGGCGACAACTATGCCGAGTATGTCGACATGACCGAGGGCGACTTCGTGTTCGTGCCGCCGCACATGCCCCATGTCGAGGTCAACATGAGCACCACCGAGGAGCTGATCTGGCTGACCGCACGGACGCCCGAGAACATCGTCGTCAACCTGCCTGATGTCGACGATTCCACCCTCGTCGGCTTCGCCCGCGCCTGAGCCGTCAGGACCAGGATCCTGAACGCGCCCGCGCGCGTTCGGGCCGCCGCGGCCGATTCGCGGCAGCGCTCCCGACGACCAACCGCAGGCGTTTCATTTGCGGGGGCAGACCACTAGATTGAACATCGACCGATTCAATGCCCTGCCGCCGGATGCGGCGGGGCGTCGCCCGGAGAACCGATGAGCAGTCTCGACAGGATGTTGACCATCCTCGATCTATTCGACGAAAGCCGCATGAGCATCCAGCTCGAGCACGCCGTGCAGGCGACCGGCGCGTCGAAGGCGACCGCCTATCGCTACATCCAGTCGCTGTGCAACCGCGGCCTGCTCGCCCCCGCTGCCGAAGGCAGCTACGTGCTGGGCCCGCGCATCATCGAGCTCGACCGCCTGGTGCGCAAGATGGACCCGCTCTTGACCAGCGCCAGCCCGATGATCCGTGCCGCCAGCGAGCGGCTCGGCACCAACATCATGCTGTGCAGCTTCTACGGCGACAAGGTGATGTGCGCCGACCTCGCCTGGCCCGACCGCAGCGTCGAGGAGATCTATGAGCGCGGACGGCCGATGCCGCTGTTCCGCGGCGCCATGGCCAAGATCATTCTCGCCAACCTCACGCCCTACCAGTTGCGCAGCATCATGCTGTGGCACGGCGAGCGCATCCGCGACGCCGGCCTCGGCGACAACTGGGACGATTTCCGCTCGCGCATGACGAAGCTGCGCCGCGCCGGATTCTGCGTGTCGCGCGGCGAGGTGTTCAACGCCCTCGTCGGCATCAGCGCACCGATCTTCGACGCCGAGCAGCGCGTGCTCGGCAGCGTGGTGTTCGTGGTGCCGGAAGCGCGCTACGACGCGCGGCAGGACGTGCCTTATCAGGACGAGATCGTGGCGCTGTCGACGGCGATCACCGCCGACATCGCCCGCCGCATGCCCAAGAGCCTCGCCGGCGCCAGCCGCGCGGCGCGCCCACGCAAGGCCCGCCTCATCGAGCCCGCGCAGGACGACGCCGAGAAGGCGACGATTTGAGCCGTCAGCCGGCGGCGAGGAAGCCGCCGTCCACCGTCAGGATGTGGCCATTGACGAACGATCCTGCCTTCGAGGCGAGATAGATCACCGCCGGCGCGAGATCCTGTGGCTCGCCCCAGCGCCCGCCGGGCACGCGCGACAGCATGTTGCGGGTGAAGGTCTCGTCCTCCTGCAACACCTTGGTGAACTCGGTGGCGATGAAGCCCGGCGCCAGCGCATTGGCGGTGATGCCGTGCTGCCCCAGCTCATGCGCCAGCGCCTTGACCAGCGACGTCACGCCGCCCTTGGCCGCGGCATAGGCCGCCAGCGCCTGCTTGGGCTGCTGCGCCGCGATCGAGCCGATCATGACGATGCGGCCGAACTTGCGCTCGATCATCTTCGGCACCACCGCGCGCGTCACCAGGAAGGCGCCGTTGAGATGGGTGTCGACCACCGCGCGCCATTCCTCGTAGGTGAATTCCTGGAACAGCTTGCGGCGCTGGATGCCGGCATTGTTGACGACGATGTCAACCGCGCCCTGCTCTGCGAGGATGCGGCCGACGCCGGCGTTGACGCCGGCCTCATCGGTGACATCGAAGGCGACATGCGATGCCGACAGCCCCCGCGCCTTCAGCTCGGCGGCGCGCGCCGCGATGGTCGCCTCGTCGAGATCATTGATGACGACATGGGCGCCGGCGGCCGCGACCGTCTGGGCCATGCCCCAGCCGATGCCGCGCGCCGACCCGGTGATCAGCGCGGTGCGCCCTTCGAGCGAAAACAGATCCGATGACATTGCAGACAACTCCAATGGAAACGAGCGATCAACCGAGCTTGCAGGCCGGGCTCGGCGGCGTGGTGGCGGTGTCCGCCGGCACCGACATCTTGATGACGGGACGCAGCTTGCCGTCGTTGATCTCGACAATGCCGAAATAGTTCGGACGGACGAGCTGGTTGTCCTCCTTGCGCAGCAGCACCTTGCCGACGATCGTATCATAGGTGCGGCCGGGGATCGCCTTGGCGAGGTCGGACGCCTTGACGCTGCCGGTCGCCTGCACCGCCTGCAGGATCACCTGCATGCCGATATAGGTGTCGCCCTCGAAATTGCTCGGCGACGTGCCGGGATAGGTCTTCTCCCAGGCGGCGACGAACGCCTTGTTCTCCGGCGTGTCGAGCGTCGTGGAGTAGTTGATGATGCCGGAGATGCCCTTGGCGCTGTCGCCGATCGCCTGCACGGTGTTGTCGGTCACGAAGCTGACGCCGGCGACGATCTTGCCGTCGAACAGGCCGTACTGCCTGGCCTGGGTCGCGAAGTTGACCGCATCGCGGCCGGCGAGCGCGACATAGATGCCCTTGGCGTCGGAGTTCTTGATCTTCTGGATGTAGGTGGCGAAATCGTTGGTGCCGAGCGGCGAGAAGTTCTCCGACACCACCTTCTTGCCCTGCTCGGCCGCCGACTTGCCGAAGCTCGCGGCGACGTCGCGGCCCCAGGCGATGTCGGCGGCGATCAGCGCCCACTCGGTTTCAGGGCGGCCCTTGAGCCATGGCGTTGCGGTCGCGGCATCCGAAGAGTCGGCGTTGTTGACGCGGAACATCCGGGCGGTGCAGCTGTCACCGGTGATCTTGTCGCTCTTGTTGATGGTGGCGACATAGAGCGCGTCCCAGCGCGCCAGCAGCGGCGCGATCGCCAGCGCCTCGCCGGAAGCGATGGCGCCGATCAGCACCTTGTTGCCCTGCAGCGCCAGCTTCTCGGCCTGGCGGCGGGCGAGATCGGGCTTGGCCTCGGTGTCGAGGAACTCGACCTCGACCTTGTGGTCGGCGACGCCGCCGGCATCGTTGGCCTGCTTGACCGCGAACTCGATCGCCCGCTTCGCCTGGTTGCCGAGATCGGCATAGGTGCCGGTCAGCGCGGTCGGCACGCCGATCTTCAGCGGCTCCTGCGCACGGGCAGTGGTGGCGGCCAGCGCTGCGGCGCCGGCCAGCAGAGCGATGGCGGTGGTGGTCGTCGTCTTCATCAGCATCCTCCCCTCGTCGCCTTCAGACGGCGACATGTCGTTTGAGTTGATCGTCCGAAAGGTTCTCCAGCGCGCCGCTCTCGACCACCGCGCCCTTGGACAGCAGGTGGTAGGTCTGCGCCACGCGCCGCACCAGGCTGATGTGCTGCTCGATCAGCAGGAGGCTGGTGCCTTCGCTGGCGAGCCGCACGAACACCTCGGCGAGTTCGTCGATGATCACCGGCGCAAGGCCTTCGCTGGGCTCGTCGAGCACCAGCAGCGCGGGGTTGGCCATCAGCGCGCGGCCGATCGCCAGCATCTGCTGCTGGCCGCCGCTCAGCGCGCTGCCCGGCGTGTCCTGGCGCTCGCGCAGGATCGGGAACAGGTCGAACACCCGCTCCAGCGTCCACGCCCCCTTGCGCGCGACCGCGGCGCCGAGCAGCAGGTTCTCCCTGACCGTGAGCGCAGCGATGATGCGACGCCCCTGCGGCACCACCGAGATGCCGGCGCGCGCCGCCGAATAGTTGCGGATCGGCCCCGACGGCCGGCCGCCGAACCGGATGGCGCCGCCGCCGAGCGCGGCAATGCCGAGAAACGTATTGACCACTGTGGTCTTGCCGACGCCGTTGCGGCCGAGAATGGCGACACGGGCGCCGGCGCCGATCTCGAAGCTGACGCCGCGCAGCACCTGGGCGCGGCCGTAGAACGCATCGACACGATCGAAAGCCAGCAGGCTCATTGCGCGGTGCTCCCGAGATACGCCGACACCACCACCGGGTTGCTGCGGATGGCGGCGGGCTCGCCCTCGGCCAGCACCTTGCCGAGATGCAGCACGGTGATGCGGTCGGAAATGCCGAACACCACCTCCATGTCGTGCTCGACCAGCAGCACGGTGACCTGCCATTCCCGCGCCAGCGCGCGCAGCTGCGCGGCCATCGCCAGCGACTCCTGCACGGTGAGGCCGGCGGCCGGCTCGTCGAGCAGCAGCACCCGCGGCCGCCCGACGAGGGCCAGCGCGAGGTCGAGCCGCCGCCGCTCGCCATAGGAGATGTCGGCGGCGACGCTGTCGCGGATGGTATCGAGCTCCAGCCGCTCCAGCACCTCGGCGCCGTTGTCGATCTCGGCGCTGCGCGCGGCGAGACGGATCTGCGCACCGACGGTGAGGTCGGTGAACACGTTGGTCTTCTGGAACGAGCGCGCGAGCCCGGCCTGGCGGCGCTTGCGCGGCGACAGCGCGCCGATGTCGCGGCCATCGAGGCGCACGCTGCCGCTCCAGCGCGCGGCGCGGCCGGACAGCACGTCCATCAGCGTCGACTTGCCGGCGCCGTTCGGCCCGATGATGCCGCGGATCTCGCCCTTCTCGACCGACAGCGCGACGCCGTCGAGGGCGCGGAAGCCGCCATAGGCGCGCGTCAGGGCGACACCTTCGAGCGCCGGTACCATCGCCGTCGTCATCGGCGCCTCCTTGCGACGAGGCGCGCCAGCAGGCCGCTGAGGCCGGATGGCACGAACACCGTGACCACGATCAGGATGGCGCCGATCACCGCCGGCCAGTGCTCGGTGGCGTCGCCCGCAATTTCCTTGATGAAGAAGAACACGACCGCGCCGAGCGCCGGCCCCCACACCGCGGCCGTGCCGCCGATGATCGCCATGATCAGCGCCGATCCGGACAGCGTCCAGTGCAGCATGTCCGGCGAGATGAAGGCGTTGTAGAAGGTCGCGAGCACGCCGGCGATGGCGGCGAGCAGCGCCGACAGCGCGAAGATCGCCGCGCGCGGCAGCAGCGTCTCGTAGCCGATGAAGCGCGCGCGCTCCTCATTGGTCTTGATCGCCGCGGTGAGCAGTCCGAACGGGCTGCGCATCAGCAGCCACAGCCCGCCGAGCACGATCATCAGCACCACCCAGCACACCACGAACATCGCGTGCGGGTCCTGGAACAGGGTGACGTCGAGGCCGAACACCCGCGATGGAAAGGTGATGGCGAGGCCGTCGTCGCCGTTGGCGAGGCCCCTCACCTTCAGCGCCATCTCGTAGAACGCCTGCGCGCACGCCAGCGTCAGCATGCCGAAGGCGACGCCGGGGATGCGGGTGATGACAAGGCCGAGCAGGAAGGCGAGCAGCGTCGGCACGACCAGGGCGGCGATGAGCGCGAACTCGATCGGCAGATATCCGCGCATCGCGGTGACGCCGAAGATATAGCCGGCGAGGCCGTAGAACAGCGCATGGCCGAAGGAGACCATGCCGTTCTGGCGCACCAGGAAGCCGACGCCGGTGGCGAGCAGCGCGCCGATCAGCGCCTGGGTCAGCAGCGACAGCGTCAGCGGCGAGGTGACGACCAGCGGCACGAAGCAGCCGGCGATCGCCACCAGCGGCGCCAGCAGGGCGGCCAGCCGGGCGCTCCGCGCCCCGGGCTGCCGCGCCGCCTCGCCGATCACGACATCGGGCGCGGTCATGTCGCCCTCCCCGCGAGGCCCGACGGCCGCGCGATCAGGATTGCGATCATCAGCACGAACGGCACCATGGAAGCGATCGACGGCACGAACACGATGCCGAAGTTCTGCAACTGGCCGATCACCAGCGCCGCGACCAGCGCGCCGGCAAAGCTGCCGAAGCCGCCGATCACCACGACGATGAAACTCTCGATCAGGATCGAGCCACCCATCGACGGCGACAGCGCCAGCAGCGGCGCGGCAATGGCGCCTGACAGCCCGGCGAGCCCGGCGCCGATCGCCACCACCGCAAGGCTGACACGCTCGGTGTCGACCCCCTGCATGCCGGTGGTGACGGGATCGGCGGCGAAGGCGCGGACATAGAGGCCGATGCGGCTGGTCTTGAGCCACAGCGTCAGCCCGACGCCGACCAACGCCGCGGCGACGATCACGAACAGGCGATAGACCGGAAACGCCGAGCCGGCGATCGACACCGTGCCCTGCAACAGGGCGGGCACGGCGACGGTGAGGTTGTCGCGCCCCCACACGGTGCGAACGAAATCCTCCAGCAGCAGCAGCAGGCCGAACGTCACCAGCACGGTGACGATGGGGTCCTGGTCCTGCAGCTGGCGAAACACGGTGCGGTCGAGCGCGAGGCCGACGACCGCGAGCGTCAGCGTTGCCACGACCAGCCCGGCCCAGAAGCCGGCGACCGCGATCGCGGCGTAGGCGATGTAAGCGCCGAGCATGAACAGGCCGCCATGGGCGAAGTTCACCACCTGACGCAGCCCGAAGATCAGCACGAGACCGACGGCGACGAGATAAAGCAGCCCGCCATAGACAAGGCCGTTGAGGATGTGGATCAGCATGCGCGCCCCCGCGCGTGCGTCCGCCCCGATACCCTCCGCATCGCCTTCCCCATGTCGTTCGTGTCGGCCGCTGGCGGCCGCATCGATTTAGTCAACAGTCGCATGATGCGATAGAATTGGCAATTTTCGATCGGTCGGCGACGGTGTCGCCTGGCGCTGCGCGAGCACGCCGGCGAGCGCGGTGTCCCGCCACTGCGCCAGCTCCGCGCCGCTGTGGCCCAGCGCTGCCGCCGTGACGCCGGCGACGAGCGTCGCCTCGAGATCGGCATCGAGCGTCAGCGTGCCCAAATCGTCGCACCAGTGCTGCAGTGGCTCGCGCGCCCAGGCGAAGAAACCCGCAAGGCCGCCCTCGCCGCCGCCGAGATGGTAGCTGAGATGCGGCCCGGCGACCGCAAGGCGCAGGCCGAGGCCGTGGGTGACCGCGGCATCGACGTCGGCGACGGACGCGACACCGTCGCGCACGAGGCACGCCGCCTCCCGCCACAATGCGACGGTGAGGCGCGTCGCGAGATGGCCGATCACCTCCCTGTTGAGGACGACGGGCCGCTTGCCCATCGCCGCATAGATGCCGGCAGCTGCCTGCACCGCGTCGGGCGACGTCGCGCGGCCGCCGACGATCTCGACCAGCGGCAGCAGGTGCGGCGGATTCATCGGATGGCCCACCAGCACGCGCTGCGGATGGCTGCAGCCGTCCTGCAGATCGGACGCGCCGAGCCCCGACGTGCTCGACGCGATCAGCACGTCGGGCGGCAGCAGCGCATCGAGCGCGCGCAGCGTCGCCTGCTTCAGCGGCAGTTGCTCGCGCACGTTCTCCTGGACGAAGTCGATCGTATCCCTGGCGAGCGCGGCAACATCAGCGACCACCGTGACCTGCCCGATGGCCGTCGCCGGGTCGCGCAGCCGCGCCGCTACCATCGCCTGATGGCAGCGGGCGATCCGCTCGGCGAGCCGTTCGCCCGTGGCCGCGTCGGGCTCGACGACGACGACGTCGAACCCCTTGCCCGAGAAGTAGCCCGCCCAGCTCGCGCCGATGGTGCCGGCACCGACCACGGCGATGCGGCGGATGCGGCCGGCGGCGCGCGGCGGGACGGTCGTGGCACGGGTCATCGCCACCCTCAGGAGATCGACAGGCCGCTGTCGACGGCCATGACATGGCCGGTGGTGCGCGCCGCGGCGTCGGACGCCAGGAACATCGCCGCCTGCGCCACGTCGATCGGCTCGACCATGCCGAGCAGATGCGCCGCAGTCAGCCGCTGCGTCGTCTCCAGCGCCTCGAGCTGCGCCACCACGCGCGGCGTGCGGGTGACACCGGGCGAGACCGCGTTGACACGCACGCCCTGGGCCGCGAACTCCACTGCCATCGACCGTGTCAGCGCGACGATGGCGCCCTTGGCCGCGGTGTAGGCATCCTTGCCCGGCCAGCCCATCGCGGCGACGACCGACGCTGCGTTGACCACCGCGCCGCCGCCGGCCTTGATGATCTCGGGAATGCCGAAATGGCTGACCAGCCAGGTGCCGTAGAGATCGAGGCGAATGGCGCGCCAGAACTCATCGAACGGCGCGCGCGTCACGTCGTTGTCCTGCATGCTGGAGCCGCCGGCGTTGTTGTAGATGATGTCGAGCTTGCCGAAGGCGGCGACGGTCGCGGCGACGCAGGCCTTGACGCTGTCGGGATCGGTGACGTCGGTCCGCACGAACGCCGCCTGCAGACCCGCGGCGACGATCTCCTCCGCCGCGGCAGCGCCCTGCACGGCATCGATGTCGGCGATCATGACGCGGGCGCCGTTGCGCGCGAACAGGCCAGCGGCGGTACGGCCGATGCCGGTGCCCGCACCGGTGATCAACGCGACCTTGCCTTGCAGCATCCCCTGCGAATTCGTCATGGCGACCTCCCTCAAGCCGTACGCGCAGAACCGAGCAGCGCGCCCGGCAGCGGCGAGAACGCGGTCGGCACCATGATGCGGTTTTCCATGGTGCGGATCATCGGGCGGATCTTCGCGATGCACGCCTGCCACTGCGGCTGCTCGGCGAGACGGGCGCGGCGTTTGCGCCGCTCCTCGAGATCGGGATAGGCCCACAGGTGCACGAGCTGGTTCTGGACGCCGAACTCGGTGGTGAAGTAGCCGAGAAAGCCGCCGAGGATCTCGCGCTGCACCGGCAACCCCTCGCTCTCATAGATGCGGAAATACTCCCGCACGTCGACCTCGGTGTGCAGCACGTACATGCGCTCTTCAACGATCACGGCGTGTCTCCTCTTTTTGTTGGTCTTGCGTTGCTCGTTGAGCGTCATGTTGCGATGACCCAGGGACCGCCGCTACTTGCCGACCAGGCTGCAGGCCGGGTCGAGCGGCTTGAACGTTTCGGCCGCGGCGGTCTCACCGACCTTCTCATAGAGGTCCCATGGCGCCTTCGACTGCTCCGGCGACTTGACGCGGAACAGGTACATCGGATGCAGCTTGCGGCCATCGACGCGCACGCTGCCCTGGCCAAAGGCGAGGTCCTTCGTCGGCAGCTCCTTCATCCTGGCGACGATGGCGCGGCCGTCGGTGTCACCCCCCACCGCGGCGACCGCCTTCAGGTAATGCAGCACGCCGGAATAGACGCCGGCCTGGAACGAGGTCGGCATCGCGCCGCCATGGCGCTCGCCGAACTTCTTGGCGAACGCGCGGGTGTCGTCGTTGAGATCCCAGTAGAACGGCTCTGACAGATAGATGCCCTTGCCGCTGTTCAGGCCCAGCGACTTGACGTCGGTCAGGTACATCGCAAGCCCCGCGATGCGCTGGCCGCCCTGCGGGATGCCGAACTCGGTCGCCTGCTTGACCGAGTTGGTGAAGTCGCTGCCGGAGTTTGCGAGCGCGATGACGTCGGCCTTCGACGACTGCGCCTGCAGCAGGTAGGAGGAGAAATCGGACGAGTTGAGCGGATGGCGCACCGCGCCGATCACCGCACCCCCGGCCTTCTTGACGATCTCGCCGGCCTCGCGCTCCATGTCGTGGCCGAACGCGTAGTCGGCGGTGATGAAGAACCAGCTCTTGGCGCCCGACTTCAGCACCGCCGATCCCGTGCTCTTGGCGAGGCTGTAGTTGTCGAGCGTCCAGTGGACATGGTTCGGCGAGCAGGCATCGCCGGTGAGGCGGTTGCTGTTCGACGTGGTGATGACGGCGACCTTGTTCTTGTCGCGCACGAGGTTGACGATCGCCAGCGAGATCGACGAGTTCGGGATGTCGGCGATCATGTCGACGCCCTCGGTGTCCAGCCACTTGCGCGCCATGGTCAGGCCGATGTCCGACTTGTTCTGGTGATCGCCGCGGACGATCTCGATGGGAACATTGCCGATCTTGCCGCCGAACTCGTCCACCGCGATCTGCGCGGCGACCACCGAGCCCGGCCCCGCCATGTCGGCATAGATGCCCGACTGATCGTTGAGCACGCCGATCCGCAGCACGCCGTCGCTGAACTCAGCGCGGGACGACTGCACCGAGAGCGCAAGCAAGCCTGCCGCGAGCGCGGCCGTTCTGGACACCATGGTCACCTCCCCGAAACGACCGGTCCGCGCCGGCCTGTGTAATTTTTGCGATTTATCTCGTTAATTGAGATTTTTGTCAATTATCGAATTTGTCAGGTGACGGGTTTTGAGCATCGCGCTTTGACGCAGTAATCTCATTGTGAGAGGATCAGACGGGTTCAGCTATCGTAATTACGGATAGAGACAATGGACGCAGCCGACCTCCGGATTTTCGAAGCCGTCGCTCGCCTCGGCAGCATGAACCGTGCCGCGCAGGAGCTGCACACGGTCCAGTCGAACGTGACGACGCGGATCCGCGCGATCGAGGACAGTCTCGGCATCGCCCTGTTCCAGCGCCATGCCCGCGGCGTGACGCTGACCGCCGCCGGGCAGCGCATGCTGCCGTTCGCCGGCCGCATCGCCAAGCTGCTGGCCGAGGCGCAGGCCGCGGCGCAGGACGAAGGCGAGCCGACCGGGACGCTGCAGGTCGGCAGCCTGGAGACCACTGCGGCGCTGCGGCTCTCCAATCTGCTGACGATGTTCGCCACCAGCTATCCGAACGTGCACCTTGCGGTCACCACCGGCACCACCTCGCATCTCGTCACCGAGGTGGTGGAGTGCCGGCTTGATGGCGCCTTCGTCGCCGCCCCGATCGACCATCCGCAGCTGATCCACGAGCCGATCTTCCGCGAGGAGCTGGTGCTGGTCACCGCGCGCGCGATCCGAACGCCGCGCGACCTCGCCGGCATCGACGCCCTGAAGACCATCGTGTTCCGCGCCGGCTGCTCTTACCGCCAGCGGCTCGACACCGTGCTGGCGCAGATGGGAATCGTGGTGGCGCAGCCGCAGGAGTTCGGCTCGCTCGACGCCATCATTGCCTGCGTCTCGGCAGGCATCGGCGTCACGCTGCTGCCGCGCGGTACCGTCGCGCCCGCCGTGCGCGAAGGCCGTGTCGCGATCCACCCGGTGGCGCCACAGATCGGCGCGGTCGAGACGCTGTTCGTGCGCCGCCGCGACGCCTATGAGTCGAGCGCGATGCGCGCCTTCCTCGACGTCGCCCGCGCCCAGGCGATGCCGCCGGCGCAGGCGGCCGAGTAGTGCTTGTCATCTCCTGAGCGATGCCAGCGCACGCCGTCCCTCCCCCTCATCCTGAGGAGCAGGCGCAGCCTGCGTCTCGAAGGATGAGGCCCGTAGGTGGCACCTCCCGGCCTCATGGTTCGAGACGCGCGGCCTTGCCGCGCTCCTCACCATGCGGAGATGGAATGCGATGAGCGTCCCCTAGCGCGACGCCAGCCGGGCAACGACCTGCCGGGCCTCCTCCGCGATCCGGCGCACGATCTCGCCAGCGGACACCACGTCGTGCACGAGGCCGGCCGCCTCGCCGACAATGACCGCGGCATGGTCGAAATCGCCGGCCTCGGCCGCCGCCGCATAGCGCGCGCTCTCGGTCGCGAGCTCTTTGGCGAGATCGGCCTCGCGGCCGTTCCAGCGCCGCACGAAATCGTTGAGCTGGGTGCGGATGGTGAACGGCGCCGGCCAGCGATAGCCGCGAATGACATCGACGGCCGCGCCGCGCGCCGTGTCGGCGCCGTCGCCCGTCACCACCTTCTGCTTGGCCGCCGGATGCACCAGTGCTTCATCCGCCGCATAGAACCGCGTACCGAGCAGCGCGCCGTCGGCGCCGAGCGCCCACGCCGCGGCGAGTCCCCGGCCGTCAGCGATGCCACCGGCCGCGAGCACCGGCACCTTGTCACCGACGGCGTCGACCACCGCGGGCACCAGTGGCAGGCTCGCACAGGCCGCGCCATGGCCACCCGCCTCGGTGCCCTGGGCGACGATGACGTCGGCGCCCTTCGCCACTGCCTCGCGTGCCATCTCGACACTCTGCACCTGGCAGATCACCGCGCTGCCGGCGCGCCGCGCCTTCGCGGCGAACGGCGCGGGATCGCCGAACGACAGCATGATCGCCTTCGGCCGGCGCTCGACGACGAGGTCGAAGTTCTCGGGATGCCCGGCGGCGCTCCAGGTGATGAAGCCGACGCCGACTTTCGCCATGTCGCCGGCGAGATCGAGCTCGCGCATGAGCCAGGCGCGGTCGCGGCCGTAGCCGCCGCCGATCAGGCCAAACCCGCCGGCGGCGGACACCGCCGCGGCGAGACGGCCGCCGGAGACCGCCCCCATGGGCGCCGATACGATCGGATGACGGCAAGCGACGATATCGGTGAAGCGCCTCGTGGCCATGGCGGAGTTTCCTTCCCGGGGTTGTGGCTGTGGTTGCCGCGAGCCTAGGCGAGCCGGCCGTCATGGCGGTAACGATTGTTGCTGATCCCGCTATCTCGGCACCAGATAGCTACCGCGCGGATCGCAGTGCGGGCCAGGAATGGTCCGTGCGGCAACGGCGGAGCGCAAAAGTGAATGCCTCCGGCAGGGCACTACCGGAGGCACTGGAGGTTTACATCAGATCAGAGCGACGTCCTTTCTTTGCTGGTGACCTCAGAAGCTGCGCAGGATCTGAACCGAGCCGTTGAAGGCGTTCTGGTTCTTGAGTTCGAATGTCGCCCCGGCCCCGTAGCCCGGAACGAGGCCGGCTGCGGCGCTCGTGAAGGTGCCGGTCAGGCGCTGTGACATGCGCGAGTACATGACCTCCGCAGACAGCGTCAGGTCCTTCACCGGTGTCCACGCCGTGCGCGTGCCGATCTGAGCAGTCGAGAACGCGAAGCTTCCCGCCGCCGCCGTGGTGCCGGTGCTGAGCAGGCCGCCATTGGCCGCCGCGAGCAGCAATGCGTCACTCGCCGAACCGTAGGAGACATAGCTGTAATTGCCGAACAGCGACGTTCGCCACGCCGGCGTCCAATAGTGCTCGAAGTAAGCGCTGACTTCCCACGCGTCGCTCAGCGACAGCGCCGTGCCGGGCGAAGCCGCGGTGCCAAGACCGCTGTACACGCCGTCGAACACGTAGCCGAACGCCATGCTGCCATCCGCGCCGGCAACACTCGAGCCACCGAGCCGCGCGAACCTGCCGGCCCCGGCGAGATCGGGGGTGCCGCCCCAGACATACTTGGCCGCACCATGGCCGAACGACGCCTCCGCCTTGAAGCTGTCGCCGACGCCAGTGGGCAAGTTCTTCAGCTCAAAGGCACCGGTGAGCGCGTAACCCCACTTCGCGTCCGGGTGACCGCTGCTCGAAGCGCCGTTCGCCCCATAATAGCTTCCATGCACCTCGTGCGCCGCGGCTCCCAGGTGCAACGAACCCCACGCCTGGTCGAGCCGCACATTGGCAACGATGTCCGGAACATGATCGCCGCCCTGGGCATTGCCCAGGAAGTTGTTGAAACCATAGGCGCCGGTCGGCAGCGTGGTCGCGCCGAACGGACCAATGAACGGACGCGACGTATTGATCACGCCGGCGGAACGGTAAGGCACGGCGTCCTCCAGCGAGATCGTGCCCGAGAGACCGTTACCGAACTGCGCCGTGAAGGCGAGCTGCGGGATGCCGGTGGCGTTGTACGAGCCGGCGTTCATGCCGGACGAGATCGACGGGCGTCCCAGGGTCCATTGCGGGTCGAACTGCGACACGGCCTTGCCGAAGGTGAAGCCGGCGAACTGGATGAAGGCGTAGTCGACTTCCACCGGACTGCCGCCGCCGATGCCCGAAGAGCCTTGGGTCCAGTCGAACTGGTTGTTGGCGTAGGTGCGCAGAACGCCGAACTCGGTCGCCGTCCGCGTATCGATGAAGAGATTGAGACGGGCGCGCGTGCTGAAGTAGTCGCGGCCATAGGCATTGGCGCCGGCTGCGCCGCCCTGCCACAACGGCTTGTCATAGTTGGTGCCGTTGAACGCAGTGTCGACGCGGATCGCGCCGCCGATGCGAATGCAGGTGTCGCTGCCGGGAATATAGTAGAAGCCCGCGCCATAGAGCGAGCAGACCTTCACGTACTCGACCGCCCTGGCCTTGACGGGAAGATCAGCGGCCTGTGCGCTGCCCAGCGCAACGACGGCGGCCGCAGTACCGAGCATCAGACTCTTAGTCATCGTCATGTCAATCTCCGAGTTTGCTCCATAGGGCGGGCCTAGCCTCGGCGTGCAGACGCGCACGCCGTGACATGGTCCCTTGTCCCTGCTGACCGCCTTCGCGCACCTCGCGCCATTCGATCTCTGCCGCATGAGGCGAAAGATCTACGCGAAACACCTGGACGGGACGACCTTGGGATATCCCTCTGTCGCTCGGCCTCAGTTACTCAGCAGCACGCCATGTCAGCAACGCGAGACGCTGCAACATCGATTGCGTCGCCTCGAACGGTTCAGCCACGAACGACACGTCGCGCGCCAAACAGCCGACGCTTCACCGGCGTTGCTTCGCGATCACGCAACATGACAATCCGGCCGACGTCACAGCCGCGCCACCATCAACGACGTCGAGTGCGTCAATTCAGCCACATCGGTCCATCGCCGGCAGCAGCAAAACGGTGCCGCCGCGTGCATGACGCAGCACCGGCCACGACCGCGCGCCACAGAATGGCAGTCACGGCGCAAAGACCGCGCAGACCGACGCATGGCAACGCACGCAGCCAACGCCGCGCGCGGAGGCACAGCAGCGCTTTCATCGCGTGCTATGATTTTCGGGTTTCGATCGGGCGCGGCAGGCTGCCGAGATCAGAGCGCGGTCCGGCATACGCCGACGTGCCGCGTCAGAGGCGCATGCGTCGCGAGGTGGCGTCGACGCAGGAGATGCGCGGATCACGCCCCTGCGGTCGGCAGCTTCGGTAGAATCCTGGCGATGTCGCCGTAGGCACCGGGGAAATCCGCCAGGTCATTGCAGATCAACGCGGGCAACTTGGCAATCCTGCAATCGAACGCACCGCTCGCATGAAGGCGGTGCTCGACATAGCCGACCACACGCTCTCCGATCGTCACCTGATGAGCAGGCGGCATCACGAACGACGTCGCCGGCGCCCAGACGTGCTGCATCCCTTCCAACACGACGTGACGCCACTGATGCACATGGCCGCTGGCGATGACGGCAGGCGGACGGGTGCTGAAAGCCTGCAACAGCCTCGCGCGCGCGGATGGGCTGACATAACGTCCGCCAGGATCCCGATCGTGCCGCGACCGGAGATAGAGCGGCTTGTGAATGAACAGCATGACAGCACGATCACCCGCCCCCGACGCGGCGTCGGCGATGAACGCGAACTGACGCGCCGCCGCCGGAAGATCCGCATCCATGATCAGCGAATTGACGCCGACGAGCCGCCAGCCCGGTACATCCTGCACCCACCAATCGTCGCCGAACACCGCGACAAAGCGGTCGCGGCGCGCATCGGATACGCCGCGTTCATGGGTACTCTGCACATTGTCGCCGACATCATGATTGCCGGGAATGACGCGATAGCTCAGCCCCATGGTATCATGCAGCGCCTTGGCCGCATGAAGATCACCGATGCCCGCGGCGCCGTTCAGCGAGACATCTCCGGTATTGATCACGAGATCCGGCGCCGCGATCCGGAGCTCCCGACTGACGCATTCGAAGTTCCGGACGAAGAACGGCTTTTCGGCTGACAGATGCGTATCCGAGATCTGCGCGACACGGAAGATCATGCGAGGTCCTGTTGTGGCATCAGCTGCGGGACGGCGGCGTGGCACGGCCGATGGCGACAGCGCGCGTCATTTCATGCCGCTGCCGACGAACGTATCAATCACCCGCCGCTGCAAGACGAAGAACAGCAGCAATGTCGGTATCGAGGCCAGCGTGACGCCGGCCATCAACGGCCCGAAGCTGTCGCCGCCTTCCGCCTCCAGAAACCGACGGATGCCGAGCTGAATGGTGCGGGCATTGTCGCTATCGGTCACGAGCAGCGGCCAGAAGTATTCGTTCCAGGTCTCGATGAACGCCACGATCGTGAGGCCAGCGACGGCCGGCTTCAGGTTCGGCAGGATGATGCCCCACAGCACGGACCACGACCGCGCGCCATCGACGGTCGCGGCCTCGATCAGTTCTCGCGGGAACGACAGCATGTGCTGCCGAAGAAGGAAGACACCGAACGGGAACGCGAGATTGGGAATGATCAACGCGGCCCAGGTATCGAACCAGCCGAAATCACTGACCATCAGGTAAATCGGAATCATCGTCAATGAATGCGGCACCATCAGCGCGGCGAGCACCGCGATGAACAGCACATCACGCCCGCGAAACTCCCAGCACGCGAAGCTGTAGGCCGCCATGATCGCGATCGTCATCTGACCGCCGACGCGCAGCACCGTGGTGGCGAGGCTGTTCCAGAAATAAGTCCCGAACGACAATTCGAACACACGTGCGAAATTCGCCAGCGTCGGATGCACTGGCCAGGGAGTGACGGAGTAGATCTCGGCGGGAGACTTGAATGCGGTTCCGATCACCAGCAGCATCGGCAAGACGATGAGCAGGCAGATCAGGATCATCATGACATGCCCGAAACGGCGCAACGGCGGCGCCAGCACGAGAATTGGCCGATCGGGCTCCATCTTCAATCCTTGTAGTGAACGCGGCGGTCGATAAGGCGAAACTTGACCACCACGACGACGAACACCAGCATGAACAACATCACCGTCGCCGCAGCGCCGTGACCGACGTTGAAATTGACGAAGCTGTACTGGTAGGTCGTGTAGAACAGGTTCGTCGTGCTGTTGGATGGACCGCCTTTTGTCAGCACATCGATCGGCGTGAACACCTGCTGCATCGTAAAGATCGTCGTCGTCACCAGGACCAGCACGATCGACGGCCCCAGCATCGGCAGAATCAGGTCGCGGACGATCCTGGCGTCGGACGCGCCATCGATTCGCATCGCCTCGACCAGCGAATGGTCGATGCGCGACAGCCCGGACAGATAGAGCAGCACATGGAACCCGAATACCTTCCATGTCGCGATACCGAGAATGGTCCAGAGCGCGGTATCAGCGTTGCTCAGCAAACCGACGGTGCGAATACCGACCAGTTCGAGGCACACCGCCAGATACCCGCCGAGCGGCGACAGCAACCAGGCCCAGACGACCGCGGCAGCGACAAAGCTGATCAGTGTCGGCAGAAAGACGATGACGCGATAGATCTCGCCGCGCCTGCCCAGCGACCAGATGAAGATCGCCACCGGAATCGGCAGCACGACCTTGAGCGGAATGGCGCCCAGCAGATAGAGCGCCGTGTTGACAAGTGCGGCGCCGAACAACGACGATGTCAGCACGTCGCGGTAATTCTGCAGGCCGACGAATTGTCTGGGAATGTCCGGGTTGAGATTCCACGACTGCACGCTGAGCAATACCGTTTGCAGCAGCGGCCAGAACGTGAAGGCGGCGAGCGTCACGATCAGCGGTGCGAGATAGAGATACGGCTGCAGGGCGGCGCCTTCAGGCGCCCGCCACCATCGCAGCCTGGCCGGGCGCCGGCGCCGGTCCGTCGCGATCGTTTGTGTCATGCAGCCGAGGCCTTCAGCGATCGCGTGCGGGGGTTGGACAAGTCAGTGCCCCCTCGCCAGCACGGCATTGCCATCCCTGACGGCGGCCGGCACCAGTTCGGACGCGGTCCCCCTTCCTGCCCACAGGTCATCGATCAGCTTCGCGACGATGCTCTGCGCTTCCAGTGCGCCCTTGTCTGCCCAGACGTAGGTCGAGACGGTATCCGGCATTTGTGCGATAACCGGCATGATGGCGGGGAATTCGTCGACATAGCGCTGCATGGCGGGATCGCGCAGCGGATCCTTCAGCAGCGGCATGTAACCGGACTCGCGTGCCCAGTCGTTGGCGACCTCCAGCCGTGACATGAACTCCAGGAATTTGAGCGCGGCAGTTCGCCGCGGCCCGGCGGGCGAGTACAGCATGAAGGCGGCGCCTGAATTCGGCACGCGGCGCTTGGTGCGGCCGGGGAACAGCGGATAGCTGGCCACCCCCAGCTCGAACTGGCCCGCGGTCTGTTGCACGGCCTGGCGCAACGCCGCGCTCGACGTGATGTAGATCGCGAGCCGGCCGCCGAAGAATGCCGCCATCCACTGGCTGTCGCTGGCAACGGGCATCACCTTGTGCCTGACGGCGAGATCCTGCCACAGCTGAAGGCCAGCGATCCCCTCCGTGCTGTCGAACAGCAGCCTGTCGCCGTCCGCATTGAGATATTGTCCGCCCGCATTCGTCACCATCAGCATGGTGCCGTAGTCCTTGTTGCCAGCCGCGAGATGCGCCACGCCCGCAACACCGGTGTTGTGCTGAATGGTCTTCGCCGCCGCGATGATGTCGTCCCACGTCCTGAGCTTCAGGTCGGGATCGAGCCCGGCTTTGCGGAACAGATCCTTGTTGTAGTAGACGATCGGCGTGCCGAACGCATACGGCATCGCGAAAATCTTGTCGCCGCGCCGGCCGACGTCGAGAAACTGCGGCTGGTAGTTGTCGAGAAACAGCCCCTGCGCTGCGTCCTGGTTGAGCGCGACCGCCGGAGTGTTTTGCGACATGAACAGGACGTTGCGGCCGGCGATGCCGGCAATGTCCACCGGCCGGCGCGCCGCCAGGGCCGCCTGGACATCCGCCGTGATCGTGGTATCGGGCTTGAAGATATCGACGATCCTGATGTCGCGGTTCTCGGCCTCGAAGCGGCGGAAGATCGTCTTCAGCGCGTCATAGCGCTTTTCCGATTGATAGTGATAGATCACGATCTCGGTCTGCTGCGCGCGCGATGCCTGCGGCGCCGACAGCATGAGCCCGGCGGCAACAAGCGCAAGAAGACGACACTTCATGACGATAGCCTCTTGAAAACGACCTGATCAGATTGGACGCGGGGCTGGGTGCGCACAGCAGGGCGCACCTTGTCGCCGGGTACCGCCGCGGCTCCGAACAACGGCATTGCGAAGCCGGCTGCCCCGCCGCTCATGGTCCACGCGCATGATCCAGGCCCTGCGCGACCGTGACGACCGCCGCCCCTCCCGTAGCCGCGCCGTCCTGGCCGGCGTAGCGGCCGAACTCGTGGCGGGCGAGCTGCTGCGCGTGAACCTCGTCCGGGCCGTCGGCGACGCGGGTCGTCCGGGCGTAGATGTAGGACATGCACAGCACGGTGTCGGCAAACCCTCCGCCACCGAACCCCTGGATCGCCATGTCGACGATTTCGGTCGCGACCCGCGGCGCCACCAGCTTGATCATCGCGATCTCCGACCTCGCCGCCTTGTTGCCGGCGCAGTCCATCATCCAGGCGGCCTTCAGCGTCAGCAGGCGGGCCTGGTCCAGCGCGCATCTGGCATCGGCGATACGTTGCTGCCATACCGACTGATCCGCGACCGGCTTGCCGAACGCCACGCGTTCGGTCAGCCTGCGACACAGGCGCTCGAGGGCCCGTTCAGCGGTGCCGATCAGACGCATGCAATGATGGATGCGGCCTGGACCGAGCCGGCCTTGCGCGATCTCAAAACCGCGGCCCTCGCCGAGCAGCATGTTGTCCGCCGGCACCGTCACATGGTCGAAGATCACCTCCATGTGACCGTGGGGCGCATCCTTGACCCCAAGGATGGGCAGATACCGCCTGATCGTCACACCGGCGGTCTCGACCGGAACCAGGATCATCGACTGCCTGCCATGACGATCCGCGTCAGCCGGGTCGCTGAGGCCCATGGTGATCAGCAGCTTGCACCGCGGATCGCCCGCCCCGGAGGTCCACCACTTGCGGCCGTCGATGACATAGTGGGCGCCGTCGCGCCGGATCGAGGTCGCAATGTTGGTCGCATCGGACGAAGCCACCCCCGGCTCGGTCATCGCGAAGGCGGAACGGATGCTGCCGTCGAGCAGCGGGCGCAGCCACCGCTCCTTCTGCGCCGCTGTGCCGTAGCGATGCAGCACCTCCATATTGCCGGTGTCCGGCGCCGAACAGTTGAAGATCTCCGATGCCCAGTAGGAACGCCCCATGATTTCCGCGAGCGGCGCATACTCCAGGTTGGACAGGCCATGGCCGTCCTCGTTGTCCGGCAGAAACAGATTCCACAGCCCCTGCTCCCGGGCGCGCCCCTTCAACTCCTCGATCAGCGGCGACGGCTTCCATTGGCGAAAGTCGTCGGGCTGATTGAAGATGTCGCGGCACAGCTCCTCTTCGTTCGGATAGACGTGGCGCGCCATGAAAGCCTCGAGCCGGGCGCCGAGTTGCTTCACCTTCTCGGAAAAATCGAAATCCATCTGGCACCGTATCCTTCCTGGTTGATCGCTCGCCGACGCTTGCTCGTCCTCGCTCCCCCCTGAACGAATGAGAAGCACGACCGGCCGGCGGCGCGAAGTGCAAGGAGTCGAACCGCCATTTCGCTGGGCGCAACCGCCCGGTGCTCCAGCTTCGGGAGGCCCCGCACCGCTGCGGGCCGCCGCGCGACATGACGGCTCACCCCGGTTGCAGACCGCGCAAGGCCGGTTGCGGAATTTCGCACCACGGGCGCGGCGGTGGCCATCGGGCCCTGACCACCGCCCGTCGGAACCATGGAAAGACGCCGCGGTACGCCGATCGCCGGCGAACCGATCGCCGGCATGCGATGGTCAAAATTCGACGGCCAAGGCAACATGACATCGATCCCGCTGGCAGCGATTTCGTCGCGGGAAGATCAGCAAGCCACTTTTGCCGGGCCCGCGACTTGCGTACAACGCGGCATTCTCATACCTCCCGCCGCGGAACCCTGATCTATGAAGAGACGATTGCCGCCATGGGCCGCCATCGAGGCTTTCATGGCCGCGGCCCATGCCACCAGCTTCAAGGATGCCGCGGCCTCGCTCGGCCTCAGCCCCCCGGCCTTCACGCGACGCATCCAGATGCTCGAGCATCAGATCGGGGTGAAGCTGTTCGATCGCGACCAGCCGACACCGGTGTTGACGCTGTCGGGCAAACGTTATCTCAAGCGCCTGCGGCCGGGTTACGAAGCCGTCCGCGAAGCCACCGACTGGATGTCACCGGAGCCGGGGCTGCGACCGTTGCGTCTGGGAATCTCGGAATCCCTCGCGACAAGCTGGCTCGTGCCGCGCCTCGCACGCTTCTACGAACACACCGCTGGCATCGAGCTGGTGCTGCGCACCCGTGGAAACCCGATCGACCTGATCGGCGGCGCGGTCGATGTCGGCATCCTGTACGGCCACGGGAAATGGGCGAACCTGGTGTCGCACAGGCTGTTCGGCGTCGAGGCGTTCGTGGTCTCGGCCCAGGTGCTGATCGGTGACCGCCAGCCGCCGCGGCATGTCGCGGAAATCGCCGATCACAGGCTGCTCGAGGTGCTCGACCCGCCGGGGCAATGGCAGGAATGGCTGATGGGCGTCAAATACGACGGCCCGCTGCCGTCGACACGGACCAGCTTCGACAGCGCGGTCGTGCTGTACGAGGCCGCATCGCAAGGGCTCGGCCTCGCCCTCGGCATGCGCCCTCTCATCGATCCATTTCTCGCGGAGGGCCGCCTGACCGTCGCTATCGACAGCACGGTGCCGATGTCCGGTTCATTCTACATGGTGGCAACCCCCGATGCCCGCCGATACAAGGCGGTGCAGCTGCTGTGGCGCTGGATCGCAGCCGAGGCGGCGCGAATGTCGCCCACAAACCCGGATTAGCGCGTATCGTTGCGCCGAAACTGCCGTCACTTCGGGCTCGGGCCGCGCCATCACCGCCCGCCTCGGTATCCTGCGCCCCGATGACGTCGGCGCCCTGCGCCACCGCCTCACGGGCCATCTCGACACTCTGCACCTGGCAGAGCACCGCGCTGCCGGCGCGCCATGCCTTGGCAGCGAACGGCGCGGAATCGAGCCGGCCGTCATGGCGGCAACGATTGTTACTGATCCAGCTATCACGGTACCAGACAACTCGGGCCATCCCGCCGCATGGCCGTGCGCCCCGCAATCGCCTACGCTGCCGCGACAACGACAACAGCTTCGAGGAAACAGCATGCCATCTCCCGCGATCTTCGGCCCCGACGTCCACGATCTCGGCGCCGCCTTCATCGAGCCGTCGGCGCGCATCTACGGCGCCGTCGAGATCGGCGTCGGTGCATCGATCTGGTGCAACGCGGTGATCCGCGCCGAATGCCAGCGCGTGGTGATCGGAGCCCGCTCCAACGTGCAGGACTTCGTCATGATCCATGTCGGCATCGACGCGCCGACCATCATCGGCGCCAACTGCTCGATCACCCATCATGTCACGCTGCACGGCTGCACCATCGGCGACGACTGCCTGATCGGCATCGGCGCGACGATCATGGACCGCTGCGTCATCGGCGCCGGCACGATCGTCGCCGGCGGCAGCTTCCTGACCGAGGGCACGGTGGTCCCGCCGCATTCGATCGTGATGGGCTCGCCCGGCAAGGTCGCGCGGACCCGCGACAACACCAAGGCCAACCGCATGAATGCACTGTTCTACCATCGCAACGCGCTCGCCTATGCCAAGGGCAACTACCGGGCCTGGTCGCAGCCCGAAGTCCTGGCCGAGGTCGCCGCCGAGCACGCGCGGCTTGCCACCCCGGCCGGATAGCGGAGGCGCGCAGCCGCTTCCGTCTCCCCTCTTGACGATCCCTTGCCGACGCGCATCCATGACGCGCCAGTGGTCGGGCGGCGCTGCGTCCGCCGCGCCGCCAGCAAACGGGGACTGCGATGAGATACTTTCTGACGGCCGCGGGGCGGCTGCTGCTCGACCTCGCATCGACCCTGTGCTTCCTCGTCGTGTTCCTGCTGACCGACAACACCGCCCTCGCGGTCGGGATCGGCGTCGCGCTCGGCCTTGCTGAGATCGGCTTCCAGCTTGTGCGCCGCAAGCCGATCGACACCATGGAGTGGCTGAGCCTGTTCCTGGTCGTCGCCGCGGGCGCGGCGACACTGCTGACCGACGACCCGCGCTTCCTGCTGTTCAAGCCAAGCGTGATCTACGTCATCGTCGGCGTCGTCATGCTCAAGCGGGGCTGGATGACCCGCTACCTGCCGCCGATCGCCCAGCAGGTCGTCCCCGATGTCGCTGTCAGCGTAGGCTTCGCGTGGGCCGGACTGATGTTCGTCTCCGCCGCGGTCAATGCCATCGTGGCGCTGGCCTTCAGCCTCGCGACATGGGCCGTGGTCATGCCGATCTTCGGCCTCGCGAGCAAGGCGATCCTGTTCGTCGCCGGCTTCGCCGTACTCCGCCTCACCGCCCGCCGTCGCCTGCGCGCCATGCCGGAGCACGAACGCAATGCGGTGCTTGCCGCGACGGGCGTGCATCCCCCCGCACCACCGCTGATGAAGACCGCCTAACGCCCCGCCCCTGCGAAGCCGCGCTTCAGCCGCATGACGTAGCCGATGACCTCGGCGACCGCCTGGTAGTGCTCGACCGGGATCTCGTCGTCGATCTCGACGGTGGCGTGCAGCGCACGGGCGAGCGGCGGGTTCTCGACGATCGGCACGTCGTTCTCCTTCGCCACCTCCCTGATCTTGAAGGCGATGGCGTCGGCGCCCTTGGCGACGCAGATCGGCGCGCTCATGCCCTGCTCGTATTTCAGCGCCACCGCGAAGTGGGTCGGGTTGGTGATGACCACGGAAGCGCTGGGCACCGCGGCCATCATGCGTTTCTTCATGCGCATCATACGCAGCTGCCTGATCCGGCCCTTGATGTGCGGATCGCCTTCCGACTGCTTGTATTCCTCCTTGATCTCCTCGCGCGACATCTTCTGCCGCTCGAACCAGGTGCGGTACTGGAAGAAGTAGTCGCCCGCGGCGATCGCGGCGAGCAGCGCCACCACCGCGCCGATCAACTGCATCGACATCGCCTTCGCGGCGGACAGGATCTGCACCGGGTCGAGCCGCACCAGCGCCTCGACCCGGTGGCGCTCCGGCCACAGGATCGCCATCATGATCGCGCCGAGCGCGATCAGCTTGACGAGGCCCTTGAGGAAATTCACCGCCGCCTGCTTGCCGAACAGCCGCTTGGCACCGGCCATCGGCGACAGCTTGCTGAACTTCGGCGACAGCGGCTCCGCCGACCACACCAGGCGGTGCTGCACGAGGTTGCCAGCGAGCCCGGCCAGCATCAGGATCAGGAACGGCAGACCGAGCACGCCGACCAGCATCAGGTCGAGATTCTTCACCAAGGCCAGCAGGCCCGGCCCGTCGGTACGGATCAGGTGGGCATTGGCGATCAGGTTGCGCAGCGGCATCTGCAGGCCACCGGCGACATTGGCGGAAAATGCGGAGGCGACCAGCGCCGTGCCGGCCATCACGAACCAGGTGTTGACCTCCTGGCTCTTGACGACATCGCCGCGCTCAAGCGCCTCGTCGAGGCGTTTTTGGGTTGGGTCCTGTGTTTTCTCTGATGCATCATCATCAGCCATCGGTCACGCTCCGAAGATCACACAGGTCAGGGCGACAGCTGATGGAGCACGCCGCCGAAATAATCGAGGAAGGTGGTCATCATGGTGGCGATCACCATGATCAGGATCACGAAGCCGGCCATGATCGACAGCGGCACGCCGACGAAATAGACCTGCATCTGCGGCATCATGCGCGCCAGGAGACCGAGCCCGACGTTGAACACCAGGCCGAACACGATGAACGGCGACGCCAGCTGGATGCCGATCTTGAAGGCGGTGGTGAACGCCTGCGTCGCCAGCGCGGCGATATCGCCGCTCGGGATCAGCTCGCCCGGCGCAAACGCCTTGTAGCTCGCGCTCAGCGCTCCGATCACGAGGTGATGGGTGTCGGTCGCGAACAGCAGCGCCATCCCGAGGATGGAGAGGAAGTTGCCGACGAGCGCCCCCTGTGCGCCCTGCGTCGGATCGATCGAGGTGACGAAGCCGAGACCAAGCTGCTGGGCGATCACCGAGCCCGCCACCGACAGCGCCGCCAGCGTCACCCGCGCGGTGGCGCCGAGCACGACGCCGACAAGGATCTCCTGCAGCATCAGCACCAGCATCGGCGTCAGCGACGTCATGTCGACATGGTAGGCCGCGCGATGCAGCGGCATGATGATCATCGTCAGCATCAAGGCGATCGACAGCTTGACGCGGACCGGAATGTTGGTTTCGCCGAATCCCGGCAGCAGCATCACCATCGCGCCGATGCGCGCGAACGCCAGCATGAAGGCTGCGGCGAGAGCGGGCAGCAGCGAGATGTCGATGCGCATCCAGTGTCCCGGCTCTAACCAGGCTCCGTGGCGGGGTGATCGCCACCATTGTGCGTCATCCCCCGATGATTCGCGACGAAATCCGCATCATATGGCTGTGCAGCGCGTCCGCCATGAACGGCAGCACCAGCAGCATGGTGAGGAAGATCGCGAGGATCTTCGGCACGAACACCAGCGTCTGCTCCTGGATCTGGGTCAGCGCCTGCACCAGCGAGATCGCCACGCCGACCACGAGGCCGACCACCATGAGCGGCGACGACACGATGACGATCGTCCACACCGCGTCGCGCGCCACATCAAGCACTTCAGGACCAGTCATTGCACTCCCCTACCCCAACACACCCCAGAACCACCCGACTTCCCCTCGTCTCCCGCCTGGCAGGTCCGCCGTGCAGCGAGCTGCAAACCGTGCGAACCTCGGCTTCGGGACACCCGATCAGATCGCCATCTTCATGATGTCTTCGTAGGACTGGATCACCCGGTCGCGCACCGACACCAGCGTCGACACGGCGACATCGGTTTCCGCCACCGCGGTGACGACATCCATCACGTTGGCCTTGCCGGTCGCCATCTGCACCGTCTGCGCGTCCGACTTGCGGCCGGCGTCCATCACGCTGGAGAGCGTATCCTTCAGCAGCGCCCCGAACGACGGCCCGGTCGCGTCGGCGCCGGTCTGCGACGACTTGCCGGCATTGCCGGCCGCCTCCATCATGCGGGCGAGGCTGGAATAGGCGTTGGCGGCAGCGGTTGGCGAAGCCATGACGAATCTCCCGATCAGGCCTTGAGGATGTCGAGCGTGCGCTGGATCATCCGGCGCGTCGCGGTGATGATGTTGACGTTGGCCTCGTAGGACCGCTGCGCATCGCGCATGTCGGTCATTTCGACCACCGAGTTGACGTTGGGGTACTTGACGTTGCCGCTGGCGTCGGCGGCGGGATGGCCCGGCTCGTACTTGATGCGGAACGCGGACTGGTCGGGCTTCACCCGTCCCAGCGAGACGACGCGGGCGTCGAGGGTACGGTCGAGCTCCGAGGAGAAGGTCGGCACCTTGCGGCGATAGGGATCGCCGCCTGCCGTCTGCGCCGTCGAATCGGCGTTGGCGATGTTTTCCGACAGCACCCGCATGCGGCCGGCCTGCGCACGCAGGCCCGACGTCGCAATGTTCATTGCCCTCAGAAAGTCAGATCCGTCGGCCATGGCGATCCCTCATCCCGCG
Source organism: Bradyrhizobium sp. 2TAF24 (assembly GCF_052115025.1). NCBI lineage: Bacteria > Pseudomonadati > Pseudomonadota > Alphaproteobacteria > Hyphomicrobiales > Nitrobacteraceae > Bradyrhizobium > Bradyrhizobium sp. 2TAF24. Next base: position 31,969 of record NZ_JBFRFW010000013.1, on the reverse strand, counting down.
CGCTGGCGCGCGTCAGCGTTTCCCGATTGCGGTCTTCAACAGCGCAAGGCTGCGGCTGTAGAGCGAGGTCGCGGCCGCAAAATCCATCTGATTGGCGGCGGACTTCTGCATCTCGTCCTCGAGGCTCACGGCGTTGCCGGCAGGACGGGTTTCGTAGCCGCCTTTGTTGTTGGAGGTGAAACGGTCGACCCCGCCGCTCGACGACAGATGCGCCGGACTGGTGCGCATCATTGACAGTCCCGCCGGGGTGGCGCTGAGCGGACGGAAGTCCGGTTCCACCAGATCCCGCGGCTTAAAGTTGGGCGTATCGGAGTTGGCGATGTTCTCAGCCAGCACCCGCTGGCGTTCCTGATGCCACTGCATCCGGGTGCGCAGGGCCGTCAGTGCTGGAATATCGGTGATCGGCATGGTCCGCCTCGCCCTCCGCCGGGCGCCACGCCCGCTCGAGGTGGGCAGAATTTGCCGCCTGTATGGTTAATAAAGAGTTAAGAGCCGTTTGGCTCATTTTTGCCATTAATTCGCCGTTAACCACCCAAGCCATTGAAATTCCGGCACCTCAACGTCCGGAGGGGCTCGGCACGCGTGGATGGGGATCGCGGATCGCGGCAAATCTTGCCGCCCGGCGTTAACCGCCAGAACGGGACATTTTTATCAACAAACAGAACCATTAACGAACAGAGCGGGTCTTCGGGATTCGGCAGCCGCGCTGCAGTAATGTTCAGGAAACGGTAGGACGCGCGATCGAGCACGTTTTTCCTGAGCCGCAGCATTCGCCGAATCTGCTGGTTGAAGTACACTCTGTTTGGTGGGGACCAAACATGTCGCAACTGCTGACAATCATTCTGATCTTTTTTGCCGTGCTGGCGCTCGTCGGCCTGGCGTTCTGGCTGACCCGCTTCAACCGGAACCGGCTCGGCGCCGGTGCCAACCGTGGGCGGATGCCGCGCCTTGCGATCATCGATGCGATGTCGATCGACACCCGCCGCAAGCTCGTCCTGGTCCGCCGCGACAACGTCGAGCATCTGCTGATGATCGGCGGCCCCGGCGATCTGGTGATCGAGCCGAACATCGTGCGGGCGATGCCCCAGCGCGACCAGATGCCGGCCCGCGGCCCGGTGGGCGCGGACCTGCCGCCGCGTGTCGCCCCGCTCCCCGATGCGCCGAACTGGTCCGACCAGCTCGACACGGAATCCGAGGAACCAGCGTTGCTGGAACCGCCGCCGCCAGCGCGGCCGGCTCGCCCGTCCTTCGCCGAGGAAGTCCGTCGTGCGGCGCCGGCTGCCGAGCGGCGCCCCGATCCGCTGGCGGCGATCGCCGCGGAGCTGCCGCCGCCGCCCCTGCCGCGCCGCTCCGCGCGCACGGTGGATCCGGTGCTGCCGCGCAGCGAACCGCCGCTTCCCCGCAGCGAACCACCGATGCCCCCGATGCCCCGCGGCGAGCCACCGATGCCGCGCGGCGAGCCCGTGCTGTCCCGCGCCGAATCGGTCATTCCCCGTGCCGAGCCGGCGATGCCGCGCGGCGACATCACCATGCCGCGCAGCGAGCCGGCCATGCCGCGGGCCGAAGCGCCGATGGCGCGCAGCGAGCCGACGATGCCGCGCAGCGAGCCGGCGATCCCGCGCAGCTCCGCCGCGATCGAGCCCGTCGCCAAGGCGCCGGCGCCCCGCATCGAGCGCGAGCGGCCCGTGCCGCCGGTGCTCCCGCCGGCACCGCCCCCGCCGTCGTCTCCGGCCACGCTGTCCGCTGCCGATCAGAATCTCGCGGAAATGGCGCAGCGGCTGGAAGCCGCGCTGCGCAAGCCCGCCGGCGATCCCGTCATTCCTGACCGCGCCCCGCCGGTCGCTCCGGAACCGCCCAGCCGCCCGGCGTCCCGCTCCGCCGACAGTGTCGGTGCGCCTCCGCCGCCGCGCAGCGAGAACGCCGCGCCGCCGGTCGCGCCGCCGATGCCGAAGTCTTCCGCATTCGAGAACCTCGAAGACGAGATGGCGAGCCTGCTCGGCCGTCCGAAGTCGCCGACGTGAGGCTCGCCGGCGTCCCGCGTAGAGTATTTTTTCTCCTCCTCATTGCCCTGATCACGGCCGGTTCATGGATCGAACCGGCCGCGGCCCAGGACATCAGCATCAACCTCGGCCAGGGCAATGGCGGCGTCACCGAGCGCGCCATCCAGCTCATCGCGCTGTTGACGGTGCTGTCGATCGCACCGTCGGTGCTGATCATGATGACGTCGTTCACGCGCATCGTGGTCGTGCTGTCGCTGCTGCGCACCGCGCTCGGCACCGCGACCGCGCCGCCGAACTCGGTGATCATCGCGCTCGCGCTGTTTCTCACCGCCTTCGTGATGGGACCGGCGCTGCAGAAGTCCTACGACGACGGCATCAAGCCGCTGATCGCCAACCAGATCAGCGTCGAGGAAGCGCTGCAGCGCGCCTCGGTGCCGCTGCGCAGCTTCATGCAGAAGAACGTCCGCGAGAAGGACCTCAAGCTGTTCATGGACCTGTCCGGCGAGCCGCCTGCGCCGGGCCCGGAGCAGATGTCGCTGCGCATCCTGGTCCCCGCCTTCATGATCTCAGAGCTGAAGCGCGCGTTCGAGATCGGCTTCCTGCTGTTCCTGCCGTTCCTGATCATCGACCTCGTCGTCGCCTCGGTGCTGATGTCGATGGGCATGATGATGCTGCCGCCGGTGGTGGTGTCGCTGCCGTTCAAACTGATCTTCTTCGTGCTGGTGGACGGCTGGTCGCTGGTCGCCGGCTCGCTGGTGCAGAGCTACGGCGGCGGTTAGCGCTTGATGAGATGTGATCCGTCACCCCGAGAGGCAGACTGGAAAAGGGATGCGCGATCCGTCTTCAACGGATCGCTAGGACGAAGGTCTCCCGGCCACCTCGCTTAGCGACGCGGTGCCCTCCTTGTCGGGGTCGCCGGGACAAGCCCGGCGACGACGAACAATAAGGTCAGGGCTTTCCAGTCAGACTGTCAGGATGACGGATCGACTCGGGCTCTTCGCTCTTCGCCAGCTCCACTCGCGCTTCCGTCAGCGCGCGGCGTTGGCGCTCTTGACGCCGCCGATCTTCGGCAGCTTGCCGGTGGACGCCGGTTCCGCCGGCGCGGCGTTGGCGGCCGGCGGCTGGGTGACAGGGGCCCTGGCAACCGTCGCATCAGGGAAACGGAACTTCATCTCCCGCAGGAAGCCGTCGAGGGTGTCGACGGCGGCGGCCATCTTGGCGATCTCGGCGAACTCGGCGCTGCTCGCGACCGCGGGCTGGCTGGCGATATCGAACGCCACGCGGTCGGCGCCCTCGCTCATCTTCGGCCCGTATTTCTCGCGAAACCGGGCAAGCCCAAGGGCGTCTTCGGCGAGCGCATAGCCGATCGCGGCGCGGATGACGTCGCCCTTCTCCGCCGCGCTCAGCGGCTGGAAATCCTTCCAGCGATCACCGTAGTACAGTTCGATCTGCTCGGCGGACTCGCGCCAGCGCCGCGCCGCCCAGAAGATGTCGGAGCGCAGCCGCGTCACCTCGCGGCCGCCGAGATTGGAGACGATGTCGAGCGCGAGATCGTGCCGGCCGATGTCGCTCTGCGCCCGCGCCTCCAGCAGCATGCGCTGCTGGCGCAGTTCGCCGGCGAGGTCGGCGAGCCGCGTCGCGCGCAGCACGCTGGCGGCGCGGTCGGGCTTGCGGTTCATCAGGTAGATGGTGGCAAGGCGCGCCGCGACCTGGGCGCGCGCGGCGCCTTCCAGGCGATGATCGACCTGATACTGCAGCAGGTCCGCCGCTTGGTCGAGCAGGTCGACCGCCGCCAGCCGCTCCGCCAGTCGGCGGATCATCTCGTCGCCGCGGCGGCCGATCGGCGTCAGCTCGCGGTAGTCATAGAACATGCCGAGCGCCTGGATCGGCGGCAGCGTATCGCCCTTTTCGCCGAGATAGAGCTGTGCGAACAGCGCCGAGGTTTCGTCCTGGGTCTCGCGCGACACATCGGAATTGGGCGACAGGCGCGTGGCGAGCCGCGCCGCCGCAAACGAATCCATGTAGCGGCCTCGCGCGGCATAGATGCGGGCGAGCTGCTGCAACGCCTCGAGCTCGATATCGTCGCCGCGCCAGGTCACAGCCAGCGTCTCCAGCCCTGCCAGCGCGTCCTCCGGGCTGATGTCGCCGCGTTTCTGGCGCAGCGCGATCTCGCGCAGCCGCGCTTCCGACGCCGAGGCGCGATCGTCCGATGCCATCACGTCGCGGTAGCCGGCGAGCGCATCCTTCTCGCGCCCCATCGCCTCGCCGATCTCGGCGCGCATCAGCATCACCGCGGGCTTCAACCGGTCGGGAATGCCGATGAGGTCGATGTCGTTGCTGCGGGCGGAGGCGCCGGCATAATCCTTGACCTCGAGGGAGGCGCGCATCGCCGCCATCAGCACCTCGCGCTGCAGGTCCTTCGGCAGCGCCGCGATGGTGAACTCGGCGTTCTTGAACTTCTCGCGCGCCTCCGGCCATTTTTCCTGGCGCGCGGCAGCAAGCCCCTTCCACAGCTGCAGATCGTAGCCGTTGCTGATCACCGGGTTGGCGAGATCCTTCAGCCCGGCGGCGGGACGGTTGCCGAGGATGTTGGCGATGGCGCGGATGATCAGCGCGGTGGCGTCCTCGGTGCCGGGCTTGGCCTTGGCGAGCACCAGGTCCATCACGCCCTTGGCCTCGGCATAGAAGCCGCGCGCCAGATAGAAGCGGGCGAAGTCGAGGTTGGCGGCGAGCTTGTCGTCACCGCTCGCCTGCCCGGCGGCGGCGACCAGCACGTCGTAGCGCTTGTTGAACACCGCCTCACGGTTCTCGTCCCATTCGGCGATATCGAACAGCGGCTTGGGACCGGCGCCGAGCCGTTGCGCCGGCGCCAGCGCCGCCGACGACAGCGTCAGCCCGCCGGGCCGGGTGAGCACCACGCGATCGGTCGAGGCGGTGACCGAGAGATCGTCGGCATTGGACTGCACCACCACGCCGTGCACCGATTCCAGCAGCGAGAATTCCACGAAGTCCTGCCGCTTGACGAAGCCGCGCGCCGGCAGCGGCGCGGTGACCACGGTCAGGGCGTCGCCGGCGTCGGGATCGGCGAGGCGATGCACGGTCGCCGGCCCCGCCATCATCACCGCGACATGGGCCCGGGCAGGATCGGCAATGTTGCGGGTGGCGGTGAGCGGCTGCGACGGCGCCTCCACGGTGTCGGCGAAGGTCAGCACCAGCGCGCCGTTGTCCCCGGTCAGCGAGGCCAGTTGCGGACGGCCGAGCCGGATCCGGATGGCCTGGCCCTTGTCGAGCCGCTGGGCGGAGACGTCACCGATCAGCGAACCGCCGTCCCGGCGGATCGCCTCGGTGTTGATCGTCCTGATATCGTCGAGCACCAGCCACACCGTCTCGCCGCGGCGGAACACCGCGGCCGGCATCGCGGCACCGAGCGGGAACGTCAGCCGCAGCCCGTCGCTGTTGCGCGCCGCCTGCACCTTGATGCCGTCGTCGCGTGCGGGAGCGGCCTGCGGCTGCGGTGCACTGGTTGGCGGCGCCGACGGCGCCTCCGCGGCGGCAGGCGGGCGCGGCGCGGACATCGCCGGCTCCTGGGCGGGGGCCTCCTTCGCCGGCGGTTCTTTCGCGGGCGGCGGCGCGGCAGGCGCGTCCGCGGGCGGCGCCGCGGCGGCCTTGATCTCGTCCATGATCTGGACCGGCGGCGGCTCGGCCGGAGCTGCGGCCACCGGTGCGGCTGCCGGGATCGACGCAGGTGCTGCCGGCTTCGGCGGTACCGAGGCGGCGGCCTTCGCCTCCCTCACGTCATTGTGGGAGTCCTTGGCATGGGCGTCCCTGCCGGTATCTTTCCCGGTGTCCTTCGCAGCGTCTTTGGCCTCCGCCACGGGCAGCAGCGGCGCCGCCGGCTTGCCCGCCTGCTCGGCGCCGATATCGATGACGTAGTTGGCGTCCTCGCGGAACGAATGCACGCTGACGTCGCCCAGTGTCGCGAACGACACCACCGCGCCGTCTCCTTCCGTGCGCTGCTCGATGCCGGAGATGTTTGATGGCGCGACCAGCTTGGCGTCCGCGAGGTCGAAGGTCAGTGCCTGGGAGAACACCAGCGACAGTTTTTTGTCTTCCAGCGCCGACGACACGCCGATGCCCGGCGGCAGCTCGAACACGAAGCGGACGAAGGTCGGCTGCACCGAGGCCCGCACCCGCACCGGTGGCCGCTTCCTGGCCTCCTGGGCGATCTTCTGCTGGCGCAGCTGACGCTCGGCGACCCGCGCGCGCTCGGCAAGCTCGCGCACCACATCCTGCGGCAGCGGCGGCGGCAGGCCCTTCCAGCCGTCCGGCAGCAGATCGACGAAGAAGCGCTCGCCGGCGGTCATCGCATTGACGGTAACCTTGCGCGACAGTGCGAGGCGGATCGCCATGCCGTCGGGATCGCGCCGCGCCATGCCGACATAGTCGGGCACGGCATCGGCGAGCTTGTCGACGGGAACGTCCACCGGACGCTTGAAGCGGATGACCAGGATCGAGCCTGCGGTCACCACCTCCGGCTCGACATCCTCGTCGAGCTTGAGGATCAGGCGGGCATAGCCGCCGCCAGCCGAGAACGACGCGTTGCCCTTCACCGGCACCACGGGGGACTGCGCCTCGGTCAGGGAGGGCGGCGCCGCCCCTGCCTGGGCTGGAACCAGCAGCACGGACACGACGCCAAGGCCGCACAGCGCGCGCGTCCATGCGCCTGCCCGCGGCCCGCTCCGTCCGGCCTTCGTCTCAGCCCTGCCCACGTGTCTCGGCCCAATTTCGCGGGCCGCCGGCTGCGACCCATCTCTGACGCGACCGACTCTAGAGTCCCCCGTTTAAGGAGCTATTAAGCAAGCCCGCCGGCTCCGGAGATGGCGCCGCGGTCGCCCCGCCTCAGTTCGCGTCCGGCGGCGGGCGGCCCTCGATCTTGGGCAGGTCGTTGGCGGAGGCGGTCTTGTCGCCGCCGGCGCGGCGGGCGAGCTCGACGGTGAGGCGCTCGGCGGCGTCGGGCTGCATCAGACCGACGATGTCGGAGAGCTTGCGCGGCGCGATCTGCGAGGCGACCTCGATCAGTACCGACATGTCGAGGCGGTCGAAGATCTTGGCCGCGTCCTTGGGCTTCATCGCCTCGTACATGGTGACGATGCCCTTGAAGCGGGCGGCGTCGGCCTCGGACTTCTGCTCCTTGGCGACCCCGATGCGAGCCTCCACCGACTTCATCTCCTCGACCTTGCTCTCGATGCGCTTCTCGGCCGCCTTCAGCAGGTTCTCGCGGATGTCGATCTCGCGGGCGCGCGCCTCGAGCTCCTGGCGCCGCTCCTGCAGGCGCTCGAGGATCGCCCGCTCGGACGGCGACACGGCGCGTGCGTCGGGATTGATCACAGTCGGCTGCGGCATCGGCGTCTCGGCCGGCTTGCCACCGTCCTTGGACGCTTCCTTTGAGGATTCTTTGGAGGCTTCCTTGCCGGCGTCCTTGTGCTCGGGCTTGTCGTCCTTCTTGTCTTCCTTCTTGGCCGATACCGAGCCGGTGATCTCGACCGGATCGATCGGGGGGCGCGCGCGGCCGGTGGGGAAGTTGAACATCTCCTGCGCCCACGACGGCCGGTCGGCGACCGCGATTTCGCGGTCGTTGAAGATGTAGCCGCCATCCAGCACCAGCCCCAGCGTCTTCAGCGTCACCAGGCCGATGATCGCCGCCAGCACGAGGGGGATGACACGGAAGTTGCCGGCTTTCTTCATGCGGCAAGACCCGCCGTGCGCTTGCGTTCAGCGAAGGCCTGCGCGGCGGCGACGATCGCCTGCGGCGAGGTCGGCGGCGCGGACACCGCGACCGGAGCCGCGGCGGCAGGCTGCGCGGCCGGCGTCTCGCGCGGCCGGCCGGCGGAGACGATGCGCGACAGGCGGCGCAGCAGGTCGTCGCCCTCGAGCAGCCGCTTGTCGAGATCGGCCACCGCGTCGGTCGCGGCATCGAGCCGGCCGCCGAGATTCTCGTTGCATTCGCGCACTGTCAGCTTGAGGCCCCCGATCGCGCGTTCGGCGATCTCGGTCGCGGTGATCAGCTCGGCGATGGTGGCCTTGAGCGACTGCTCGTCCGCCTTCAGCCGCTTGAGGCGGCTGTTGAGCAGCATGCAGTAGCCGATCGTCGCGACCAGCAGCATCGCCACCAGTGTCTCGATGATCATCCCCATGGAATGGTTCATTGTGCCTCCATCATCTTGGTCTGCTCGTCGGCCTTCTCGAACATGGCGAGCGTCATATGCGGCTTGCGCAGCGGCTTGGTCACGCGGATCGCGACGCGATCCCCCACCCGTCCCATCCGCCCCTCGGTCAGGGTGACGTTGCCGCAGCGCACCGACACCATCGCATCGGCGCGGATATCGAGCGGCAGAGTGTCACCGACCTTGAGCTGCATCAGCTGGCGCAGCGGAATCTCCGACTCATAGAGCACGGCATCGACCGCAATCTGCGCGCGCGTGATCTCGGTGGCAAGATGGCCTTCCCAGATCGGATCGCGGCCGAACTTTTCACCCATGAACATCTGCAACAGCACGTCGCGGATCGGTTCGATGGTGGCGTAGGGCAGCAGCAGCTCGACATTGCCGCCGCGGTCTTCCATGTCGACGCGCAGGCGCACCAGGATGGCGGCGTTGGCCGGCCGGCTGATGGCGGCGAAGCGCGGGTTGGTCTCGAGGCGGTCGATGGTCAGCGTCACCGGCGACAGCGGCCGGAACGCCTGCTCGGCATCCGCCAGCACCACCTCGACGAGGCGCTTGACGAGGTTGGTCTCGATCGTGGTGTAGGGCCGGCCCTCGATGCGCAGCGAGGTGGTGCCGCGCCGGCCGCCCAGCAGCACGTCGATCATCGAATAGATCAGGCTCGAATCGACGGTGGCGAGCCCGAAGTTCTCCCACTCCTCGGCCTTGAACACCGCGAGCACCGCCGGCAGCGGGATCGAATTCATATAGTCGCCGAACCGCACCGAGGTGATGCGGTCGAGCGAGACCTCGACGTTGTCGGAGGTGAAGTTGCGCAGCGACGTGGTCATCAGCCGGACCAGCCGATCGAACACGATTTCGAGCATCGGCAGACGCTCGTAGGAAACCATCGCCGAATCGATGATCGAGCGGATGCCGGAATTGTCGTCGAGAGTAACCTCCCCGACGCTGAAGCCGAGCAGGTTGTCGATCTCCTCCTGGGAGAGCACCCGCTCGCCGGCGCTGGCGGACAGCCCGCGGCTGCTCTCGTCGACCATGGCGGCCCACTGCTCCGCCATCGCCTCCGTGAGCTCATTGGCCGCTGCTTCCGCGGCAGCGGCTTCCGGATCCTCCGAATCCAGCGCCGCGCCCCATTCGGCGGCTAGTGCATCCTGATCGACATCGCCCGGCGCCACGATTCCCCGCTCCGCTGCGTCACTGCACGATAATTTCTTTGAACAGCACGGCGTTGACCTGCGCCGGCTGGATCGCGGCGTTGACCCGCCGCGTCAGCTCTTCCTTGAGGCGGAACATGCCGGCCGACCCGCTGAGGTCGCTCGCCCGCAGCTCGCGCATGTAGGTCTGGAAGATGTCCTGCACCCGCGGCATCGCCGGCTGGATCTGCGCCACCACCGGCTGGTCCTTGACCTCGAGCGCGATCTTGACCTTGAGATACTGCACCCGCTCGCCCGGCAGGCTGGAGAGGTTGACCAGCACCTCGGGCACATCGACGAACACCGGCGGCTTCGGCGCAGGCGCCGCTTCGGCGTGCTTCTCCTCGGCCTTCGGGCGCATGAAGAGGAAGTAGCCGGCCGCGCCGCCGCTCAGCAGGACGAACACGCCGACAACAGCGACGATGAGCTTGAACTTGCTCTTCGGCGTGGCGGAGCCTTCGCCGGCACCATCCTCTGGTTGATCATCTGCCATCGCCTGCCCCGCTCCTGTCCCGGGAGTGAGCTCGATGCTGCCGAACAGGCTGGAAATACGCGAAACAAAGGCCGCCGGCGCCCCAAGCGCCCTGACGACAACACTAGGTTTACAATGGTTAACAGAATCTTTCTTTCGGCCCGCAGCTAGGAAAATTCTGCCGGCAATTATGGTCAACAAGACCTTTCTTGCCGCCCGCCCAGGCACCATCCTCGCGCGCAAGGCATTGTAAAAACTAAAATTTCAGCTCTGGCACGAGTCTCGCTTTGAAAGACGGCGAGCCGAAGGTTTGGGAGAACCCGACAGCTCAGCGGAGCGGCGATACGGCCTTGGGAGGGTCGGCGGCGTTCCATCAAGGGGAGAACCACCGATGGAGAATACCCTCCTCATCGGATTGTCACGTCAGATGACGCTCGAGCGTCAGATCGACGTGATATCGAACAACGTCGCGAATATGGGCACCACCGGCTTCAAGGCCGACAATTCGCGATTCCAGGAATACCTGATGCCGGTCGCCCGCGCCGACAACTTCGTCGGCCGCGACCGCCAGCTGAGCTATGTCCAGGATACCGGCGCCTGGCGCGACTATTCGGGCGGCGCGAACGAGCGCACCGACAACCCGCTCAATGTCGCCATCGACGGCAACGGCTTCCTCGCGGTCCAGACCACCGCCGGCGAGCGCTACACCCGCAACGGCGAACTGCAGATCAACTCGCAGGGGCAGCTCGTCACCGGCGACGGCAATCTCGTGCTCGGCACCAGCGGACCGATCACGTTCCAGCCGACCGACCACGACATCGTCATCTCCGATACCGGCACCATCACCGTGGTCGAGGGCAACAACACCAAGACCGATTCGATTCGCGGCAAGCTGCGCCTCGTCAACTTCGCCCAGATGGACAAGCTGCAGAAGGAAGGCACCAACCTCTACTCCGCCGGCAGCGCCCCCGCCCAGCCCGATCCCACGTCGCGGATTCGCCAGGGCTACCTGGAGCACTCGAACGTCAATGCGGTGCGCGAGATGAGCCGGCTGGTCGAGGTGACACGCACCTACCAGCAGATCTCCGCGATCCTGCAGCAGCAGGGCGACCTGCGCAAAAGCTCACTCGACAAGCTCGCCGACGTTCCGGCCTGAGGATACTGACCCATGCGCGCTCTCTTCACCGCCGCGACCGGAATGGCTGCCCAGGAACTCAGCGTCCAGGTCATCTCCAACAACATCGCCAACATGAACACCACCGCCTACAAGAAGCAGCGGGCGGCGTTCCAGGACCTGATGTACGAGCATGTCCGCCGCATCGGCGCCCAGGCCTCGGAGCAGGGCACCATCCTGCCGGTGGGCGTCGATATCGGCGGCGGCGTCAAGATCGTCGGCACACCCCGCTCGATGGGCCAGGGCACCTCGCTGCCGACCGGCAACGACCTCGACGTCGCGATCAGCGGCGAAGGCTTCTTCAAGATCCAGATGCCGGACGGCACCTTCACCTATACCCGTGACGGCACCTTCCAGCAGGATCAGACCGGCCGCATCGTCAATGCCCAGGGCAACCCGGTGCAGCCGACCATCACCATCCCGCAGAACTCGACCGGCATCACCATCAACACGCAGGGTCAGGTCTCGGTGACCCCGGCCGGCACCACGACATCGACGGTGATCGGCCAGATCGGCATCACCCGCTTCATCAACAAGGAAGGCCTGCTGCCGATCGGCAACAACAGCTACACCGACACGCCGGCCTCGGGCCAGCCGCAGGACGGCACCGCCGGCAACGACGGCGCCGGCACCATGCAGCAGGGCCGCCTCGAGCAGGCCAATGTCGACGTGGTGACCGAAGTCTCCAGCCTGATCTCGGCGCAGCGCGCCTACGAGATGAACGCCAAGGTGGTGAGCGCGGCCGACCAGATGCTGCAGTCCACCACCGGCATGTTCCGCTAAGCGATGAGGCCGTCGATGACCCTGCGCGTCCTTCTCCTCAGTCTCACCCTGCTCGGCCCGGGCACCACGGTGCTGGCCCAGTCGCAAACCGGCGCCGCAACCAGCGCGGAGGCGCTGCTCGATGCGATCGCGCAGCCCGCCGCGCCGGATCGCATCGCCACCCCGGTGCTGCGAGCCAGCGTCTCGGTCACGAGCGACGTGGTGCGGATCGGCGATCTCGTCGACAATGCCGGCGCCGCGGCGCAGATCGCGGTCTACCGCGCGCCCGATCTCGGCACCACCGGGGCGCTGCCGACCGCGCAGGTGCTGACGACGCTGCGCAACTACCAGGTGATCGGCGTCGACACCGGCGACCTGCAGGAAATCGCGGTGACGCGCCTCGCGCGCTCGCTGACCAGCAAGGAAATCGAGAAGCAGGTCGGACGCGCGCTGGAGCGGCGCAACGGGCTCGGCAACGCCGCCGACCTCACCATCACCTTCGACCGCGACCTGCGCACGCTGCAGCTCGATCCCGCCAACACCGGCGAGATGCAGCCGATCGCCACCCGCTACGATGCCCGCAACGGCCGCTTCGACGTGCTGTTCGAGATCGCCAACGGCAACCCATCCTCGCCGACCCGCCTGCGGTTTACCGGCACCGCGGTCGAGACCGCCGACGCGGTGGTGGTGACGCGCAGCATCGATCGCGGCGAGACGGTGCGCGCCGCCGACGTGATCATCGAGCGCCGCGCCAAGGCCGAAGCCGGCAAGGACACCGTGCGCCGCGACCAGGTGGTCGGCATGCAGGCGCGCCGGCCGCTGCACAACGGTCAGGTGGTGCGCATGGCCGACCTCGCCAAGCCCGATCTCGTGCAGCGCGACCAGCCGGTGACGCTGATCTACCAGACTGACAGCCTCTACCTGACGATGCGCGCCAAGGCGGTCGACAGCGGCAGCGAAGGCGATTCCGTCTCGGTGATGAACCCGCAGTCCAAACGCATCGTCCAGGGGGTGGTGACCGGCCCAGGCCAGGTCACCATCGACGTCCCCACCCCGCGCCCGATCACCACTGCCGCAGCCGCCGCAAAAACCGAGTAACGTTCATGGTCAAGTCTCTGTTCAGTCGCGTCGTTCTTGCCTTCACCCTGGTCGGCCTCTCCGGCCTCGCCGGCGGCTGCTCGGCCGTCGATCGCCTGTCGATGATCGGCGAAAAGCCGCCGCTGTCGGCGATCGACAACCCGACCGCGAAAGCCGGCTACAAGCCGGTGCAGATGCCGATGCCGACACCACAGCCGGCGTCGTACAACCCCAATTCGCTGTGGCGCACCGGCTCGCGGGCGTTCTTCAAGGACCAGCGCGCCGCGCAGATCGGCGACATTCTGACGGTCGCCGTCAACATCAAGGACACCGCCAACATCGCCAACGAGACCCAGCGCAGCCGCAGCAACAAGGAAGACAGCGGCACCACCGCGTTCCTCGGCTCGCAGTGGCTGACCGGAACGGCCGCCAAGGCGCTTCCCGGCCGGACGCTGACCGCGGATTCGACCTCCACCAGCGACGGCAAGGGCTCGGTGGCGCGCCAGGAAGCACTGACCACCAATGTCGCCGCGGTGGTGACGCAGATCCTGCCGAACGGCAACCTCGTGGTCGAAGGCAAGCAGGAGATCCGCGTCAACTTCGAGGTGCGCGAACTGGTGGTCGCCGGCATCGTCCGCCCGGAGGATATCCAGAGCGACAACACCATCGACTCCAGCAAGATCGCCGAGGCCCGCATCGCCTATGGCGGCCGTGGCCAGATCACCGACGTGCAGCAGCCGCGCTACGGCCAGCAGGTTCTCGACGTGCTCCTGCCGTTCTGACCGGCAGCCCATCGCTTTCCCCGCCGCGCCGCTCTCTCCCGGCGCGGCGCGCTCCGAGCTCCCACACTTTGCGGCGAACCTAGGCGCAGCAAAGTGAACGACGCGGCCTCCGACATTCTCCCCTGTCGGAGGCCGTGGTCGTTTGTGCGGACGGCGCGACGCGGCGCGCGCCTTGCTGGCGGCTGTGGGCTCACGTAGATTCGATTCGCTGCTGACAATGGGGAGCTGGCGGTGCAGCGCATCGACTACCTGGACGGGCTGAGAGGCGTTGCCGCCGTCATCGTGGTCGTTCACCACGTCGCATGCCTGCTGTGTCCGGCGCTGTTCTTCGGGCTCGAGCCCGGGGTGAGCGCATCATGGCAAACGACGTTCGCCGCAAGCCCGCTGTCGATCGTGATCAACGGCCGCTCGGCGGTCTATGTCTTCTTCGCGCTGAGCGGCTTCGTCATCGCGGCATCGGCCGACCGCACCAGGCGAACGCTGCCGGGCAACGTCTGCGCGCGCGTCATTCGGCTCGGCCTGCCGGCGTCGGCATCGGTCATCCTCGCGGGCGGGCTTGCGCTCAGCGGATGGATGTTTCCCAGGGCGATGCTCGAATTGATGGGCAACCATTCGTGGCTCGCCGACCAGCACCCCGATCCCACGCTGGCGCGCTGGCTGCCGCAGATCTTCGGGGCATACGTCCTGACACGGAAATCCGAGTTCAACCCCGTGCTGTGGACGATGCAGATGGAGCTCGTCGGATCGGTCGCGATCTACGTGCTGTTCGCGCTGTTTCGCGAGGCCGCACTTCGGATCGTCGCATGCCTGACGATCGCCGTCCTCGTCATGGCGACCAGGACCGAACCCTTTCCGTATCTATGCTTTTGCGGCGGCGCTCTGCTCTATCTGCGCTGCGACAGGCTGACCGCGCTGCCGCCGGCCGCCGGCACGCTGCTGATCGCCGCCGGCCTGCTGTGCGCCGGCGCGCCCTATGCGCCGGTCATGCCCGGCGGCTTCTACGCGCTGCCGGCCGGCCTGCTCGCCCCGCTCGGGCTGCACGTGACGTCGTCGTGGACGCTCGGGTCGGTCCTGCTGGTCGGCGGACTGATCGCAAGTCCGGCCGCGCAGCAGCTTCTGAGCACCGAGCTGCCGCGGTTTCTCGGCCGCATCAGCTTCAGCCTCTATCTCGTTCACTTTCCCTTGCTGGGCATCCTGCTGGTGCAGCTCTATCTGCAGCTCGGCCAGGGATCGACGGCAGCGACATTCGCCTGCATCGCGCTTTATCTTGCCGCGGCCATCATCGCGGCGGTCGCCTTCAACGCGATCGTCGATGAACCCGCGCAGCGCCTGTCGCGGATCGTCGGCGCGGCCATGCCCGGCCTCAGGCTTCGCTCGGCAGGCGCATAAGGCGGAGCAGCTCCGCTACACCAGCGGCATCAGCAACAAGGACGCCGCACGATCGGTTCCACAAACAAAAACGCGGCAAGGCATGGCTGCCTGCCGCGAGGAAAAAAGTCGGCTCTGTCGGCCGCGACGGTTATTCGTCGCGATAGACCTTTTCGCGTTTCTCGTGGCGCTCCTGCGCTTCGATCGAGAGCGTCGCGATCGGGCGAGCCTCGAGTCGCTTCAGCGAAATCGGCTCGCCGGTCTCCTCGCAGTAGCCGTAGGAACCGTCCTCGATCCGAGCCAGCGCGGCATCGATCTTGGAGATCAGCTTGCGCTGGCGGTCGCGGGCCCGCAGCTCGATAGCACGATCGGTCTCCGAGGAAGCACGATCGGTCAGATCCGGATGGTTGACGTTCTCGTCCTGCAGTTGCTGCAGCGTGGTCTTTGCTTCCTTTAAGATATCCTCCTTCCATGCGAGCAGCTTGGCGCGGAAGTATTCGCGCTGGCGCTCGTTCATGAAAGGCTCCTTCTCCGAGGGCTTGTAATTTTTCACTTTGTCCAACACCGATTACCTAATCCGTGCAAGGCCCCCGGAAAACCCGGTGGGCGGGCAGCTTATATAGCGGCGCGGTGTGACAGACAATATCGCCCCAAGGGGGTTATCCCCTTGAGGCTGCTGCTAGACCCGGAACTGGCGGGGATCGGACGGCGGCGTCAGTAGCCGACCGTGAAGCGGCGGCGCTCGTGGGCCGGCTTCTCGATCTCGTCAGCCAGCGCAACCGCGTAATCCTCGAACGAAATCCAGCTTTTGCCGCTGGCGTCGGCCAGCAGCTGGTCGGTGCCGAGGCGGAATTGGCCGGTCCGCTCGCCGGCCACGAACAGGGCCGAAGGGGAGATAAAGGTCCAGTTCAGCTCCTTTTCCTGGCGCAGCAGGTCCAGAAAGTCCCCGCCCCGGGTCGCCTCGGCCTTGTAGGCGTCCGGGAATCCCGGCGTGGTGACGAGTCGGACGCCGGGGGCGACC
Source organism: Bradyrhizobium sp. 2TAF24 (assembly GCF_052115025.1). Taxonomy (NCBI): domain Bacteria; kingdom Pseudomonadati; phylum Pseudomonadota; class Alphaproteobacteria; order Hyphomicrobiales; family Nitrobacteraceae; genus Bradyrhizobium; species Bradyrhizobium sp. 2TAF24. The sequence goes on along the minus strand of NZ_JBFRFW010000013.1, from coordinate 15,899 downwards.
TCGAGGCTGCCGGCGCCGCCGACCACGATGTAGCGGCTGACCTTCGACGCCTTGGCGGCGGCGATCAGCTTGTGCAGGTCGCTGGCGGTGAAATGCACCGCGCTGATGGCGACGTCGTGCCCGGCCAGCAGCGCCGTGAGCCCGTCCTGGTCGAACACGTCCCCCTTCCGGGCGGTCAGGTTGGCCGCGGCCGGCAGCTTTTCGGGGTTGCGGACAATGGCGGTGACCTGGTGTCCGCGGCGCAGCAGTTCCGCGGTGATGCGGGAACCGGCCTGGCCGGTGGCGCCGACGACAGCGATTTTCATGGAAGCGATCCTTTTGCTCGGAGGGTACTGGGGTTTGCAGCCACCGATTCCGCTGTTGGCCGGGAAATCGGTTTCTGATAGTGACCAGATAGCCAATGGAGCGTTACTGGAAAAGAACGCACTTTCTTCGCACCAGATTACGCAGGGGTAACCCGATGAATGACGGAAATGTCTATGCCGCCGCATGCCCGACCCGCCAGATCCTGGACCGGGTCGGCGACAAATGGGCGGTGCTGTTGCTCGGCCTGCTGATGGAGGGGCCGCGACGCTTCAACGAGCTGCGCCGGGCCATCGGCGGCATCTCGCAGAAAATGCTGTCGCAGACGCTCAAGAGCCTGGAGCGGGACGGCCTGGTGCACCGCCGCGCCATCGCCACGGTGCCGGTGACCGTGGAATACACGGTGACGCCGCTCGGCGCGACGCTGGCTGACGCGGTCGATCCGCTGCGTCACTGGGCCGAGAACAACCTGCAGGAGGTCCAGGCGGCGCAGCGGCGCTACGATTCGCAGCTGAAAAGCGTGAGCCCAAGTCCGGTCTGACGGACTCAAATCCGGCCGCTGCGGAGCCGCTGCCCCGGCGGCCCACCTGGCCTTTGCTCAGGTGGTCTGGCCGGCCTTGGCGAGCTCGACCTCGACCCGCAGCTCGATCTCCGCCAGCACGGCGTCGAGGCCGGGATCGCCGGAACCGTCCTTGAGGTCGGCGGCGGCGGTGCGCAGCCGGTTGACGGTGGAGGCGTCGAGCGCCCCTGACAGCAACGACATCTTCAGGTCGTCGAGCACGTCGAGCGCGACGCGGCCGCGCTTGACCGACCGGCGACGCCGCTCGGTCGGGTCTTCCACGCCCTGCAGCGCCAGCAGCGCATCGATGCCGCCGACCGTCTTCGGCGCGCTGGCCGCCCGTGTCTCGGTGGTTTCGGTGGTCTCCGGCAAGGAGAAGCCGGTCGAACTGGTCTTGCGGGCGTTCGACGCCGGGGTTCCGAAGGTGGTCGCGCTGGGTCCGTAGATTCGCATCGTGCTGTCTCGCCGGCTGCTGCCCTCGGCGTCCCTTCCCCCTCTGGAACCGTGATGCGCATGGTGGCATCGCCGCCTTAAGGGGATCCTGCCGGAAAACCTCGCCTTTTATGGTTAACGAAACGTAAACGACCCGGCAAAAACTGCCGGCGGCGGCAGTTTCGCCACGCCCCACGCCCCCGAATGCCCGCCCAGCCCCTGAATTTCGATCGTGGAATCAACGCTCTAAGCCGAGCGCGGCGCTGGCATGGTTTTCGCTACCAAGATGGTGGTCCAAGCGTCATGGGAGTGGCGCGAAAGGCCGAGGACGACCTCAGCGGGGAGCAGAGGATGACATGGAGTTTGCGGGTGGCCGGCGCGATGATTCTCGCCTGGCTGCTCATCGGTGCAGGGCCGGCCGGCGCGACATCGCGGATCAAGGATCTCGCGAACATCGAAGGCGTGCGCCAGAACCAGCTCATTGGTTACGGCCTCGTGGTCGGCCTCAACGGCACCGGCGACACGCTGAACAACATCCCCTTCACCAAGCAGTCGCTGCAGGCGATGCTGGAACGCATGGGCGTCAACATCCGCGGCCAGACCATCCGCACCGGCAACGTCGCCGCCGTGATGGTGACCGCCAACCTGCCGCCGTTCTCCACGCAAGGCACCCGCATCGACGTCACCGTGTCGGCGCTCGGCGACGCCAAGAGCCTGCAGGGCGGCACGCTGCTGGTGACGCCGCTGCTCGGCGCCGACGGCAATGTCTACGCGGTCGGCCAGGGCTCGCTCGCCATCGGCGGCTTCCAGGCCGAAGGCGCCGCCGCCAGCATCACCCGCGGCGTGCCGACGGTCGGCCGCATCGCCAACGGCGCCATCATCGAGCGCGAGATCGAGTTCGCGCTCAACCGCATGCCGAACATCCGCCTCGCGCTGCGCAACGCCGACTTCACCACCGCCAAGCGCATCGCCGCGGCGGTCAACGACTTCCTCGGCACCAAGACCGCGCAGCCGGTCGATCCCTCGACCGTCGAGCTGTCGATCCCCTCCGAGTTCAAGGGCAACGCGGTCGCGCTGCTCACCGAGATCGAGCAGCTGCAGGTCGATCCCGACCTGCCCGCCAAGATCATCATCGACGAGCGCTCCGGCATCATCGTGATGGGCCGCGACGTGCGCGTCGCCACCGTCGCCGTGGCACAGGGCAACCTCACCGTGACGATCTCCGAGAGCCCGCAGGTCAGCCAGCCCAACCCGCTGTCGCGCGGCCGCACCGTGGTGACGCCCAACACCCGCGTCGGCGTCCAGGAGGAAGGCAAGAAGCTCGCGCTGGTGAAGGACGGCGTGTCGCTGCAGCAGCTGGTCGACGGCCTCAACGGCCTCGGCATCGGCCCGCGCGACCTCATCAGCATCCTGCAGGCGATCAAGGCCGCCGGCGCCATCCAGGCCGATATCGAGGTGATGTGATGACCGGCATTGCACGCGGCCACAGCAACACCGACCTCGCCTTCACCGAGGCGCTGAAGAAGGTCTCGCCGCAGGCGCAGGCCAAGGCCAAGAAGACGTCGCAGGACTTCGAGGCGGTGTTCCTCAACACGATGTTTTCGCAGATGACCTCGAGCGTCAAAGGCGAAGGCCCGTTCGGCGACTCGGTCGGCACCGGTCCCTGGCGCTCGATGCTGACGGACCAGTACGCGCGCTCGTTCGCCAAGGCGGGCGGCCTCGGCCTGTCCAACGACATCTATCGCTCGCTCATCATGAAACAGGCCGCCCTGAGCGGCTCCGGAGCCTGATCCATGCGCCACCCCGCCCCCACCCCTGCCGCTGCGGCACCGAGCGTCGCCACGCTGGCCGACGCGCGCAAGCTCGCCGACCGCCTGATGGAAGCGATGACGGGCCTGCTCGAGATCATCGAGACCGAGACCACGCTGGTGCGCTCCGGCAAGATCCGCGAAGCGATGGCGATGGAGCCGCACAAGACCGAGATGTCGCAGCGCTATCTCCTGACGCTCGGCCATCTCAAGGGCGCTCAGGAGTTCTTCACGAAGTCGGCGCCCGACCTGCTGCAGGCGCTGCACCGCCACCACGACACCTTCCGCGCCATGCTGCAGGTCAACCTCACCGTGCTCGCGACCGCGCACGCGGTGTCGGAGGGCATCATCCGCGGCGTCAACAGCGAGATCCAGAAAAAGAGCATGCCGCAGACCTACACCGCCGCCGGCCAGCGCGCCGCGCCGCACGCGCGCCACGCCGCCCCGCTCGCGGTCAGCCGCACGCTGTAACTGATCGCGCGGACAATTGTCAGTAGCGTCAACGATGCGTTACGGCAGGCGCTCGCATTTGACGATGATTTCGCCGGCGCGCAGGCAAGATAAATTTACACAGCGCGGCTAGTGTCCGCACGACACCACGCTTCGGGGACGAACACCAAGGCTCCATTCAATTTGAATCGAAATGCAGCGCGCATCTGCACGCGGCATTGATGCTGTTTTCTAACGCCTCGTTGAGACGGCCTTCGTATGGTTGTCATCGGGACGGGTTGGGATTTGATACCGGGGAAGCCAGGAGGCTGCCATGGTGACGGATTTCAACATCAAGCCGGTCGGGGCGCCGGTCGTAGCGCAGGTCGTCAGGCCGCAACCTGAGGCGGCGAAGAACGCTGTCGAGACCGACCTGCCGCCGCCGAAGAGCACGAACGCAACCGATGCGCCAGGCACGGCCCGCAACAATCCGCAGCCGGACACCAGCCATCTCACCAACCAGGTGCTGATCGATCGCGCCGCGGGCGAGATCGTCTACCGCGTGGTCGACAACCGCACCAGCCTCGTGGTGCGCCAGTATCCGGAGGAAACGCGGCTGCGCGCCCGCGCCTATCTGCGCGCCGAGGACGAAGCCAAGCGCAGCCACACACGGGTGAAGCTGGACCAGACGGCATGAGTTGCGGAGGCGCGCGAGGTGATCAGGTCTTGTCGGCGTAGGCGGTGTTGAGCGACGATGCCCCGGTGGCGGCGTTGGTCACCACCGTCTTGATCTGGGCGTGGCCGGCGCGCTTGAGCAGGAACTTGGTGTCGCCGATGCGGAACGAGCTGTCCTTGATCAGGACGTCCTGATACTTGATCGTCGCGCCCGACTGATACTTCACCTTGGCGCGATAGCCCTTGACGTCCGAGATCGCGAACGAGAACTGCTCGCCGGTCGAGTACTTGCCCTTCCACGACCCCTCATACATCGCCGGATCGACGTTGACATAGGAGCCGTGCGACGGCGTCTGCACGTTGGCGTAGCTGCTGCGGAGGATGCTGAGAACGTCAGCCATGGCATGTCCTGTCACGCCGGCGGTCCCTCCTGGACCTTCGGCGCGTCATTCAGGCACGGCCGTTGAGGCCGGCCGCGATATTGCGATTGATGTCGATCAACGCCTGGAACTGATCGAGCTGCGGAGCGAGCTGCAGCGCCGCCGACTGCGTCATCACGAACACGCCGATATTGGCGATCTCCTGACGCACATCGAGCGGCTGCGGATTCTCGTCGCGCAACGCGTCGCTGAGGAAGATCGACCAGAGCTTGCGGTTGAACACCAGGGCGTCCATCACGCTGGCATCGAACGGATCGGCGGCGGCGACCGCCGCCTGCAGCTTGTTCGCGGCCTTGAGGAGAGCTTGAGCTTCGATATCCCGGGGAGAGGCTGTGGTGTTCGCGACCCGCGCATACGCTTGAGCGCCATAGCTAGACATGCGTCACCTCAGCAACTCCTCTTCCCGCCTGATAAGTTTGCGGATTTCCTTTAGCGAACTGTAAAGAGCACCGCTTAAAATTAAATTACTCGCGTTTTCGATCACCGGCCGATAGCTCGGCACCGCTTCCAGCAGATCCCTGACGAAGCTCATGTAGAGCTCCTGGTATTTGGGGATGTCCTTCTCCAGGTACATCATCTGCACACAGAGATAGAGCCGCTTCGCCGGCGTGTTCGCGGTCTCCGCGGTGAAGATATCCTTCTCTCGCAGGATCGGCGCCTCACCTTCGATGAGAAACGTGGTGCGCGTTTCCGAATTGGTGATCACGCTCTCGCCGATGATGATCCGCTCGAACGGCTTCAACTCCACTTTCAGCGCCATTGCTGCCACCCTCTCAACGCACATGTCGCGCGCCTGGCCCGCGACATGTTTCCCGAATCGCCGTTGCGACGGCTCCGCGATCCGAGTGTAGAACTGCATCAAAATAAAGGCTTGATGCAAAACTGAGCAGACGCCCACTGCGGCGACAAGCCCGCGGGAAACGAAAACGGCGAGGCCTCGCCCCGCCGCTTCGCCGCCTGGCGTGGCGGGGAAACTAGCCGCTGCGCAGCAGCTGCAGCACGCTCTGCTGCGACTGGTTGGCGAGTGACAGCGCCGATACCGCGATCGACTGGCGGGTCGACAGCGCCTGGCTGTTGGCGGCCTCCTGATTGGTGTCGGCGATGGTCAGGTTGGTCGAGCCGGTCTGCAGCACGTTGATCAGGTTCTTGGAGAAATTCTGACGGATCTCCACGATCGACAGGTTGGAACCGAGCGCCGCCGCCTGGGTCCGCAGCGTGCTGCCGGCGTTGTTGAGCGCGGTCAGCACCTTGTTGGTGGCATTGTTGTCGATGAAGTCGGTGCCTTGCGTCAGCGCCGACAGTCCAAGGCCCGCCGGGTTGAAGTTGACGCCGGTGATGCTCAGCGTCGACTTGCCGGTCTCGTTGAACACCAGTTTCAGCGTGTCGCCGCCCAGCAGGTTGACGCCGTTGTAGGACGCGTCCGCCGCCGTCGTCGTGATCTGGTTGATGATGTTGTTGTACTGCGCGATCAGAGCGGAGCGCGTGCCCTGCACCGTGGGATCGGCGACAGGGGCCGGCGCAACGAGGCCGGCGAACGGCTGACCGCCGCCGGCCGCAGAACCGCCGATGGTGCCGATGGTCGACGATGCAGCATCGCTGGTGGTGGTGAGGGTGATCTTGCCAGCCGAATCGATGGAAGCCTGCAGGCTGTTGGCGGCAAGCGCAGCGTTGAGCCCGTTCAACGTCGAGACCTGGCCGACGCCGGTGCCGAAGGTGATGCTGGTCGAGGGGTTGCCCGGAACGGTCGGGGTGATGGTCAGCGTCTGGCCGGCCGGCAGCGTGGTGCCACGCACGGTGGTGCCGGCGACCAGGCCGAGATTGGTCAGCGTGCCAGCGTTGCCGCCGATGACGAGATCCTGCGCCGTGCCGGTGCTGAGGGTTAGCTTGGTGCCTCCCAGCGACGATGGCGTCGGCGGCACGGTCGAGCTGGCACCGGTGATGGTGTCGATGGCGTTGAGCAGGTCGCCGACGGTGGCGTTGGTGAGGTCAAGGGTGGCCCCGGTGGCCGTGATCTGATTGCCGCCCGAGTTCGCGAACGCGATCGTCTTGCCGTTAATCGTCAGGTTGTCGGTGGCGGTCAACGGCGTGGTCAGCGCGGTCAGCTTGGTCGTGGTCGCGGCGGCGCCCGGGATGGCGGCGCCGGTGACGGTGGCATTGACCGGATTGCCGAGCAGATTCTGCGCCGTCGCGCCGGCGATCGACCCGGCGGTCACCGTCGACTTCGGCGCGTAGCCGACCGCGGTCTGCAACGCCTGGTTGGCCACAGACTTGGCGCTGTCGATCAGCTTCTGCAGCGAGGTGATGCCGGTGTTGGCGGCCTGCAGGATCTGCACGCCGTTGCCGATGCCGTCCAGCAGGTTGTTGATGTCGCTGGCGCGGGCGTCGAGCGACGACGCCGTGAAATAGTTGGTCGGGTTGTCGAGGGCGCTGTTGACCTTCTTGCCGGTCGACAGGCGATTCTGGGTGGTGGCCAGGAGGTCGGCGGTCGACTGCAGCGACAGGAGGTTCTGGCGGACTGCTGCGGTGAGGACGATATCGGACATTGCTCTTCTGCCTTCCTGACGTAGGCCGGACTTCGCTGACGCCAGTTATGAACAGAAGCTTTTAAAATGTGGTTAACAGCCGCTTAACCGACATGGTTACCAAGTCGTTGATACGGCGTCCCCCTCCCCGATCGGGCGGTCCGGGCACAAAAAAAGGCGGGGCCCGGAGGCCCCGCCCGAAAGCGCTTGAAGAACGCCGCTGCGAATCAGCGCAGGAGCTGCAGAACGCTCTGCTGCGACTGGTTGGCGAGCGACAGCGCGGACACCGCGATCGACTGGCGGGTCGACAGCGCCTGGCTGTTGGCCGCTTCCTCGTTGGTGTCGGCGAGCGTCAGGTTGGACGAGCCGGTCTGCAGCACGTTGATCAGGCTCTTGGAGAAGTTCTGACGGATCTCGACGATCGACAGGTTCGAACCGAAGGCGGACGCCTGCGAACGCAGCGTGGTGCTGGCGTTGTTGAGGTTGCTCAGCACCTTGTTGGTCGCGGCGTTGTCGATGAAGTCGGTGCCCGAGGTCAGCGTCGACAGGCCAAGGCCGGTCGGGTTGAAGTTGACGCCGGTGATGCTCAGGGTCGACTTGCCGGTTTCGTTGAACACCAGCTTCAGGGTGTCACCACCCAGCAGGTTGACGCCGTTGAACGACGAATCCTGCGCGGTGGTGGTGATCTGATTGATGATGTTGTTGTACTGCGACACCAGGCTGGCGCGGGTCGCCTGGGCGGTCGGATCCGCCACCGGCGCCGACGGGGTCAGGCTGGAGAACGCCGTAGCCGAGCCGGAGAGCGCGCCGATCGTCGACGACGCGGCATCGTTGGTGGTGGTGATGGCGATGTTGCCCGAGGAGTCGACCGAAGCCTGCAGGTTGTTGCTGGCCAGCGTGGTGTTGAGCTGGTTCAGCGTCGAGATCTGGTTGGCGCCGGTGCCGAAGGTGATGTTGGTCGTCGCACCGCCAGCGGTCGGCTGGATGGTCAACGTCTTGCCGCCGAGCGCTGTGGTGCGCGCGGTGGTACCCGCGGACAGGCCGAGCGCCGTCAGCACGTTGTTGGTGCCGGCGATCGTCAGATCCGAGGTGGTGCCAGTGTTGAGCGTGATTTTGCCGGCGGTGATCGACGAGGCCGCGCCTCCGGTAATGCTGTCGATCGCCGACAGGACGTTACCGACCGTCAGCGTGCTGCCGGTACCGATGCCGAAGGTGTAGTTGTTGTTGCCGTCGTTGGTCTGGGTGGTCTGCGCCGTGGTGAAGGTGAGCGTCTTGCCGTTGATCGTCAGCACCGAACCGTTGGTGATCGCGGTGCCGAGGTCGTTGGAGCCCGTACCCGCGGTGCCGACCAGCTGGGTCGCGGTGGTGATCGCCGCAGCCGCGGTAGTATTGTCGTTGTTGACGGCCGTACCCGTGACCGCAACGCTGGAGAAATTGCCGAGCAGGTTGGACGCGGTGGCGCCGGCGACGTTCGCGGTGATCGTCGACTTGGTGGAGTAGCCGACCTGGGTCTGCAGCGCCTGGTTGGCGACCGACTTGGCGCTGTCCACCAGCTTCTGCAGCGAGGTGATGCCGGTGTTGGCGGCCTGCAGGATCTGCACGCCGTTGCCGATGCCGTCGAGCAGGTTGTTGATGTCGCTGGCGCGCGAATCGAGCGCCGATGCGGTGAAGTAGTTGGTCGGGTTGTCGAGCGCGGTGTTGACCTTCTTGCCGGTGGCAAGGCGGTTCTGGGTGGCCGACAGCAGATCGGCGGTCGACTGGAGCGAAAGCAGGTTCTGGCGAACTGATGCGGAGAGAGTGATACCGGACATAACAATACCTTTCTGGTGTTACGCAACGACCGGCCTTCCATGGCCGGCAGACTGGACCCTCGGGCCTAATCCTTAAAGAAAGGATGAATGGACCCGCTAAGACCGCTGTCTCGGCGATCTTCCGCGAATGTCCTAAAAAAAGGCTGAAGGTTTTGCCGCGACTTTGCGCCGAAAGCAGGCAAGCGCGGCGAGATCGATTTTAAGGAATCGTCAACGATTGACGGCTGTGCGCACGACTGAGACGCGCTGCGTCCTCGCATTTTGAGCGTCATCCCCGGGGCCGGCCCAACGGGTCCGCGCGAAGCGCGGCCCGATGACAGGCTCCGCGGCGCGCCCCGGTGATCCAGCTTTACGACCTCCCGTCGCGCAGCGAGCAAGCTGGATTGCCGGGTCTTCGCCCGGCAATGACGCAGTGGGTGTGGCCAGCGCTCAAAATCATCCGCTGAAAATACGGGAACGCAGCGCGTCCCAGACAACCGCCACAAGATGACGCAACGCTGCGTCTCACGCCCTGCCGCCAGCAGCCGCGATTACGCCGGCGGCAGATATTTCAGCAGGCTGGTCTGATACAGCATCGCGGTCGTCTGGTACGACGCGCTGAGCGAAGTCTGCAGCGACAGGATCTTGGTCGCCACCTCGTTGGCCGAGATGCCCTCGATCGAATCCAGCATGGTCTGCGCGGTGGACTTGGTCTGGGTCTGGCGATCGGACGCCGACTTCATCGCCGTCTGCGCGCCGGCGAGATCCGCCTCGATGTCCTGGATGGTCTGCTGTCCGGTCTGCACCGACAGGTTCTGCGCAATGCGCTGGTTCAGCGCGGTGACCTGCGCATTGGCATTGGGATCGCTGGTCGAGGTGGTCACTGCGGCGAACGCGGCGATGTTCTGCAGCTGCCAGGTGATCGCCTGCTCGTTGGCGCGCGCGCCATACTGCACGGTGATGGAATCGTCGACCCGCGCCGTCGCGGTGCCGCGGGCCGGATCGGTGCCGGTCTCCCCGGTGTACCACGACAGCGTGTTCGCCGCCGTGCCCGGCACCTGGGCGGTCGCGGTGTTGAACGGCGGGCCCGAGACGCGCGGCGGCGGCGCGCCGGTGAAGAACTCGCTCGACGCCTTCAGCGCCGACGCCGCGACCAGCGCGCCGTTCGCCAGCGTGCCGACCGACGTCGTCAACGCGGCCTTGAGATTGGCCGCGGTCGCGGTGGAGTTCGCGCCGATCGAGAACTGGCCGGCCTGCGGCGGCGTCGCCGTCGTCGCCGTCAGCTGGATGTTCTCCGAGGTGCCGTCGGGCAGCTTGAAGACGAAGGTGAAGCTGTCGCCGTTGCTTGGATTGGTCGCGCCGAGGTCGAGCGATTCAGTCGCCGGCGATCCGGCCGGCGCGGTGACGCTGACCGCCGCGTTCGAGGCCGCGACCGAGCTCAGCTTCAGCCCGAACGGGCCGGCGTCCTCGGTCAGCGAGATCGAGGTCGCCGTCGGCGCGCCGACGGTCATGCGGCCGGTGCCGCTGCCGAGGTCGGCCTGCTTGCGCTCCGCCATCAGCTGCTTCAACCCGGCCTGCGCGCCGACGCCGTTGAGGATATCGTTCATCGAGGCGGTGGCGGGCGTGTTGGTGGCGCGGCCGGAGAACAGGTAGCGGTCGCCGGACTGGACGTTGAGCAACTGCAGCATCTCGGCCATCGAGTTCTGCGCCGTGGTCTGGCTGGTGGTCTGGCCGTTGTTGTTGAGCTGGATGGTCGAGGTCGTGGCGGCGCCGCGCACCTCGGTGCCGATGCCGCTGAGGCGGGTCAGCGCCGCGTTCGCCACGCTGATGCGGGTGGTGACGTTGGTAATGGTGTCGGCATAGCTGTCGATGTTGGACACCTGCGCGCGCAGGCCGATGGCGAAGCCGCGGTTGACGCCCATGCCGGCATAGGTGGTGGCCCGCTTGCCCGTGGCGAGCTGGGTCTGCAGATCGTCGAGCTGGCTCTTCAGGTTGAGGAGCTGGCCGGAGAGATAGGCGGTGCGATACCCGACGTCGCTGACCGTCATGACAACCTCACATTACCTGAAGCAGGGAATCGAACATGCCCTTGACCGTGGACATCACGCGCGCGTTGGCCGAATAGGCGTTCTGCAGCTGCATCAGATGCGCCATCTCATTGTCGATGTTGACGCCGGACTGGGTGTTGAGCTTCTGCTGCAGCGTGCTCAGCACCACGTCCTGGCCGCTGGCGACCTGCTGGGCGGTGTCGGAGGCCTGGCCTTGCGCGCTCGCGACCTGCTGCGAGAAATTGAGCAGCGTCGCCTGGTACGGCGACGTCGATGTGCCGAAGCCGGTCTGCGGCGGATAGAACGTCGTGCCCTTGGTGAGCTGCTGGTAGATGAAATTCGGCCGCGTGGTGTCACCCGACGGCGTGGTCGCGGTGTACTGTACGAGCTTGGCGGGATCCGCCGTCAACTGGGTGTTGACGCGGATGCGCGCCGCGAGCCCCACGGACTGCTGTCCGGACGCGGTGATCGCCCCGGTGTAGAGGCCGGTGCCGTCGGTGAACAGCGGCACCTGGCCGCCGCCATTGAGCGGCGTCGACATCGTCGCCGTCACCGAGGCCGCGTTGACGGTGGCGCTGCCGGTGCCGTCGTCCAGCACGCGCAACGTCGAGCCCGCGGGGTTGGAGAACTGCAGGTGCTGGCCGCCGAAGATCGAATTGAGCTGGCTGACCACCGATCCCATGCCGCCGGAGAAGTCGATGCCCACCACCTTGGCGGTGGGATCGGACGTGCTGGCGCCGCTGAGCGGCAGCACCGACGGATCGTTGACCCGCACCAGCGACAGCTTGTGCTGCACATTGCTGGCGTCGGTATAGGTAAAATTGACGGTGTTGCCGTTCTGCAGGCTCGACAGGTCGAGGTCGAAGCCGTTCGAGCTGCCCGAGGTCGCCGCGGTGCCAGCCGTCGTCTTGTCGGACAGAAGGCTCGACATGCTGGCGGCGAACTGGTCGAGCTGGGTCTGCGCCTGCACCAGCGTGTTGTCACGCAGGTCGACATAGGCCGCGATCGTCCCGGAGCGGATCGAATTGGTCTGCATCAGGTCGAGCGAGCCGCCGCTCGGGAAATTGATCTTCAGGGAACCGAGCGTGCTCTTGGTCGGGTCGGCGTTCCACTGGGTGTTGGGCGTCACCGTGCCCTGCGGGTTGAACGACAGCGTCGCGGCCTGGGCGCCGACCAGTTGCACGCCGGACTGGGTGAACACCTGGACCTGGTTGGAGCCGGAGTTGATGACGCGGATGTCCATCAGCTGCGACAGCTGGCTGATGTACTGGTCGCGCTGATCCATCAGCGCCGCGGCCGAGGCGTCGTTGGTGGTACTGCTCTGCAGCTGCGAATTGATCGAGGCAATCTGCTGCATCGCCGCGTTGGCGCTGTTGACCGCGGTATTGATGCCCGACTCCGCCTGGCTGCGCAGCGACTGGATGCCTGACGACATGCTGTTGAGCTGCTGCGCCAGCGCCTGCGCCGCGTTGATCGCCCCCACCCGCGCCGACTGCGAGTCGGAGCTGGTGGACAGCGCCTGCACCGCGGTGGTGAGCTGGTTGAAGGCGGTCTCGAGCGTGCCGGTGCTGCCTGGCGTACCGTAGATCGACTGCAGGCCGCTCAGGATCCTGGCGCGCAGGTCGGCATAGGACGCCCCCGACTGCTCGGTGCGGATCTGCTGCTGCAGGAAGCTGTCGAGCTCGCGGTTGATGCCGGTGACGTCGACATTGGCGCCGATCGAGCCGGAAACCGTCTGGACCTGGTTGAGCGTCTTGCGGATGTAGCCGGGCGTGTCGATGTTGGCGACATTCGACGACACCAGCGACAACCCCTGCTGGTTGACGCGCAGGCCCGACATGGCGATCGACAGGGCTTGACTGAGACTCATGATGACCGGCTCACACTGGTTACGAACGGGACCGGGACACCCGATCCCCCACGACTGTCGTCATCGCGCCCATCCGCGAGCACCTACCCTGCCTCAGCGCAGGACGTTGAGCAGATCCTGCACCATGGTGTTGGAGGTGGTGATCACCTTGGTGTTCGCCGAATAGGCCTGCTGGGTCACGATCAGCTTGGTGAACTCGTCGGCGATGTCGGTATTGGAGCTCTCCAGCGACGACCCCTGGATGGTGCCGCCGCTGCCGAACAGCGCCTGCCCGGACTGGTCGGTAGCCTGGAACGCACCGCCGTCGATGCGCTTGAGGAAGTTGGTGCCATTGAAGGTCGCGACCGAGATCTGCGCGAGGTCGATGTTGCGGCCGTTGGAGTAGTTGCCGACCACGCGGCCGTTCTGGCCGATCGACACCGTCTGCAGCGAACCGGCCGGGAAGCCGTCCTGCTGGATCTGGTTGACCTTGACGTTGCCGTTGGCGTCGGCGAACTGGGTCAGGCCACCGGCGCCGAAATTGATCGCGACCTTGCCGAGCGGCACGCCGCCGACCGTCGGACTGTTCAGCGTGATGCCGGCCACTGTCGGGCTCATCTGGCCGTTGGGCGCGAACTGGAAATCGGTGTTGACGTTCTGCCAGGCGACGGTGCTGCCGGTGGCATTGGGGTTGACCTGGTAGAACAGGTTCCAGGTATCGGTATGACCGCTGCCGAGCGAGGCGCTGTCGACCTTGGCCCAGCGGAACTGCATGCTCACCGGCGAGCCGGAGATGTCGTAGGCGGTGACCGCACCGCCGCTGATCGATTCGTTGATGAAAGCCTGCAGGTCGGTGCCGAGCACCTTGCCGGTGCCCGCGGTGCCGCCGCCGGTGCGCAGCGCGGTCGCCGTGCCGGAGAAGCCGAGCGCGGAGAACGCGGTAGAGTTCGAGCTGGTGACGGACAGGTCGGAGGCGGTGCCGCTGTGCAGCGTGATCGCGCCGCCGCTGATGGTGGACGGCGTCGCCGTCCCGGTGATGGAATCGATCTTGGCGAGCAATGTACTGATATTGTCGGTGACGTTGAGCTGATTGCCGGCCGCGCCCGACGCGACGAAGGTGACCACCGTGCCGTTGACGGTGATGGTGTCGCCGGCCGCGAAATTTGTGCTGAGCGAATCGGTGCCGCTGGCGCCGGACAACGTGGTATTTCCGGTGATCGGGGCCGGCGTCGTCGCCTTGTTGTTCTTGGCGGTGCCCGTGGTGCTGGCATCGACGAACGGCGCCGCCGGGGTGCCGACGATGCGCGGGTTGCCGGCGGTGAAGTCCGCCGGGCGCAGCAGCTCCGAGCCCGGGATCGAGGCATCGTGCTTGGTGGTTAGCGGGTAGCTGGCGAGGTTGGCGCGGTAGTTCACCGTCGAGGTCGCGACCGCCGGCAGGAAGTCGTTGGCGAATTTCAGCACCTGCGGCACGCTGCCGGTCTGGTTGCCGGTGGTCGGATCGATCGGCACGCCCTCGACATAGTAGCCGGCGCCGTTGACGAGATAGCCGTTCTTGTCGAGCGTGAAGTCGCCGCGGCGGGTGTACATGTCGACGCCGGAGAACACCGGCTGGTTGTCGGTGAAGCTGCCGGGCTTCTGCACCACGAAGAAACCGTCGCCATTGATCGCCATGTAGGTCGCAACCGCCGCGCTCTGGACGTCGCCGCGCACGGTGTTGGTTTCACGCGACTGCGTGGTCACGCTGCCGGCGAGCTGGTTGTTGGCGCCGGTGCCCGGCACCAGGTCCATGAAGCTGGTGTCGATGCGCTTGAAGCCGGTGGTCTGGGAGTTGGCGATGTTGCCGGAGATGTTTTCCAGCGCATAGGACTGAGCGCGCAAGCCCGCGACGGAGGTGGTGAGAGCGCCGAAGATACCCATACATCGTCTCCAACTACCGGGGTGGCCAGCCGGTGTTTACAAGCCCTCGAACGGGGCACGGCCACAGGTCGAAGACGATGTCGCAATTCGCGTGCCAGACAGGAACACGCATATTTTTCAATGACTTGAAATGGAAATCCCAGCGCTCGCGCCGGGGACTCTTTGCCTAGAACGGCAAGATCTGCCGGGCCCGGGTGGCGTTTTTCGCCCTACCGGCCCGTTCCGCGCGATTCTCAGCACCTGACTTAAGGAGCAGCCACCGACCATGGTATTTGTCGTGGCCGGCCGGCCACGACAGAGAAAAGCGGCAAGCCCGGTGTTCTCACGATGGCCTTATGTGATGCATGGCCTTCGAGACAGCCTCTCACGACGCCGACGCGTTCGCCGGCTTGAAGGTCAGCGACAGCCCGTTCATGCAGTAGCGCAGGCCGGTCGGCTTGGGGCCGTCGTCGAACACATGGCCGAGATGGCCGCCGCAACGATGGCAGTGCACCTCGGTGCGCGTCATCATGAACGAGCGGTCTTCCGTGGTGCCGACCGCGTCGGGCAGCGGCTGGTAGAAGCTCGGCCAGCCGGTGCCGCTGTCGAACTTGGTCTCCGAGGCGAACAGCGGCAGGTCGCAGCCGGCGCAGGCGAAGGTGCCCTTGCGGTGCTCCTTGTTGAGCGGGCTGGAGTACGGCCGCTCGGTGCCGTGCTCGCGCAGGATGCCATACTGCGCCGGCGTCAGCTGGCGGCGCCACTCCTCCGGCGTCCTGGTGACCTCGAAAGTTTCCGCGGCACGGGCGTCGCCCGGGCGCAGCCAGCGCAGCGCGGCGAGCACGGACAGGCCGGCGGTCAGCACGAGACGGCGATCGATCATGGCAGGCTCCTTGTGTCGCGGCGGCTCCCGTCCGGCGGCTCCGCGCCGCCGACACCGCTTCCGCTGCAATCTACGGCCGAACCGGCCAAAAGTTACGCGGCCGGCGGCGATCGCGCTCACATTCCCGCGAGCGGTGCCTGCCCGCCCCGGCGTTACGGCGTGCTGATGTCGGTGATCGAGCGCCGCGCGCCCGGATCGGCCGCCGCCCCGCCGGCCGGATCCGCCGCCGCGGCCCGGCTCGCCGCCAGCCGGGCGGCCCGCGCCGCGC